>JAPUGB010000141.1 GCA_027293165.1 Gammaproteobacteria bacterium
ATAAAAAGATACGCCAAGCAGGCAGATATAGGCCGGAAACTATCCCCGCATACACTGCGTCACGCATTTGCGACCCATCTGCTAAACAATGGCGCTGACTTGCGTGTGGTGCAAATGCTGCTTGGGCACAGTGATTTGTCGACAACTCAGATCTACACCCACGTCGCTCGGGAGCGCATGAAAGAGCTGCATCCCGAGCACCATCCCAGAGGCTGATTCAGCCACCCCCCGACATCTGCTAAACGTCCGGCGCGTCGCCGGTCGCATTTCCTCGGCTCCGGCGTGCCAATGTCGCCTCCGACAATACCCCCGGCACCGCGCCTGGGTTGCAGTACAGTATCGCCACATGTGACCGCCGTCACACTATTCGTTGAAAGTTGCTGCGGGTGCTTTGCGGCGCCTAGTTATTCTGATCCCTGTGATAGAATTCGCCGCGCCCATGGGCGGTGTTGAACCACGATGTCGCGATGGGGTCAAAGGGTGAGTTCGCTAGCTGAGATATTAATCATGCGATTGTTCCAGGTCAGTGCTACAGCCGTGGCGTTATTCATGTTGTCTGTTTCAGGCATAGCAGCAGACGAAGAAACCGTGGCTGTCTCAGGGGTTGCTGCAGACGAAGAAACCGCGCCATCGGTATATCAAGAACTCGCCAACAGGTTCGCCCCGATCGAGGTCGAGAATATCAGGCCAGCGCCCATTCCGGGACTGGTAGAAATTCAGATTGAAGGGGAATTTTTGTACGCAACTGAGGACGGCCGATTTCTGTTTCGCGGCGATATCTTCGATGCTACGACCCGGGAAAATCTGACCGAGACACAGCGCAACGCATTTCGGAAAGCAAAATTGAGCGATGTTGATGAAGAAAGCATGATCCTTTTCGAGCCGGACGAGTTTAAGTACACGCTAACCGTGTTCACGGATATTGACTGCCCGTATTGCCGGAAATTTCATCGCGATATGGAAGACCTGCACGCGAAGGGTATACGCGTCAGGTATCTATTTTTTCCTCGCGCGGGCCCGGACAGCGAGAGTTGGCAAAAGGCCAACTCGGTCTGGTGCTCTGATGATCGTAATGAGGCTCTGACCAGGGCCAAGCTCGGCGCGGATCTCGAGGTGCTGGATTGCGGGACCACGCCGGTGGCGCAGCATTACGAACTCGGTAAAGCCATCGGAATTCAGGGTACCCCGGCGATTTTTTTGGAGTCAGGAGAATCGATCGGCGGCTATGTCCCGGTGAGCGTCCTTGAAGAGGAGTTGGCACGCCGCGCCGCGCTTTAATCAACGTTCCAGATACTGGAACTTATTTTCCACGTCGGCCCAATCATCGGCATCTTCCGGGACGTCACCGATCTCGGTGATAACCGGCCAGTTCGCCGAGAGCTCAACATTCAACTCCAGAAATTTTTCCTGACCGGAAGGCAGTTCATCTTCAGCGTATATCGCTTCAACCGGACACTCGGGTTCACACAGGGTGCAGTCGATGCACTCGTCGGGGTCGATGACCAGCATATTGGGACCTTCGTGAAAGCAATCCACCGGGCAGACTTCTACACAATCCATTAATTTGCACTTAATGCATTTTTCGGTAACGACGAAGGTCACGTAATCCTCCTGGGTGGGCTGGCCCCGAGTGGCCCATTCGAGCGCCGTACTCTAGTCCCATAAGCCGCAGAATCCAACCGGATCAGAACCGGTTTGTTCGCTCGTTGGATTCATCGCGCCCCGGGGGCTTGGGCTTTTCAGATCAGGAAATCCTGATGCGTGGCGCTCGAGCAAGATGAACGCCATTATCCCCGTCGGCTGGGGATTTTAGCAACTGTTTCAGGGCGATCGTAACGCTAGGAAAAGCGATTTCGTCCCAGGGCAGTTCAGCCAAACCGAACAGCCGTGCCTCCGAGGTTTCGTGTCCCGCCGCGAATTCGGCTGCAGGCAGATCCGCCCGGAAAAATATATGCACCTGTCTAGCGTGTGTTACGTCCACAACGGCAAGCATCGGACCGAGGATAACTTTTGCCTTAGCCTCTTCCCAGGTTTCGCGAATCGCTGCCTCGGCCAGAGTTTCTTCTAATTCCATGAATCCTGCCGGTACGGTCCAGTAGCCAAGCCGCGGGTGGATGGACCGTTTGCATAGCAGGATTGAGCCACCGTGCTTGGGAATACAGCCGACGACCATACGTGGGTTTTCGTAGTGAATCGTGCTGCAGTTGCGGCAGACGTAACGCGGCAGGTTGTCTCCCGGTGGAATCTCCGAGGTCACCGAATTGCCGCAGTTGGGGCAATAATTGATTTCAGAGCCGAGCGGTTTGCGGGTCACAGTCGAATCCCTTCTGGGCGCACGGGCGGCGGGATTGGTGCCGGGAGCGAGACTCGAACTCGCACTCTGTCTCCAGAACCGGATTTTGAGTCCGGCGCGTCTACCAGTTCCGCCACCCCGGCACGGTCGGCAAGCATACACTTGGCTTGGCGGCGGCGTCCATGTGCGGTGCCGCGTCGGTTCAACCGAGTGAGATGAGGGCCGTTACAATTCCGGTTCATGATGCAAGACTTCCTATATGAACTGCCACCCGAGCTAATTGCGCAGAAGCCGCTGGCTGAGCGTAGTTCCAGCCGTCTGCTGTCTTTGACGGATCGGCCCGGGGACTATCGCGAAATGCGTTTCGCCGAGCTTGTGTGTGTGCTGAGGCGCGGCGACCTGCTGGTGTTGAACGATACCCGGGTGCTGCCGGCCAGATTGTTTGGTAAAAAAGCGAGTGGCGGAAGGCTGGAAATTCTGTTGGAGCGGGTCCTCGACTCTGAGCAGGCATTGGTACAGGTCAAGTCGAGCCGGTCGCCACAGCCGGGATCCATTCTGACGCTGGATGGTGGCTTAAGTGCTCGTGTGGCGTCGCGCGAAGACGCTTTTTTTGTGCTGAAATTCGACGGTCCTGTCGATCAGATTTTGCAGGCACACGGGCATGTCCCGTTGCCGCCCTACATCGACCGGCCGGATCAGCCCGCCGATCGGGATCGTTATCAAACCGTCTATGCGCGGGTTCCCGGGGCCGTGGCAGCGCCAACTGCCGGTTTGCACTTCGATCGACCGTTATTGCAGGCGCTGGAAGAATCTGGAATTGAGATAGCCAAGCTGACGCTACACGTGGGTGCCGGTACCTTTCATCCAGTGCGGCAGGCACAGCTCGACAGCGGCCGTCTGCACCCGGAGTTTGCCGAGGTTCCCGATACCGTGTGTGAGGCCGTGGTGGCCGCCCAAATGCGCGGCGGCCGAATCGTCGCAGTCGGTACAACCGTCGTTCGGGCGCTGGAAGCAGCTGCCCGGTCGGGCCGGCTGCGGCCGTTTCGCGGGGACACTGATCTGTTCATCAGGCCGGGATTCAGGTTTGCCGTCGTTGATGCGATGATCACGAACTTTCACCTGCCCGGCTCTTCATTGCTGATGTTGGTGTGCGCTTTCCGAGATCGGCGTGAAATATTAGCGGCGTACGCGCACGCGGTCCGGGAGCGGTTTCGTTTTTTTAGCTATGGGGACGCGATGTTTCTGACGCGTAGATCATGACCAGCGCTTTTGGGTTCGAACTTTTGTCTACCAGTGGCGCCGCGCGGCGCGGTCGCATCCAGACCGCGCACGGCGATATCGAAACACCTGCTTTCATGCCAGTGGGAACTTACGGCACGGTCAAGGCCATGACGCCGGAGGAACTGGAGCAGCTGGGCGCGGACATTGTGCTGGGAAATACCTTTCACCTGATGCTTCGTCCCGGTAGCGAGGTGATCCGGGAGCACGGTGGTCTCCACGGTTTCATGCACTGGCAGCGGCCGATTCTGACCGACTCCGGCGGATTCCAGGTCTGGAGCCTTGGCTCCCGGACACAGGTCCGCGAGGAAGGTGTTGAATTCAACGCGCCAAAGGACGGTAGCAAGATTTTTCTGAGTCCTGAAGTTTCGATGGAGGTGCAATGTCATCTAGGCGGCGACATCCAGATGGTGTTCGACGAGTGCACGCGATATCCCGCTACGCCCAAGGAGACGCAACAGTCGATGGAATTGTCTTTGCGCTGGGCACGACGCTGCCGTACGGCTTTCGATGAACTCGGTAACAGTAATGACGGCAGAGCGCTGTTTGGCATCGTGCAGGGCGGCGTATACCCGAAGCTCAGGGCCGACTCGCTGGGCGGTTTGCTGGAAATTGGTTTCGATGGTCTTGCTCTGGGAGGTCTATCGGTCGGTGAAACGCGCGAGGAACGAGATGCTGTGCTTGAGCACATCGCGCCGGAGATGCCGGTTGAATGGCCTCGTTACCTAATGGGTGTGGGGACACCAATCGATATCCTCGACGCGGTCTGCCGAGGCATGGACATGTTCGATTGCGTGATGCCGACTCGCCATGGCCGGAATGGATACCTTTTTACCGAGACCGGCACTTTACGGATCCGAAACGCGCGCTTTCGCAACGATCTGGAACCCATCCAGCCCGGGTGCGAATGTTACACCTGTCGGAACTACAGCCGCGCCTACCTGCGACATCTGGACGAATGCGGTGAGATTCTCGGGTCACGTTTGAATACGATCCACAATCTATATTTCTATCTACAGCTGATGAGCCGTATCCGCTCGGCGATCGAAGGAGAATTCCTGGACGCTTTTGCCCGGCAGTTCCGACAACAGCAGGAGAATTCAACGGTATCTGTGGCATAATACGGCGCCTTTTTGCCGGTCAGGAAATGTAATGGGATTTTTAATTGACGATGCATGGGCGCAGGGTTCCACCGGCGGAGGCGAGACATGGATGACCATGCTTCCGTTGGTACTGATATTCGTAGTTTTCTATTTCCTGCTGATTCGACCCCAGAGTAAACGCCAGAAGAAGCACCGTGAAATGGTCTCGGATCTCGCGATAGGTGATGAAGTGGTAACTGCTGGAGGGGTGCTGGGCAAGGTGACCGGTGTCAAGGAGCAATTCCTGACCATCGAGGTCGCGAAAGGCGTTGAAATGACTGTCCAGCGGCATACGATCAGTGCTGTCATGCCGAAAGGCACCGTTAAGGCTGCCTGATTGAACGGACCTGATTCCTAGTTCATGAATCGCTACCCGGCCTGGCTAAACCTGCTGGTTGCGGCTTCAGTAGCCATTGGCCTGCTGTTTGCCGCACCAAACTTTTTTGGTGATGATCCCGCCATTCAGATCAGTCGTGTGGACGGAGCCGCATTGGAGTCACCCGAGTCGGATCTCTTTGTGCAGTTGCTCGAGGACGAAAACATCGGGCAGATATCGGCCTTCCTTGATGATGGCAGGGCGCTGATTCGATTCAATTTGGTCGAGGACCAGCTTAAAGCGAGCGACTTCTTGCGCCAGGAGTTGGGCAGGAGCTACGTGGTTGCGTTGACACTGGCCCCGCGCACCCCCGATTGGCTGCGCGCGCTTGGCCTGCGCCCAATGAGTCTCGGCCTGGATTTAAGGGGTGGGGTGCATTTTCTGTTCGAGGTCGATATGGAGGCGGCAATCGCGCAGCGACTTGAAAGCTACGCCGAGGACTTTAGTCGGCTGCTACGTGAAGAACGAATTCGGCGCAACGTGCGCGTGGTCGGGCATGAGGTTCGGGTGCGGTTGGGTGATCCTGACGACCTCGATAAGGCGGAGGAACTGATCAGCGAAGCGGAACCTTTGATGTCTGTTAAACGCGGCACGGTTGAAGGAGAACGTGGCCTGGTCGTGACGATGACGCCGGATCAAATCCGCGATCGTCAAAACTTTGCGATCGAGCAGAACACGGTCACGCTGAGAAACCGTGTCAACGAACTCGGCGTTGCGGAACCAGTCGTCCAGCGTCAGGGGCTCAACCGAATTGTGGTTCAGTTGCCCGGAGTGCAGGACCCCTCACAGGCCGAACGAGTCCTCGGGGCGACCGCGACCCTGGAATTCCGTCTGGTCTGCGAAGGTCAGAATGCGTTCGATGCCCAGGCTCGGGGCCGCGCACCGCTGGGCTGTGAGTTGTTTATGGATCGGGCGGGCACTCCGGTGCTCCTCCGTCGCGCAAGCATTGTCACCGGCGCCCAGTTGGTCGATGCCAGCCAAGGCTTCGATCAACAAACCGCGTCTCCCGCCGTATTCGTCCGGCTCGATTCCCGTGGTGCTGACAGCATGCTGATGACCACCAGGGAGAACCTCAATAAACCGATGGCAGTGTTGTTTGTCGAGCAAAGGCGGGAAACCGTTGAGCAAAATGGTGAGTTCGTCGAGGTGACCCGCGTAGATAAGCAGGTCATCAGTGTTGCGACAATACGCGGCGTCTTCAGTAGCAATTTTCAGATCACCGGCCTGGACATCGTCGAGGCCAGAGACCTGTCACTGCTGCTCCGGGCCGGCGCACTGGCCGCGCCAATATATAAGGTTGAAGAACGCACCATCGGACCAAGCCTCGGCCAGGACAATATAGATAAGGGAATGCGCGCAATACTGATCGGTTTTGGCTTGGTGGTGCTATTCATGGCGATTTACTACCGCGGGTTTGGACTCATTGCCAACTTAGCGTTGTTGACCAATCTGGTATTCATCGTCGCTTTGCTGTCGATGCTCCAGGCTTCTCTGACGTTGCCTGGAATTGCCGGTATCTTGCTGACGGTGGGAATGGCCGTGGACGCCAACGTCCTGATCTTCGAACGAATCCGAGAGGAACTCCGCAACGGCAACACCCCGCAGGCGAGTATAAGCGCCGGTTACGAAAAGGCCCTATCAACAATTGCGGACGCCAACATCACCACGCTGATCGCGGCGGTCGTACTGTTCGTCCTTGGAACAGGACCGGTTAAGGGATTCGCAGTGACTTTGTCGCTCGGGATTCTGACATCGATGTTCACGTCGATCATTGGCACGCGCACAATAGTTAACCTGGTTTTCGGTGGTCGGAAGCTCGAGCGGCTTCCGATTTAGGCGTATTGGTTCAGCTATGAACATCTTTAGCAAGACAACCTCAATCGACTTCATGCGGAGACGCCGAGTCACAGCGACCCTGTCGATACTCGCTATCATTATCTCGATCGTTTCGTTGAGCACGCGGGGCTTGAACCTCGGCATTGATTTTACCGGCGGCGTGCTGCTGGAGGTAGGTTATCCGGAAGCGGCAGACCTGGCGCAAATCCGCGGGACTTTGGGAGTCGAAGGATTCGGAGAGGCGCAGGTACAAAATTTCGGCACTGCGCGGGATGTGATGATCAGGCTGCTGCCACGAGAAGGCATGGACAGCAGCCAGCTTGGCGAGGAAATTCTGCAGGTTCTACGCGCTTCAGGCGCCGACGTCAGCCTGCGCCGGGTCGAGTTTGTCGGGCCGCAGGTGGGCGAGGAACTGACCGAAGATGGCGGGCTTGCGATGTTGTTCGCGCTGCTGATGATCCTTGGCTACATCATGTTTAGATTCCAATGGAAGTTCGCCGTTGGAGCGGTGGTCGCCCTGATCCACGATGTGACTATCACGCTGGGAATATTTTCGGCCTTTCAGATTCCATTCGATTTGTCTGTGCTAGCCGCTATCCTGGCGGTCATCGGGTATTCACTAAACGACACGATCGTTCTGTTTGATCGTGTTCGCGAAAATTTCCGCCGCATGCGCCGCGGTACGGCCGATGCGATCATGAATTCCTCAATCAACCAAATTTTGGGGCGCACGTTGATAACCAGTCTGACAACGCTGCTCGTGCTGACTGCTTTAGTTTGGCTTGGCGGCGAAGCAGTCCGTGGTTTCGCGACCGCATTGATCATCGGGGTCGTGGTCGGTACTTATTCATCGATCTATACGGCTGGCGCGACGGCGCTCGCCTTGCAGGTCAGTCCCGTAGATCTGATGCCACCGAAAAAGCTCGAGGATGCCGACGGCCTGCCGTAGGTGCGTGTCTAATCAGAGCGTCACCCGAAGCTGGCTAGCGGCCGGCGTCACCCCTGACCGGCTTCTTGGCTCGGCCGCGGACGCAGCATGCGCTCCAGCTCTTTATGCACCTTGGGCGTGCCGGCGATAAGATTGCCGGTCTCCAGGTAGTCGCCGTCATCCGTCAGATTGCTGACCAGCCCGCCGGCTTCCCGAATCAGCAATACGCCGGCTGCAATATCCCAAATTTGCAGCCCGAATTCCCAGAAACCGTCGAGCCGTCCAGCCGCCACATAGCTCAGATCGAGCGCGGCAGCACCGGGTCGGCGTACGCCCGCCGCTTGTTGCATGACATCCTGAAACATTTCCAGGTATTCGGACATCCATTTGCGACTGGCCCGATACGGGAAGCCGGTGCCAATCAGGGCGCCATCCAGAGTTTTGCGTCCACTGACTCGGATGCGGCGCCCGTCCAGTTGGGCGCCCTGTCCCCGAATTGCGGTGAACATTTCCTGACGGGTTGGATCGTAAACAACGCCCACTTCGAGACGGCCTTTGACACGCAACCCGACCGAGACTGCGAATACGGGAAATCCGTGAATGAAATTCGTCGTACCGTCGAGCGGGTCGATGATCCACTCAAAATCGCTGCTGCCGGTGCCGCCACTTTCCTCAGCCAGTATCGCGTGCTCGGGATAGCGCTGGTGGATGGTCTCGATAATTATTTGCTCTGAAGCGTGATCCGCTTGTGTGACGTATTCGTTTTGGGATTTGCGGACAATTTCGAGTCCGCCGGGGCGACCGAAGTAGCGCAGGGTTGTGTCGCCGCCTTTCCGGACAGCCTCAACAGCCGTGTTCAATAATGCCTGCATGCGATCTTATCGTTGCGGAAACGCCCGGGGGCAACTGTCAGGGTAGAATAGCAAACCGAGAGTGGGCCGCACCGTGTGGGTGCCTGGACCTGAATAAACACCGGACCTGATCATGTCTTTCCCTGTTCGATTTGTACTCTATCAGCCGACACACCCGGGCAATGTGGGCGCTAGTGCGCGCGCGATAAAAAACATGGGCTTTTCAGACCTCGTATTGGTGAATCCCAGGAATTTCCCCAGTCCGGATGCGGATGCCCGCGCATCGGGCGCCTTGGATGTGTTATCGGCCGCCAGCGTGGTCGGCAGTCTAGCAGACGCGGTTGCGGATTGCGGTCTGATTGTTGGTGCGAGCGCGAGGCGGCGTCGCTTGGATTCGTTAGAACTTAGTCCCAGACAGTGCGCGGCTGAACTGTTGGCACATTGCGGACAGATGCCAGCAGCGATCGTATTCGGAACGGAGAGTGCAGGGCTCAGCAATACGGAACTGGACCTTTGCAACGCAACCGCATATATACCCGCAAACCCTGATTACAGTTCTTTGAACCTTGCCATGGCCGTTCAGGTCATCGCATATGAATTGCGGCTTGCGCAAGGGTACGCGGACGCAGCACAGGATCCGGAGTCGCCGCCAGCGAGTTCCGGCGATATGGAGTTGTTCTATAAGCATCTTGAGCGGGTGCTGCTTGGTGCCGGATTTCTGAAGGCCGATAATCCTCGTTACCTGATGCGACGCTTACGTCGGTTGTTCAATCGTGCCCGGTTGGATCAGAACGAATTAAATATCATGCGCGGCATATTGAGCGCAGTCGCACCGGGCTCGGGAGACGCTTCCGATGTCCCCGGCAACCCGGAGACCGCTGTCTCTGATTGCAGCAGCGGGGCCAGTTGATGGAACTGCCGGTTTATCTCGATAATGCTTCTACCACGCCATTGGATCCACGGGTCGCCGACGCCATGGTGCGATGCCTGCGGTCCCGCGACGGTTTTGGTAATCCCTCGACCGACACCCATGAGCTTGGACGTAAGGCGCAGGCGCAGGTCGAAGCTGCCCGCGATCAGGTGGCAGCGCTGATCAATGCTACCGGCGGTGAGATCATCTGGACCTCCGGGGCGACCGAGTCCGACAATCTGGCATTGATCGGCGCCGCTTCGTACCGCCGTGTTCGAGGGCGGCACCTGGTGACGTCCGCAACGGAACACAAGGCGGTACTGTCGACTTGCCGGCACCTCGAACAGCAAGGGTTCCGGGTTACCTATCTGGAGCCTGATCGCAATGGGCTGATCGCGCCGAAGGCGGTCAAGGCTGCAATCGCATCCGATACGATTTTGGTTTCGATCATGCACGCGAACAACGAGATCGGGGTCGTCCAGGATGTTGCCGGCATCGGTGCAGTATGCCGCGAGGCAGACGTGTTATTTCACGTGGATGCGGCGCAGAGTGCCGGCCGCCTGCCGCTCGATGTCCAGCGCCAGTGCATCGACCTGTTGTCAGTAACCGCTCACAAACTGTATGGGCCCAAGGGCATCGGCGCGCTGTTTCTGAACAGGCAGCGATTGCGTCGAATTGAGCCGCTGATGCACGGTGGTGCCCAGGAGCGCGGGTTGCGGCCGGGCACCCTGCCGACGCATCAGATCGTCGGTATGGGCGAAGCGTTCGAACTGGCCGCCCGTGCCATGGACCAAGATACCGCCCGCATCGCAAGCTTGCGCGATCGACTGTGGGACGGCATTCGCACCGTGCCGGGCGTCACGCTGAATGGCCATCCGCAGCGGCGACTCTGCAGCATACTGTGCGTCAGTGTCGGCGGGGTAGAAGGGGAAAGTCTGATATTCGGCTTGCGTGATCTGGCCGTTACCAGTGGCGCAGCCTGCAACTCGGCTACCGATGAGCCTTCCTATGTACTGCGCAGCCTGGGCCGCTCTGATCAGCTTGCGCACAGTTCCATCCGATTCAGCCTGGGCCGGTTCACAACCTCGGAAGAAGTTGATTTTGCAGCAGCATCCTTCCGACAGGCGGTTGATCATTTGCATGGCATGCTTCCGGATCGCCACGCGATCGCAACCGGCTGATCCAGTGGAGAGCTGTTCCACACCCCGACGATGCTTCGCTGTGAGCCGGCGCGGCGACGCCACCGGGCGATAGTGAGATTCCCTTGGAGTATTCGCCCGAAGTCGAACGCTATTTTCGCGAGCCGGTCAACCTAGGATCCGCGGAAAGCTTGGCGCCGCATCAGATTCAGGGCGAAGCCGGTTCGGTAGAACGCGGAACCTGGATTATCATTCAGGCACGCGTTGAGGCGGGCCAGCTGGAGGCGGTCAGATTCCTTGCCTATGGCTGCCCGCATACAATAGCTGCATGCTGTCGGACGACGGAAAAGCTGGCGGGTGCTCCCGTTGGGGAACTGCTAAACTTTGCGCCCGATTGGTTGACCGATGAGTTGACCATTCCTGTTGAAAAAGCTGGTAAGCTATTGATATTGCAAGATGCTTTGCGGGAATGTTTTGACGGATGGCAGACGGGAGCTCGAGAACACAATGGCAATTACGTTGACAGATAGCGCGGCCGAGCGGGTACGCGAGTTCATCGCGAAGCGCGGGACGGCAGTCGGCCTGCGAGTGGGCGTAAAAAAGACCGGCTGTTCGGGTTTTGCCTACGTCATCAACTACGCAGAGAGCATCGAAACCGACGACATCGTCTTCGAGGATGGGGGTATCGCCGTTATCGTCGACCGGGAGAGCCTTGATCTGATTGACGGAACCGAGATCGATTTTGTCAAGCAGGGCCTGAACGAGGCATTCAAGTTTCGCAACCCCAAAGCGTCCGGGGAGTGTGGCTGTGGCGAAAGTTTCAGTGTCTAGGCTACGGGTTCGGGGACGATGGAAGAAAGAACCTTATCGATTGTTAAGCCCGATGGAGTTGAGAAGAATCTCATCGGTGAAATTTCCCGGCGTTTCGAACAGGTGGGACTGCAGATCATTGCCCTCAGGATGATGCATCTGTCGCGCGATCAGGCCGAGGGATTTTATGCTGTGCATCGGGAACGACCGTTTTTTCGCGACCTGGTGACGTATATGACTTCAGGACCTGTCGTCGTACAGGTGCTCGCGGGTGATGATGCCATCGCCTTGAATCGGGAACTCATGGGTGCCACCATTCCCGACGAAGCCGCCGCCGGTACGATCCGGGCCGACTACGCGAGCAGTATTGAAGAGAATATTGTGCATGGCTCCGATGGGCCTGACACGGCACCAGCTGAAATCGATTTCTTTTTTGATGCCGACGCAATATGTACGCGAACTCGTTTTTAGCGTGTCTTCACCCTCTGTCAATCTGTTGGGCATGTCCCGAGGCACTCTCGAACGATATTTCGTAGAGCGCGGCGAACGTCCGTACCGTGCCAGGCAAATGATGCGCTGGATGTACGGGCGGGCGATTATCGATCCTGCTCAGATGACCGATCTAAGCGTCGGCCTGCGAGCCTCGCTGATGACGACGGTGGACACGGAGCTGCCACGCGTCAAGAAGCTGCAACGGGCCACCGACGGTACCCTGAAGTGGTTGCTTGACATAGGCGGTGGCCAGGAAATTGAGACGGTCTACATTCCAGAACCCCGGCGCGGCACTCTGTGCATCTCATCACAGGCTGGCTGTGCAATGGATTGCTCGTTCTGTGCAACGGGGAAACAGGGCTTCAATCGAAATCTGAGCGCCGCCGAAATTATCGGTCAGATCATTGTTGCGCGGTGCGCGCTGGATTCGCAAACTGCTGCAAACGGGATCTCGAACGTTGTTTTTATGGGTATGGGAGAGCCTCTGGCAAATTTGCGCGAGGTGGCGGAGGTGTGTGACTTGTTGACCGATGATTTCGGCCTCGCTTTGTCGCGCAGACGGGTTACGGTCAGCACTTGCGGGCTGGTACCACAGATAGCTCGTCTCGCAAAGCTGACCAATGTAGCGCTGGCCGTCTCCCTGCATGCGAGTGATGATGAGTTGCGAGATGAGCTTGTCCCCATCAATCGGCGCCACCCGATCAAAGAGCTGTTGGCTGCCTGCTGGAACTACGCCAGTGAAACGCGTTCGAGAGAGATAACCTTCGAGTACGTGATGCTGGATGGCGTAAACGATACGCCGGCAGATGCCACCCGCCTGGCGGGTCTGTTAGCTGGTAAGCCGGCCAAGGTGAATCTGATTCCATTCAACTCCTTTCCAGGGACGATTTATCAACGCTCACCACAGCAGGTCATTGATGATTTTCGGCAGGCACTGCTCGATCGTGGGATCATCGCCATTACGCGGCGAACACGCGGCGATGATATCAATGCGGCCTGCGGACAATTGGCGGGCTCTATCGATAATCGCGTGCGTATACCTATGGCACAGAAATCCATTCACACGGTGACTCATTCATGACCTATCTACGGACGATGGCGTTGGTGGCGACACTGGGCCTGGTCGGTTGTGTGACGACGGAAGTGACCGGGGATGCGCCGCTGATGGCGAACCCGAAAGAAGCTGCTCAGATCAATCAGGAACTCGGCATTGCCTACCTGCGGCAGGGTAATTATGCACTGGCACGGCTCAAGCTCGAAAAAGCAGTCGATGGCAATCCCAAACTCGCTACGGCGCACAGCGCCCTGGGGCTCGTTTACGAGCGTCTAGGCGCCATCGATGAGGCAGAGGATGAGTATCGCCGCGCGGCCCGCCTGGCAGGGGACGATCCCAATGCGCTGAATGCCCTGGGCGTTTTTCTTTGCCTGCGGCGGAACGAACCCGATGATGCGCTTCGCTACTTCGACAGGGCTCTCAAGTATCCGCTGTATCCCAACCGGGTCATGCTGTTTACGAACGCCGGCGTGTGCGCCAGAAAAGTTGACCTGAAAATGGCAGAAGACTACTTTCGTCAAGGGTTGGCGCTGGACTTGACTTCCAGCGAACTCCTCCTGCAATTGAGCGATGTTTCGTTTCAGCAGGGCAACTACCTGCAGTCACGGGGATTTCTCGAGAGGTACATCACGACCATTGGTGTGAGCCCCGCCGTCCTCTGGCTGGGCGTTCAGATAGAAACAGCGCTTGGCGATGCGAGGGCCGCCGAAATCTACGGCCAGCGTCTGAAATCCGAATTTCCGATCTCCGTTGAAACCCGGATGTTACTGGAACAAGAACGCGATGCCGGTTAATGAGACAAACGCAGGCTCCGACGGACGGGAGGGTAGCGGTGCTGTCTCTCTGGGCGAGCAACTAAGCTCAGCACGCGAAGAGCGAGCGATTAGTCTGGAGCAAGCGGCGCGCACGCTACACCTGGACAAGACCGTAGTTGCGGCGCTTGAGGCTGAGCAATTCGAGGCCCTCGGGGCCGCAGTATTCGTTAAAGGACACCTTAGGAGTTATGCAGAACTGCTGGGGTTGTCGCCGGACGATGTCATCGAAACGTACCGGCAGCTCGACCCAACGATAGACGAATTACCGGCCACCGTGGATAGGCAGCAATGGTCCGGACGCGTCAACGTGGCGCTGTGGAGTTTCTGGGCGATGGTCATTGTTGCGGCTTTGCTGGTCGCCGTCTACCTGTATGAAGGGGCTACGGAGCGGGATGCCGGCCGCATTCGGCAACAGCAGCTTGCCCCGGAAGCGCAGGCGCCCGGTGTGCCAAGCGGCGCCGAAGCAGGGCAACAGGCGTCTGAGTCGGTGGACGAGACCTTGCCGCCGCCTATTCCCGACCCGGTCACCGGCGCCGGGGCCGCAACGCCTCCATCGGCAACCGAGGACCGCAGCATGGCTGCTGCCGTCATTGCACCGGAACCGGTATTTTTACCCGAACCCGCGGCGCAACAATCTGTGCGCGTCACGGTGTCGGCGAGTTCCGGTCCTGCCACTGTTGATGCTGGTGGAATGCGCCTGAGTCTGATCTTCAGCGAGGACTCCTGGGCGGAGATCACCGATCCTACCGGCCGTCGCATTCTGTATGGATTGCAACGCGCCGGCACGCGACGGGAACTGAGCAGCGAGCCTCCGATAGGCGTTTTTCTGGGCAACGCGCCAGGTGTCGAGGTTTTGGTTGACGGTTCCGAGTACTCAATATCTTCCGGCGCTCGACGGGGCAACATCGCCCGATTTGACATTCAACCGGACATCCAGCCCTAAGGCACACGTCGATGGCTGAGCAGATTCAGGGCATCCGGGGAATGGGCGACGTGTTGCCTGGTGATACTCAAATCTGGCAATCGGTAGAAGCCGTGCTGCAGCAGACGATGCAGGCCTATGTATATCAGGAAATTCGGATCCCGATCGTGGAGCGCACCGAATTGTTCGAGCGCTCGATCGGCGAGGTCACCGATATCGTCGAAAAGGAGATGTACTCTTTCGCCGATCGGAATGGCGAAAGTATTAGCTTGCGGCCGGAAGCAACCGCCGGGATTGTCCGCGCCGGCATCAGTCATGGCCTATTGCACAATCAGAAGCAGAAACTATGGTGTGCCGGTCCCATGTTTCGCTACGAAAAACCGCAAAAGGGACGTTACCGGCAATTTCACCAGTTCGATGTGGAGGCGCTAGGTTACGAGGGCCCTGATATCGATGCCGAATTAATTATGATGTCAGCCCGTATTTGGTCCGAGCTGAAGCTTGACGCTGTTGAACTGCAACTGAATTCACTGGGTACTCTGCAATCGCGAAAGAAATATCGTGATGTGCTCACCGAGTATTTCTCGTCCCACGAAGACGTTTTGGACGCAGACAGCCGGCAGCGGTTGCACCGCAATCCAATGCGAATCCTCGATAGCAAGAACCCGGAGATGGAGCCGGTGATTCAGCGGGCACCAAAGATCAATGAATATCTGGATTCGGCGTCTGCCAACCACTTCGAGGTCCTGCAGCAACTGCTCAGCGACGCTGGCATAGCGTTCACCGTTAATCCCCGGCTGGTGCGCGGGCTGGACTATTACACGAGGACGGTTTTCGAATGGGTAACCGACCGGCTTGGGTCCCAGGGGGCAATATGTTCGGGTGGCCGTTATGACGGTCTGGTCGAGCAGCTTGGTGGCAAGTCGACCCCGGCAATCGGCTGGGCTATCGGCATGGAACGGCTGGTCGAATTGCATAAATTGTCGGGACGCACTGACGCCGGCAACGAACGCCACGTCTACATAGTCGCCGTCGGTGACGAAGCATCGAGAACTGGATTTCGGATCGCCGAGACCCTGCGGTCTGAACACCCGAATCTGTGCGTTGAGATGAACAGCGGTGGCGGAGGGTTCAAGTCGCAGTTCAAACGGGCCGACCGGAGCGGGGCGGCATTGGCTTTGATCCTCGGCGAAGAGGAGCTCAAGTCCGAATTGATCGGACTGAAAGCGCTGCGCGAGGAAGGCATTCAGAAACAGGTTGCCCTGGCTGATTTGAACACGGCGATTGTCGACTTTCTGCAGTCGTCAACTAATACAAACTAGTCGTTAAACGGAGATGATGTGGACGAGTATTTGACGGACCAACAACAGACGGAAAAGTTACAGCGTTGGTGGAAGGAAAATGGAACTTTCGTGATTGCCGGGCTCGTTATAGGCATTGGCGGCCTGTTTGGCTGGAGGCAATGGCAGGACTATCAGCTGGAACAGGCAGAGAATGCGTCCGCTGCTTATGAGCAGCTAATTCTCTCGATTGGCGGCAGTCGCGCCAACGAAGCTGCTGAGCAACTGTTGGTGCTTACGGATGAATACTCCCGGTCACCCTACATTGATCAGGCGCGGCTCGCGATGGCGAAAATGCATATGGACCGCAATTCGCCGGTGGAAGCAGCGGACGAACTGGAGTTGTTGCTGGCGCAGAGCGATAACGCGCAGTTTCGCCACATAGCGCGCCTGCGGCTCGCCAAGGTCAGGCTGCATCAAGGCGAATACGATGCCGCGTTGGCATCTCTGGCACCCGTGGAGCCATCTGCTTTTATGCCGCAATACCACGATGTTCGGGGCGACGTATTTTTTGGAATGGGGCGGTTCGATGAGGCGCGTGCCGAGTATGAGCAAGCATTGTTCATGGCTGCACCGGGCGCGATTGAACGGGCGCTGGTGCGGGCAAAGCTCGACGATCTGGGCCCGGCGTCGTTGAACCTGGCGGTGCCGGCTGTAGAAGCGACCGAGGCGGGCAATGACAGCATCGGATCCTCACCGGATGCTGCTGCTGAAAACGATTTGCCGGAGGGCGAATGAGTTGCCTGGCCTACTTAGCACCTTCTGCTCAGCGCCGGCACGCGTGGTGGCGCTACATGGCCGCAGTTCCCCTTGTCATTGCGCTCGGCGCCTGCGGCCTTTTCGGCGGTGATAAGGATGAAGATCCACCAGCGGATCTGATCAAGTTCAAGTCGACGCTGAAAGTCAAAAAGCTTTGGAGCACAAGCGTCGGGGGCGGTAGCGAGAATTTGCGCCTGGCCTTAGCGCCGGCTTCGAACGGTGTGCATATCTTTGCCGCGGCCCATGACGGGCGCGTCGCAGCTTATGACCCGGAAAAAGGCCGCAGAATTTGGAGAAACAAGACCGACGTGCCGTTGTCGGCTGGGCCGGTGGCTGGGCCCGATCACGTTATTGTCGGCTCCAATGACGGGGACGTGATAGCTCTGGATGCAAAAAACGGGGTTGAGCTATGGCGGGTCCAGGTCTCCAGCGAAGTGCTGGCGAAGCCGGCACTGTCGGGGAATCTGGTTTTGATTCGGACCGTAGATGGAAAACTTACCGCGCTCGACATCGACAATGGACGCCAGGTCTGGGGAGTACAACAGTCGGTCCCACGACTATCGGTGCGCGGTACTGCTGCGCCGGTGGTTACCAACAGCCTGGTGATTTCCGGTTTCGATAATGGTCGGCTGGCAGCCTACGATCTTTCCGATGGCGGACAAGTCTGGAACCTGTTGCTGGACCCGCCTCAGGGACGCACCGAAATCGAACGGCTTGCCGATCTCAATGCGACGGTTCAGGCAGTTGGAAATGACCTATACGCGGTTGGTTACCAAGGACGTTTGGCATCGATCGCCATTGAATCAGGTCAACTGTTGTGGTCACGCGAAATGTCGAGTTATGCTGGCCTGGCTGCAGATTTTAACAACCTGTACATATCCGGCCAACACAGCCAGCTCGTCGCCGTAGCCCGTCGTTCTGGTCGTGAACTTTGGCAGAAGGACGTTTTGCACAATCGCGACATTACCGGCCCGGCAGCCTTCGGCAGTTCCGTGGTAGTTGGTGATTTCGAGGGATATCTCCACTGGTTCGATCCGACTACCGGTGAGCTGCAAACGAGGGTTCGCGCGGGATCGGATCGAATTACCACGGCGCCGCTCGTGGTTAGTGATACGCTTTATGTTGTCACCGATGGTGGAAAACTCATCGCTTTCAGGGGCGTCGCGCCAAAACGGGAGAGTTAAAACACTGCTTCCTGCAATTGCTCTCGTTGGCCGGCCTAACGTCGGCAAGTCCACACTGTTCAATCGCTTGACCGGGACCCGGGACGCGCTCGTAGCAGACTATCCTGGTCTGACGCGAGATCGCCAATACGGTTTTGCGGAGGCGATGCCTTCTCCTGCAATCATCATTGACACCGGCGGCTTGATAGAGAGCTCCGGCGGGTTGAGTGCCCTGATGGCCGATCAGGTGCAACTTGCCGTTAACGAGGCAGACGTTGTCGTGTTGATGGTTGACGCGCAGGATGGGCTAAACCCCGGCGATGAGTATGCAGCAGGGCTCGTTCGCAGAACCGGCAAACCGGTTGTTTTGGCGGTGAATAAAGCTGAAGGTCAGCCCCCCGATGAAAGCGCCGCCGAGTTTTACCAGTTAGGGCTCGGTGACCCAATCGCGATATCCGCTACCCGCGGCGACCGGATTGAGCTCCTTGTGCAAAACACTTTGGCAGTTTGTCCGAAGCCGGATGTTGATGAAGGTTCGCCGGCGCAGCCGATTGGCATGCGGATTGCAGTCGTCGGTAGACCGAACGTTGGTAAGTCCACGTTGATAAATCGATTTGTGGGCGAAGATCGACTATTGGCGTTTGGTGAAGCGGGGACGACTCGCGACAGCATTTATGTTCCCTTCGAATCCGGCGGCAGCAGCTATGTTTTTGTCGATACGGCCGGTATACGCCGTCGTTCCCGGGTCAAGGCCTCGATTGAGAAATTCAGCATTGTAAAAGCCTTGCAGGCTGTTGAAGACTCCGATGCGGTCATCGTATTGCTGGATGCCTGCGATGGCCTTACCGATCAGGACGTTTCGCTGATTGGTCTCGTGCTAGACCGAGGCCGCTCCCTGACAATTGGGCTCAACAAATGGGATGGTTTGCCGGAAGATCAGCGCATTGAAGTGCATCAGCAGCTCGACCGAAAACTGCCATTTCTCGATTTCGTCGACTATCACTTCGTGTCTGCACTTGACGGCAGTGGGATTTTCGAAATGCTGAAGAGTGCGAAAGTGGCCGCAGAGGCGGCGCAGCGGGACCTGTCCACGCGTTCGCTTACCGAGGTGCTGACGGAGGCCGTCACGGCGCATCCGCCGCCGCTGGTGCAGGGACGACGAATCAAACTGAGTTATGCCCATCAGGGCGGTAAACGCCCGCCGATAGTAGTTATTCATGGTAACCAGACCAGTAAGGTGCCCGGCAGCTACCGACGTTATTTGACCAAACGATTTCGCCGGGCGTTCTCACTGCGCGGCACGCCGGTGCGCCTGCAATTCAAAACCAGCCGCAACCCTTTTGCCGGCTTGCGCAACCGCCTTAGCCCCAGACAATTGCGCCGGCGTCAACGCCTCAGAGCACACCGAAAACGTCGGGGTCGCTAGGCGCGAGCAAATGCAGCCAAATGACCTGTTATGAAGTTATAACCAACCGATGCCGACCGTGACCGGCCTGCTCAAGCATAATAGTCACCGATACCGGACGGACGAATCATTCAATGGGCGCAGCACGACGTATATTTGAATACCCCGGAACTTTCCGGATGCGCCGGGGAGGCGAGCTCGAGCGACCCGCAATCGCCTACGAGACCTGGGGTGACTTAAGTCCGTCACGCGACAACGCAGTGCTGCTCTTTACCGGGCTGTCGCCGTCGGCGCACGCGAGTTCCTCACCTGAAGATCCCGCGCCCGGGTGGTGGGAGGAGATGGTTGGGCCGTCGCGTCCGATCGATACGGGCCGTTATTTTGTTATCTGCATAAACTCACTCGGAAGTTGCTTTGGCTCGACCGGGCCCGCCACGACGGATCCAACAACCGGCGAGCCCTACCGGTTGTCGTTTCCGGTGCTGACGCTGGAAGATGTGGCCAGCGCCGGCAAAGCTCTGCTGGATCATTTGGGTGTCGACCGTCTCGATGCGGTTGTTGGTGCGTCGATGGGTGGTATGACCGCTCTGGTATTTGCGATGCAATTCAGCGGGTCGGCACGCAGCCTGCTGCTGATCTCGTCCGCAATGCGTTCCAGGCCATTTGCTATTGCGCTGCGTTCGCTACAGCGGGAAATGATCCGCCGGGACCCCGCCTGGCACGATGGCAACTATCCGCTGGGCGAAGGCCCGGTAACCGGAATGCGGTTGGCGCGCAAGCTCGGGATGATAACCTACCGTTCAGCAAAGGAGTGGGAGCAACGCTTTGGGCGCGAGCGTGTCGCGGAAGAGCGTCAATCGGGCAATCCATTCGCGCTGGATTTCGAGATCGAAGCGTATCTCGAGGCACATGCCAGGAAATTCACCGGCCAGTATGACGCCAATTGTTACCTGTATCTATCGCGGGCGATGGATCTGTTCGATGTGGCCGAGCACGGGGGGACGCTCGCGGCCGGGCTGGCGACGGTGGATGCCGAGCGCACCATGATTATTGGGGTGACGTCTGACTACCTGTTTCCGGTTGAGCAGCAACGTCATTTAGCCGACGAATTAAAGAGTGTTGGCGTTACCGTTGATTATCAGGAACTGGATTCGATCCAGGGACACGATTCTTTTCTGGTGGATATGGATCGGTTCAGACCGACGGTGCAAAGTTTTTTTTCAACCGATTGACCAGGGCGGTCTAGTCCGGTCGCGTTTTGTCAACCACGGCCTGCAAACTGCCGTGCGCCAAACGCGCTTCAATCCGATCATTCTTACTGACCACGCCAGCATCGCGAACGACGGCGCCGGTTTTCGCATCAGTAACAATGGCGTAGCCTCTTTGTAAGGTTGCCAGTGGACTGACCGCCTGCAGGCCGGCCGCGGCAACTGCAAGCCGCTTGGCCACGGCATCCAGGTGCTGGCGGATCGAGTTCGTTAATCTGACCCGCGTCGTTGCAAGGCCGGCCGCCCGATACCGCAGCGGGCTGAGCGGTGACGTCGCCGTCAGCTGCCGCCGCAACATACCGAGTTCCCAGCCCATGTTCGTCAGCTTGTGCCCGAGTTCCGCGATCAGTTTGCGGCTCAAATCGTCCAGCTGTTGTGCCAGCCGCTGCAGGACGGCGCCGGGGTGGCTACGCGCCAGCCGGCCCCCAAGCTGCCGCAGGCTCTCAGCGCTGGCCAGCAGCATGCGGCGGGTAGCGGCAGCGGCGCGGCTGGTTTGCAATTGCAGCGCGCCTAACAAGTCCTTGCGATCCGGAACGACGATCTCGGCCGCACCGGACGG
>JAPUGB010000142.1 GCA_027293165.1 Gammaproteobacteria bacterium
CCCGGCCCACAGTCCGTAGCTAGTCGCCGGCGAACCGTAGTTGAAAAACTCAACGTAGACGCCGGTTTCCTCAATGCCGCGTTGTGCAGCCATTGCACGGTGCGGGTCCTGAAGTAATGCGCCTGCCCACGATACTGCCCATTCGATCCCCACACCGTCCAGTGCAACGGTCTCAATTTCGAGGTCCATCGCTGTGCCGTCCCGCCATACCGTAAGATCCACCCGGTCTTTCTGTACGGCTCGCTCCAGTTCCCTGAACGTCGTCACGACTTTGGCGTCAACCGCCAGGATCATGTCACCGTTTTTAAGCACCTCCGCCGCGGGCGCTCCGGCGACCAGCCGTGTAATGCTCAGCGCACGCCGCTTGCCGGGATTGTGTTGTTCCAGTTTCTCGAGCCAGTCTTCATCCAGACCCAGTTTCCGCGCAGCAAACAGGGGCGTGTAGCCGAGTTCCATCTCGAGTGAATATACCGGACGGCCGGATTGGACAACCTCAACGAACTCCTCTACGAGTTCACTGGAAATGCCCCGGTTGAACTGTCCCGACTCACCGCCGGTCTGGTAGGAGAAACTGGCCCACTTGGCCACCACTTCGCCCTTTTTGTTGACCAGCACACCGTCGATATCCTTCGGCGCATTGACCAGGGCGATCGCATCGAGATTCGTGTCGCGGAAACGCATCGTCCGTGACAATGGCAGGCTAATTGGGTCGACGGACGATACCGTGCTGGCCTGGTGAACGAGCTGGTGATCGCCTTTCAGGCCGATGACCCAGACGTCATCCCCGGCTGCCAACTCGTCGGTTGAGAACTTTGCAGCCCGGACCGGCGTATCGCCGATCAACTCCGGGTCATACGTAACGATGGCCAGGTTATGCAACGGATGCACGTATTCAACCTTGCCGCGCACCTGGAGGGAGCCGGCGAAAGTAATCGTGACGTCGCCCATCGCGACCGGCACTGTGTTCCGGTCGACTGCCACATAGCCACGCTTGGTATCGACGATCAGGCCGGTGCCGTAATAGTGTCGTTCGGCAACACCCGAAACCGTGTAAGGCAGGTCAAACGTCACCATGACCAGCGACGGCGCAATCGCGTTCACCCGCGGATTGCCGCTGCGCGTGAAGCGGGTGCTGCCGGACTCGGGTGGCGACGCCGGCGGGCCTGCGCTCAGGTCATCGCACGGCCAGACACCGCTCTCGTCGTCGCGAACGCAAAACCGCGCCGGGAACCAGGTGCGATCCATTTCAACAGACCGCACGATGCTGTTGCGTGGATCTTCGATTGTCTTGAACCGAATTGTCGTCCGATCACCGTCGGCCAGTTCGGCGAGCTGTAGCTTCAGTTCAGCTATATTGGCGACCGAATCTCCGCCCACCTCGGTTATTACCGCGCCGCGGGGAATCGCCGCCCGTGACAGCACGTAGCCGGGATTCGCAACGTATACGCCGCTGACCGGCTGGTTATAATGTCGCGCCTGCTGATACGACAAATCGTTGACGATGGCGTCGCCAAACTCCAGAAACTCGTCCGGTGAAATTTCGTGCAGGTCAGTGACCCGCAAAATATGTGTGATGTTACGCCCGCCGCGCTCGACTTCGATCGTCACATTCTCGCCGACACTGGCATCCAGAATGTGTGCCAGCGGGATGAACTCGGTAATGAGTTGATCGTTGACGCGCAGCAGTATGTCGCCGGGCTCGATTTTTCCGGCTGCCGGGGATTGCGGAATTACCTGTCTTACAGTCAGCATGCCGGTTTGGTCGGGGCTCGCGGATCGGACGAGATCCTCCGTCTCCGCGGTCAGGCCCAGACGGCGCAATTCATCGTAGGTGCTGCGTTCGAACACCGTTTGCAAGGTGCCGCGTGTCACGAATTCGTCGTTCTGGATCAGCCGCAACGCCCGATCGATCCGATCCAGCGGCAGGTAGTAACTGCTGGCGGCATTGTTGTTGCCACCCGCATTCAGCGCGATCACTTCGCCATTGATATTGATGACAGGAGAACCCGACGATCCACCGGACGTCCCGGACGCCGCCTGGTAATAGAATGTATTGAAGTCGTTGTACTTCCCACGACCGTATTCCGGCGCCTTGCGATCCAACCTGGCGATGGTGCCGGCAAGAATCGACAGTTTTTCCCCGGCGTCATTGCCGACGACACGAATTTCGCGGCCGATGTACGCGGCGCCCGGGACCAGCGGCAACTCTGCCGGCTCCATATAAACGAGATCGTCGGGGTTATAGCGGAAGAAGCCGAAGTCGTGCACAGGATCACGGTAAATCGGGGTTAGCCTGACCTCCTCGTTGTTCAGGAAGATTGCCTCGGCGACCACCGGGCCCGGCGTAACTACGTGCCGGTTGGTCAGGATCAGGCCACGTTCAGCGTCGACCACAAACCCCGTAGCCTGGCTGGACGAGTTCCATCCGGTGTCGAAGGCGCGCGTGCTGTCGACCCTTATCGAGACGACGCCGGTTGAAATTCGTTCGAGCGTGCCGGCCCACTCGGGCTCCTCCGCCAGTCCGGGCGCTGCAAACGCGAACAGGAAAAGCCAGGCCGTGCCAGATATTTTGTTTTTCAATTCATTCTTCCGTACAGATTGGGGGTTGTGTGTTGAGATTCGTGACGCTCAGAACTCCGACTAATTGCCGTCGCCACGGTTCCCTCCGCTTTGTCCGGCGGCACCAGGCAATTATGCCGCAAAATGGCGCCGGATTAGGGTGCCGCAGGCCTCAAAAACCGGTTCAGGCGGTCTTTTTCCAGGCAAGATCGAGTTGCCGGGCCGCCTTGACGTCGTCCAGCCGGCGCACCGGCGTAT
Organism: Gammaproteobacteria bacterium; assembly: GCA_027293165.1. GTDB lineage: Bacteria > Pseudomonadota > Gammaproteobacteria > Steroidobacterales > JAPUGB01. The sequence continues at coordinate 2,818 of JAPUGB010000142.1, forward strand.
TGTACGGGGCACCCCGGGTGCGGTCCGGGTCCGATCTGGCCTCTTCGGCGATCGAAATCATCGCATCGATAAAGCTATCCAGCGTTTCCAGGGATTCGGTTTCGGTTGGCTCAATCAGCAGGCATTCCGGCACCAGCAACGGAAAATACGTGGTTGGCGCGTGAAAATCCTTGTCGAGCAACGCCTTCGCGAAATCCATGGTATTGACGTGTAGCAACTTCGCTTCTTTCTTCAATGTCAGGATGAACTCGTGGCTGGCCCGTCGCTCTGGAAACGCGGCCTCAAAACCCGCCTCCCTGAGCCGCGCCATCAGGTAATTCGCGTTCAGCGTGGCATACTCCGCAATACGCGGCATGCCGTCCCTGCCCAC
>JAPUGB010000143.1 GCA_027293165.1 Gammaproteobacteria bacterium
GTTTCGTCGCCTGGCCTTATCGATCACTGTCGTCATCGCTATCACCGCCGCGACCATCAGCCTCGAGGTCGTCGCCCAAAACTCTGACAGTTCTTCAGCCAGGCAAGCATCTGCAAACGCCGGCATCCTGCTCATCGGGGCAACGCGCGGCACCGGGCTCAGGCTCGCCAAGCTTTTGGTTGCCCGGGGTGACGAGGTGACCGCCCTGGTACGGCCGAGCTCGGACCTGAGCGAGCTGGAAAAATTGAGCGTGCGACTCGTTACCGGCGATGCGCTGAATCGCGCCGAGGTGGACGCGGCTTTTACCGAGGGCCCCTACCGGGCCGTGGTCAGCACGATTGGGTGTTTCCGCTGCGAACAGCCGCCAGATTATATCGGCAACAAGAACATCATCGATGCCGCCGCCGCATCCGGCAGCCGACGCCTGATCATGATTTCGACGGTTGGCGCGGGCGATAGTAAGGAAGGGGCGCCGTGGATTTCACGGTGGTTTCTGAAAGACGTCATCGCGCTGAAAGAACAGGCGGAGCAACACCTGATCGAAAGTGGCCTCGACTACACGATCATCCGACCGGGCGGACTGAAAGAAGCGGAAGCCACCGGGAACGGCATATTGACTGAAGACAGCACGGCCATGGGCATCATCACGCGCGCCGACCTGGCCGGACTGCTGCTGCAGTGCATTGACGACAAGGAAACCATCGGCAAGACCTATACGGCGGTCGATTCTGAAATGACCTGGCCATGGGATATGTGGTCCGCTCTTTGAGCAAACGATCCACCATGCGGGTCCGACACCCCAGGACATTGGCACTGTGCCTGGTGGTTTCAGTTATCGCGGTACTGGCACCTGACACCGGCCGCTGCACCGAGCACGAAGACCCGTACGCGGATGCACGGCGCGAACTGGTCCGGACCATCGAGGAACACGTACGGCAGACCAGCGCGTATCTCGGAAAATCAGAATTAGACCCGCGCGTCATCGCGGCCATGGCGACGGTACCGCGGCATGAATTCGTGCCCGAAACATTGCGCGGCCTGGCCTATGCGGATAAACCGCTGCCGATCGGCAACAACCAGACGATCTCGCAGCCGTATATTGTCGCCATCATGACCGATCTGCTCGACCTCCCGCCCAATTGCAAGGTCCTGGACATCGGCACCGGATCCGGATACCAGGCGGCCGTGCTCGCCGAAATATGCGCCAGCGTGTACGGCATCGAAATCGTGGAGCCGCTCGGCACGCAAGCCGCCAAACGGCTCGCTCGCCTCGGCTATGACAATGTATCGGTGCGGATTGGGGATGGCTTTTTTGGCTGGCCGGAGGAGCAACCATTTGACGCCATTGTCGTCGCCGCGGCGACCGGTGAACTGCCGGCGCCGCTGGTCGAACAATTAAGACCCGGGGGCCGGATGATCATCCCACTACGCAGCGGCTTTGCCTCCGAGCAACTGGTCCTGGTTGAAAAGCACGCTGACCAGTCGATTACGACGCGCGAAATCCTGCCGGTTCTTTTCGTCCCGTTGACCGGCGATCACGATTGAACTCATGGATACGCCATTGGGCGTGCCGATACCGATCCGCCTCGGGTTACGATGGCGACACCGCCCCAATTGACTTAGCGAAATACAGGAGCAACCCACCGTGGAAGTCGACCTTATTCTCGAGCCGAACCTGAGCCCCGATCAGATCGTTGAACTCGGACAGGCTGCCGAGCGCTACGGTGTCCGCGGTATCTGGATGTCCAATTATTTCGCGCACTGGGACCCGATCACGAGTCTCGTGCCGCTCGCTCAATCGACGGATCGACTACTGATGGGACCGCTGGCCATCAGTCCATTCGAAATGCACCCGCTAAAAATTGTCAATGGCCTGATGACGCTGAATGAGATCGCCAACGGCCGCGCGATGCTGGCGATGGGCCCTGGCGAAGGCAATCTCGATGCAATGGGCCTGAGCAAACCGAAAAAACAGGTGGTGGCAGTGCGCGAGGCAATTGAAATCGTGCTGGCCGCCGCGCACGGTCAGCTCAGCGATTCGGACCGCCCATACCAAGGCGAGTTTTTCAGCGTGAATTACCCCTGCGCCTACGACTGGCTCAAGGCCCCACCACCATTCATCTACGGTACGGCCTACCGCCACATGATGATGCGCATGGAAGCGCGCGTGGCTGACGGTGTGTTCCTCGGTTGCAATACCCCGGAAATGCTGGACTCCGCGATGGAAAACATCCGGATCGGGCTCGATCGCCGCGAAAAGCCGGCCGAAGAATTTCGCGTCAACACGTTTTGGGGCTGGCACATCAAAGAAGACCGGGAGGCTGCCTATCGGGAATCACGCAAGGAACTGCCCTGGCGTGCCCGCAAACTCGACGGCGACATGCTGAAGATTTTTCTGGACGAAGACGAGGTTGAAACGATTACGTCCAACTTCGATAACTTCGTCCACGCCTATTTCACCAACTCCGACGATGTTCCCGGCGTGCCGACGGAACTGCGCAGCAAGCTGGCCGAGCTTCTGACCTCTACCGGCGGGCTCGAGGACCTGGATCGCGAGATCGAGCGCTTTCGCGCGTTCGAACGGGCCGGGCTGACCGAGATCGCGTTTCGCCTGCACGATGACCCGATGGATGGACTAAAGATCATCGGTGAACGCGTCATCGATCAGTTACGCTAAATCAACGGATTCACCTGCCTCAACGAGTAGTGTTGCCTGCTCCGCTGCCGTCGCATGCCCCGCGTATCAGGGCTTCAGCGTTACGACGATTTTGCCGCGTGCGCGCTCGGTCCGGCTACGCTCGTGCGCTTCACGAATCGCATCCAGGGAATATTCGCTGTCGATGATCGAGCGTAGTTTTCCATCGCGTACCCAGTCCGCGAGTATGACCAGGTCCGCGGCGGTCGGCGTCCATATAAGAAAGTAACCGCCCCTGGGTTTGCGCTCGGTCTGCCCCGGGTACATGAAATCGATCCCGTCGACCGGTACCAGCGTCAGATACACGCCTGCGTCGGTCAGTTTTTCCCTTGCGGCGGCGTATTTCAGCACCCCGACGGTGTCGTAGATCAGATCATAGGGTGCATCGGTCTCCAGCGGGTCCTGCTGGGTGTAGTCGATCACCCGATCCGCCCCAAGTTCGCGGACCAGATCGACGTTGCCGGTACTACAGACAGCGGTTACCTCAGCGCCGATGTGTTTGGCGATCTGCACGGCATAGGTACCGACCCCGCCGGAGCCGCCGACGATCAGAACCCGCTGCCCGGGCGCAAGTGCGCCGAAGTTTTTCAAGCCATTAAGTGCGGTCAACGCCGCGAGCGGTATCGCGGCTGCCTCTGCATGGATGATCTGCTCCGGCTTCAGCGCCACAGTCCCAGGCTTGAGCACAACATACTCGGCATAGCATTTGCCGGACCCATTCGTTGACCGACCAAACACTTCGTCGCCGATTTG
>JAPUGB010000144.1 GCA_027293165.1 Gammaproteobacteria bacterium
GAATTTTGCCGTCCTCGACAAGAAAGTATCCCGCGACCGCAAATCGCATGTTCGGCTGCCGCGCCCCGGGGAGGGCAATGAAATAGTCCACGCGCTCGTTGATGACCAGTGGTCCAATGCCGTGTGACCTCAGGATTCGCCACTCTATAATCTCGAAACGTTCGTCCAGGTCGCTCTGCCGTTGCCTGTATTCCTCGAGTCCGTTAACAACGCCCTGGGTCTCGGAAATCTGATAGATGATGTCATCGGCGAGATATGGCGCCAGCACCTCCACATCCAGTTTCGAATAGTCCCTGCAGAAATTGCTGACCAGCGTTTCATTGGCAATCTCAAGTTCCGTTGTTTCGCCCGATTCGGCCGCAGCAGCCGGTATCATGGCCAACGAGGCGACTGCGCCGGCACCGGTGAAGAGGTCGCGGCGGTTGATTCGACGTTCGTAGCCCGGAAAATCGGGGTTCCCAACCGGGTCCGTTTCAAAAGTCGATTCCTGCTGCGTGGTCATGGTTGCTCCTTTATTAAACGTCACCGGTAATTACGGAAGAAATCACGGTGCCCAACTGGGCGCCCTGTCTCGTGGTTGGCGAGGATGCCCAGCACGTAGCCCAACGCCCGTAGTTCGCCGATTTGGCGAAATTTGCGCGCGTCGGTTTCAACAGATGCCGGCAACATGATCGGGCGAGAGTGCCGGATCAGCGTCTCTGAGAATAGTACATCTTCCATTTGTTGCTCCGGAAATCCCCCCAGTTCCCAAAACAGGCAGGCGTTGATGAACATTGCCTGATCCCCGTAAATAATCCCGGTCAACTGAAACCGCAAATTGTGGATGGCAGAAATAAAGCGCAACCGAAAATTCGGATCCGAAAACCTTTGGTGAAAGCAACCGGCCTGCGCGCGGCGCCGGGCCGATTCGGCAGCGATTTCTTGAATCGCATTGTCAGGCAGCAGCGTATCAGCGTGCAGAAACAGTAGCCAGCTACCGGTGGCGGCACGGGCGCCGGCATTCATCTGTGCTCCCCGGCCCCTCGCTGAGTGGATCAGCTGGATGCCCGGTGTGGTGTCTGCAGATTGTTGCACGATCGCGCAGGTGTTATCGCTGCTGCCACCGTCAACGACAATAGCTTCAGAAAATTCCGGCTGCTCGACCACCGAAAGCAGGGTGGCCGGCAGGGCGCATGCTTCGTTGAGCGCGGGAATGATGACGCTGACGGTCATCCAGAGCTTCCTCTTTCGTTTTCTATTTACAACAGACTCGTGCACCGGACCGAAGTTCATTGAGTTCCGGGCCCAGCCGAGGCTCAATACACACCCTTGCAGAACCTGCGGTGTGTCGGGCGCCGGCGCCCATTCAGAGAGTCGTGTTTAAACCTGGAATCTTCCCGGTCACGGTCTGTCCAAATGTTTCCTCGAGTGCCAGTATTCAGATTTCGAATGAAACGTCAAACGTCGATTGCAGTAGCCATCGTTCTGGTGGCGCTCAGCGCTGAAGTTGCTGCTGCGCCCAAGGCAGAGCTGTGGCCGATGTGGGAGCAAAGCGATGAATCGAATACAGCCGAGATTGACCATTCGGCGTGGCAAAGTTTTCTGGACCGCTATCTTGACACGCGAAGCACCGACGGTATCTATCTGGTCCGCTACGGGGCCGTAACTGCCATCGACCGGCAGGCACTGGACAGCTATATCGATTACCTGCAGGCAATAGACCCGCGCGATTACTCCAAAGCCGAGCAGAAAGCCTACTGGGTCAACCTGTACAACGCCGCCACGGTCCGGGTTGTACTGGATCACCCAACGAAAAAATCGATACTGCGAATGGGGGACGGATTTTTCAAACTCGGACCGTGGAACGACACGCTGTTGAATATCGCCGGCGAGCAGGTGACGCTGAATGCTATAGAACACCGTATATTGCGTCCGATCTGGCAGGATCGCCGCATTCACTTCGCCGTCAACTGCGCCAGCCTCGGCTGTCCCAACTTGGCTGACCAGGTTTATACGAGCCGTAACACCGACAACTTACTGGACCAACAGGAGTGGGCCTACATCAATCATCCGCGCGGCGTATCATTCGACGCTAAAGGTCGGCTGACAGCGTCGAAAATCTTCGCTTGGTACCGGATCGATTTCGCAGAAAATCCGCAGCAACTGCTCGAATACTTTGCAAGCCATGCGGATGAGCCACTGGCGAGTCAACTGCGTGCCCATGATGGCAGGCTTGCTTACGACTATGATTGGGATCTGAACGGAACCTGATTCGGTCGGTTATTCGATATTCGGCGGGATTTTCTGGGGGTCGATATGGGCGATAGTATTGCGGGAAGGCCATTTTATCGGCCGACCCTTGATCTGGAGAAAGATCTCCGCAGGGTCGGCTTCCACGACTCAAAACGTGACCTGGAGCTGGGCCCTGGTGTGGCCGTTCTGGTCATCGACATGAGTGCAATCTTTGTAGAAGAGATGCTTTACCCGAGGGCTGACAAGGGGGTTGGCAGAGCCTGCGTCGAGGCGCATCAGCCGCTGCTTGAGCAGGCCCGGGCATCGGGCGTACCGATTATCTATACGACGGGTTATCGCTTCGGTACTGAAGCGGAACACGGTAGTTGGATTTTTCGATTCAACGACGAACAGAAGCGTAACTTTACGGCGTTCGACAACGAGTCGTTACACGACATCGATCCGGACATTGCGCCGCGGGACGGTGACATCGTAGTTCTGAAGGCCAAACCTTCGGCGTTTTTCGGCACTCAGCTGGAAAGCATTTTGAATTTCCACCGGATCGATACGCTGATCATCACTGGAATGAGCACATCGGGTTGTGTCAGAGCTACGGTCGTTGATGCGTTTTCACTGAACTACAAAGTGGTGGTGCCGATCGAATGCGTCGCAGACTCCAGACGGGCCAGTCATGAGATCACCTTGTATGATATCGACGCCCAGATGGGTGATGTACGACCAGTCGAGGAAGTAATAACAGAGCTTAATCAGTTGGGATCCTGATACCGCAGCGTTATCAAACGAACCCGGTCAGTCTCCGATATCTCGCTTCAGCGATTGGCCGGATAATTGCATTGGCAGATTTGTCCCCGCAACTACCACACAGCGAAAGCAAACGATGTCGCGCCGATATGATCTGCGCTACCGGCGTGCGTTGCCCGTGCGTCAGGCAACGGCTACAAAGAATCTGGTTCGACCATCGCCGCAGTAACCCGTAATCAACCTTTTGTTCAGTTCCCAGCATGTCCGGCTCCAAGCCTCCCGATCTGAATCGTGAAACTAGAGCGCTTGGGGCGACCAAGCAGCGAACTACCGCACAGTTTTGCCGATCCAGTGATTGGACCGGTGGCTCACAGCGCTTGATGGTGCATAGGGTGGCCGAGTGCCGGATCCACGCTGTCCAAGGCAATTGAACTGAACTACTGTGGCTCAAAATGCTCCGAGCGTGCATTTCGCCAGAGCGCACAAGCCGCGGAAAAGAGAATCCAGGGTCAACTCCGGCGCAAGGGCATAAACGATGACGGATATCAAGGCGGAAGCGCTGGCCTGGCTGCGTAGCTACAGGAACTTTCCGCAACTGCACTCGGTCAATAAAGCTGGATTTCCTATCGGTCGCACGACGTGGTTTCCGATCGAGGATGACTGGTCTATACACGCGACCGGTTACCGTGGCAATTACCGAGTCAAGCAGATCCGCAATAACCCGCATCTCGAAGCAATGTGGCTGGACACCACCGGGTCCCCGACCAAGTCTGTGCGTATTCGCGGCCTCGGTTATCACACTGTGGACGAAAGCCTGGTGCGGATTTATAACGAACGTGAAGACATTGCTCGCGCAGGCGGGGGCGGTTTTGGCCCGCGGCTCTTTGACAAAGAGATTACCGATACCGTCTGCTGTACCCACATCACCCCGCTGCGAGTACGCCTCGAGGGATTTGGCAAGCAGGATTCGTCGCTGGTTTGGGATGTGAGCCCCGATGATCTTTTACCGGAGCCGCCTCTGGAGACTGGCAGTAAGGCGCAATCTGGGCCGACCGGGTTCCGGCAGGAGCTCGACATGTCGATTGACCAGGCCAGTGCCGCTGCGCTGGAATGGTGCGGGCGGCAACCGGCGCGGCAACACCTGTATGCCATCGAGGATGGATTCCCGACCGGCGATTTTGCCATGCTATATGCAGGCGATGACTGGACAACGCTCGCGGTGCTTGAGGAGGGTACGCGCGTAATCGACGCGGTCCTAACCGATGCGCATGCCGAACTCGCATGGATCGATATCGCACATGACTGGCCAAAGATGACGGTGCCAAAGGCGGTATTTGTGCAGGGACAGGCTACAGTTCTGGAGCCCGATGCGGCGCGCGAGGCACTCGACGCCGTGTCCTGGGGCGGTAGCGAAAATGTGCAGGTGATCCGGGTGCACCCGACGCGCATCCGGACCGAGGGTTTCGGCGAGGGATTGCAGCTTTATGCCTGGAACGTTTGAACGAACATATAGAAGTAGGAGGGGAAGACTATGGAATACAATTTCGACGGAATCGTGTTGCGCTGCCGAAATGTCGCGGAGTTATCGCAATTCTATGACAATGTGATGAAGCTCAAACGCTTCGTGCCGCCCCCGACAGAACCCGTAGGCAGGATCGCCCGCTATCAGGTTTCCGCTGGGGTCATCTTTGAACTAATCGGTAATGGGCCGGAGCTTTCAGCCCCGGAAGACCGTAGCCAGGTACCGATGACGCCGATGTTTCGGGTAGATGATCTTGGGCAGGCAATCGAGGAACTGGACGCGGCAGGTGTACACTGGGTCAGTGAGCGGCAGGCCATCCCCGGTGCTCCGGCAGAGTTGGTAACGTTTGTCGATCCGGAAGGGCACCATATCTGCGTGTTTCAGATGATGACCCAGGACACGTAAAATAGCCGTGACATTGCGATTTTGACCGGGGCAGGGTGAATTGATCGCCGCAATCTGAGCAAGGCGAATAGAGTTCGCCCGTTTCCAAAACCAATTGACTACCCGTCAGGTGGAGCATCATGAGAGCACTAATAAAGAGTTTTCTTGACCAGAATCTTTCGCGCAGGGAATTTACGACATCGATGGTCGCACTGGGATTTAGTGCCACGGCTATCGAATCCGTTTTGAGTTCGGTAGCGAATGCGGCGACGGTATCCGGGCAG
>JAPUGB010000145.1 GCA_027293165.1 Gammaproteobacteria bacterium
TTATCCCGTTCGATACGGAAGAAGAGGCCATCAGCCTGGCCAACGATTCCCAATATGGCCTTTGTTCATCGGTGTGGACACAAGACAGGGAAAGCGCCGTTCGGCTGGCGCGACAGCTCGAGGCCGGTTACACCTATCTGAACGGGCATGGGCCACTGGCTCAGGACAACCGTGGGCCTTTCGGGGGATTCAAGGCGAGTGGCATAGGCAGAAACCTGGGGTTCGAAGGTATCCTGGATTTTCAGGAATATCACAGTATTTCTGCTCCCGCTGGATGGTTGTTTTAACGTGAATGTTCGCGGCTAAAGCCGCTCCTGCAATTCTTTTTTCGCAGGAGCGGCTTTAGCCGCGAACGGATAATCGGGCAATAATCGGCTGTTGCCCGGCAGCGGTGATTGTGTTGATTAGATTGCTATTGGTATCCGGAATGCTTACGTCCCTGATGTTTTGTGTGACGCCGCCGGTACTCGGCGAAGAGACCGTGCATGACCCGGAGCTGGTCATGGACCTGAAGTGGGAAATCGGTTCATGGACGGATATCTGGCGGATAGAGCAATTCGAGAGCGCTGCAGTTGGCGCCGATGTCAGTTTTTATATCTACTTGCCGCCCGGTTACGAAACGGGCAACGAGCGCTACCCTGTCGTGTACTGGCTGCATGGCGCGTATGGTCGCCCGTACAGCGCCACCCCGATCGTGCAGCGCCTGGATGCAGCCATTCACGCAGCAAAAGCCCCGAAAATGATCGTCGTCAGTTGCCTGGATCCGACCGGCCTGAGCATGTGGACCAACTCGAAAGACGGTCGTTTGCCAATGGAAACGCTGATCATCGAGGAGTTGATTCCCCACGTCGATGCCAACTATCGCACGATCCCAAATCGGCGCGGCCGGGCTATCGAAGGATTCTCCATGGGCGGTTACGGCTCGGCCTACCTGGGAATAAAGTACAGGCACTTGTTCTCATCCGTGTCCGTCCTGGCTGGCGCGCTGCACACGCCTGAGACTTTTCGCGAACGCCGCCGTGCCATCTTCGACAACGTGTTTGCCGGCGACACCGAATATGCAGCGGAGCGTTCACCCTGGAAAATTATCGAAAGAGACGCCAACGAGGTCCGCGGCAAAATCAAGATTCGGATATTCGTGGGGGCCGATGACGGCCTGCTCGAGTGGAACAGGAATTATCATACGCTGCTCGATAAGCTCGGCATTGAACACGAATGGGGTGTCGTGCCGAACAGTCCGCATGATCTGGAAATCCTGATGCAGAATTGGGAAGGCGATTTTTTCCAGTTTTATCAGAGTGTTTTCGCCAGCGGAAGGTCCGGCGACGCACGAGCTGAATAAAACCACTGGAATCGCGCTCATCGTCCGGCATCGGAGGAAGTACTGACAAATTCGAGAGTAATTGTTGTAACCGGTGCAGCATCCGGCATAGGAGCGGCCGCCGCGAGGCTACTCAGGGAGGACGGGGAAACCGTTATCGGCATCGACATTACGGAACCTGCCGCCGGAAGTGTCGATCAATTTGTGTCGATGGACCAGAGTGATCCTGCGTCGATCGATGCGGCTGTAGCCAAGCTTCCCGACGGACTTGACGGTCTGATGAATATTGCCGGTGTGGCACCGAGTCCGAAATCTCCACCGGCTGTGGTGCTAAAGACCAATTTCTACGGATTACGCGCGTTTACGCGGAAATTGCTGGGAAAGATTTCGCAAGGAGGCGCCATCGTCAACATGTCATCAGGGGCAGGGTTGGGCTGGCCGCAAAATATTCCGCTGCTCCGGGAAGCGCTCGCGATCGACGACTGGGATTCAATCGATGAATTCGTCACCCGGCATCAGATTCACAATGACGGTATCGGCAACCAGGCGGCTTACCCGCTCAGCAAGCAACTGCTGATCGTGTGGACTGCCACAGCATATCCAATCTGGAAACAGGCCGGAGTGCGCATGAACGCGGTTGCACCCGGAGCTGTCAGCACTCCGATACTGGACGATTTTCTTATAGCTTTCGGTAAGGAGTCTGCGGAGCGTATGCGGGCTATCGGTGCCTCAAGTGCTGAGGACATCGCAAAGATCGCCAGGCTGTTGCTTGATCCAACATATGAATGGATCAACGGTACAACGATTCCAGCAGAGCGCGGCGCAATTACCTACGGTGGCATCTCGAAAATGGGTCTTAGTTGACCTCGCGGACGAAAGCAAGCCGCCGGGAGATAGAAAATCCGTTGTCCTGTAGAAACTTAAGGACATCGAAATGCTGTACGTCGCTCTGTGAGCGAACAACTTGTATCTGTAACGCCGAATGATTCGCAGGCAGTTGAGGCAACAATGCGGTACCGACCAGATGGTGCGTGTAATCGGGATCTACCGCGATGCTGCCCAGCACCGCGGCCGGCTCAATGTGATCGAAATCTCCGAAGGCCGCCCTGGCCATGGCGACCCCAATTACAGTTACTCTTCATGGCAATAACGAGACCGGATGATCTGCGCGAGTATGGAGACGGCGATCTCAGCCGGTGATCGTCCACCCAGCGGCAAGCCGATCGGACCGGCGATGCGCGAGATCGGA
>JAPUGB010000146.1 GCA_027293165.1 Gammaproteobacteria bacterium
TCTTTCCCGATGCCCGGGGCGTGATGACTGACCCCAGTCAACTGGTGGAGGGGGAGACCAGCAAAATCGTCATCGACGCGACCCGGCAGTGGCCAGAGGAAGGCGGACGCGACAATTTCCCGGAAACAAATCGTGCGCTGCTTCAACGTGGCGCGCCGGACATATTTGAGGAAGTCGACGCGTTGTACAGCCAGGCTCTGATCGATTACCGGCGGGTTTAACAGCCGGGCCGAACCGCGCGGGAGGAGGAAGCCGTGGCGAATCCAGGGATTCCAGGGCAAAGCGAGCCCGTCTCTCGGCGTGAGTTCATAGCGTCCACCGGCAGCGGTCTGGCCGCCTTGGCCGCGACCGCATGTACACCGGCGCAGCAGGATTGTATCGAGGCCGGCGTGGCCGGTGCCTCCGCCGCGACGCCGCAAGCGGCGCCCACGGCACCGTTCGACACTTTTCGCGACTGGATTGCCGCGCTCGAGTCCAATGGCTTGCTGATGCGCTTCGATCGCGTCGACCAGGATGCTTTCCACACGACCGGCCTGTTCTTCCGTGCCACGGATCGGTTCGGCATGCTGGAGGCCCCGGCGATGTTATTCGAGGAAGTCCTGATCGATGGCAAGTGGGTCAAGGGACCGGTTATAGCCAATCACCAGGGGCACTGGAACACCGACGCGTTGCTGTGGGGACTGGAGCCTGTCCCGGGTGATCATTACGCGACCTACCGGCGTGCCAAGGCACATCTTTCCGCCATGCTCGAACGAAACGGTGGCGAATACCCGCAAATTGCGCCGGTGGAGATTTCACGCGATCGGGCCTTGTGCAAGGAAGTCGTCATCACCGGTGACGAGATCGACATCAACCGCTTTGCATTTTTGAAAACCAATCCGGCTGATGCCGGGCGCTACGTCAACACCGGTTCGGTGTTCATGCACGACCCCGAAATGGGACCGAACTTTGGCACCTACCGCTGCCAGATCAAGGGTCCGCGCAAGCTCGGTATGAATTCGACACCGAATCACCAGGGTTACAAGATGTTTATGGCGGCCAAGGCACGCGGCGAAAAAACGGTCCCGGTTTCCGTGGTCGTCGGCCAGGACCCGGTCGTCTGGTTGATTAGCAGCTCCCCGGTCGTCAATCGGAGGAAAGGCGTGCCGATCGACGAACTCGCCGTGGCTGGAGGGATGCGCGGCAAACCGATCGAAACCGTCAAATCCGAAACCAACCATATTATGGTGCCGGCGCACGCCGAAATGGTCATCGAAGGCGAGGTACCGCTCGATGGGCCGTTGGAACGGGAAGGCCCGTTCGGCGAGATGTTCGGCTATCTGGGACCGGCCAATCCGGCGAACTTGTGGATGAACATCACCACCATTACGCATCGCCAAGATCCGTGGATCATGAATGCGTACACCGGCATGCAGCGCGGTATGGTCTCAGCGCCAATGGATTGCATACTTGAATCAAGTCTGCGCCGGCGAGTGCCCAACCTCATTAATATCTCGTTCGGCCAGGACGTCTTTGGCGTCCTTTTCATGAGTATCGACAAAACCGGACCCGGTCAGGGACTCAAGTCAGGATCGACGATTGCCAATATGCTCCCGTTCGCGAAAGTGGTCGTCGTCGTCGACAAAGACATTAACGTATTGGACCGCACGGCCGTTGTTTTTGCCATGGGCTCGCGCTGGCAGCCCGATCCGGCCACCGCGATCATTACTGACGCGCGAGGGTAGCCGCAGGACCCCAGTCAGCTGGTCGAGGGCGAAACCAGCAAGATTGTCATCGATGCCACCCGACAGTGGCCGGAGGAGGGTGGCCGAGATCAGTTTCCGGAGACGAACCGCGCGCTGCTTCAACAGGGTGCTCCGAATGTGTTTGAAGAAGTCGACGCGTTGTACGGTCAGGCTCTGGTCGACTACCGGCGGGTCTAGATATGTTGAATTGTTTGGAGACGTGCGATGAATAAGAAAAACCCTGAACGTTCCCGACTGGTCGCGGTTGTTGGGCTGTTGTTTAGTTCGATGTTCGGTGCATTGGTGTTATCGAGCGCACTGGCGGACACCATTGGGGTTATCGGCACCGGCCGGGTCGGTGGCGCGCTCGGACCGCGCTTCGCTGACCTCGGTTACACGGTCGTCTATGGTTCACGTGATCCCGGATCCGACAGGGTGCAACAACTGGTGGCGCGCAGTGGCGACGGCGCGTCGGCAACCAGCCAACGCGAGGCCGCGCAGCGTGCAGACATCATCCTGCTCGCCGTGCCGTGGCGGGCAACCGAACAGGTCGTCAAAAGCCTCGGTGATCTGGATGGAAAAGTCATCATGGATGCGGTCAACCCGCTCCAACGCGCCGACGACGGGCTTCTGGAAATGGGCGTGGACACTTCAGCTGCTCAAATGGTGCAGTCCTGGGCACCGGGCGCCCGGGTTGTGAAAACCTTCAATAACGTCAACTTTATGGTCATGGCGGACCCGGCCGCGGCCGGCGGGCCAGTGACCGTGCCGTTGGCCGGCGACGACTCCGATGCCAAGGCACAAGTCCGCCAGATCGTCGAGGCACTGGGCTTTGAGACAGTCGATGTTGGCCCGCTGCGTATGTCGCGGGAACTCGAAGGCATGGTTGTGCTGAAACTGGTACCGATGTTCCAGGGCCGGATTCAGGATAGCTGGGAATACTATTTCCGCCCCTACCCGGAGCGGGGAACGAACTAGATCATCGGATGAATTTCCGGCGCGTTGTCCGCCTGCCGCTCGGTTGGCCGGGACGGATTCCTCGCTCGACCTCTATGCGACAGCCTGGAGGGGGCCGCTCGCTTAATCTCGCTACGCCATCCCTGGCGCCGCTCGAATCGGCGTCCGCTCGCCGGACTTTCCATGCCCGGCTCCCTCCCGACGACGCTCACAACCCCCTCTGGGCTGTCTCAGAAGAGGGGGATCGGAGGGCATCCGTGCGTCGTCGCCGGCTGGCGCGACAGGGACGTCAAAGCCAGCCGGTGCCGATCTGCCCGAAGCCAGGGACGGCGAAGGGCATCTAAGCAAGGATGCCCTCCGGTCGCCCGCCCCCGGCACCGCGCCGCAACGTCATCGAACCAGGCTGCCAGCTACCGCGCAAATGCTCCGGCGCTACGCTGTCGCTAATGCGCTCTTCGCATTCACCCGGCATCTGCAGCCAATAACCGATCGCTGCCTCCCGGCGCGTTGCCGGTCGCAATGTCTCGGTTCCGCGTATGGGTTGCTATACGAAATCGACGTAACGCTTCGACATGGAAACTCGTGCGCGTATTTCGGCTTACCCGATGACGTTTGGGCCTTGGTTTTTGCGCGCCTGCGCATCAGCGTCACGTTAAGTTCTCTTCGCTGCAACTTAGGTTAACTGACATAACGCAGACAACGATCCCGTCTACCCAACGCTACTGTAGGCGATTTACCCGAATATCCCGACAACTTCACAACGCGACATATCGACCGCCGCAATTTGTTGCTTGCTGACAAAATTTGTCACATAGTGCATTTGCTGAACACGGTAAACCCGGCGAAAGCCGGGGGCACAAAACCACCGGTCTACGGGATTGAATCCTACGATAGCGGGGTTGCCAGCAGGGCATCGACGTTCTGGTTCGGTGCCGGCAATCGCACGTGATCGAATTCCCATCTCCGGTTGGCCGATAACCTTCGTCGTTATCTGAGTATTGGAGAATGAAGATCATGCAGCGGAACAAAGCCCTCGACTTCGATTCCGACACCGACTACTTGGAGCACTTGCGGGAGAGAACCGTCGGCTTCGATGACCTGAAACGCTTAAGGACTGAATTAGTAGTCGAAGCGACGGGCGAGCGTCGGCGCAAGCACAGCATCAAGGAAAAGACCGAAACCCTCGTCAAAGTCCGCCGCGACCGCGACATCGTTAAGGTGCTAACCAACCCCAAACGTTTTCCGTCACCAGTGCGCCCAGTTGGGTCCAACAGCACCAGCACGCGTTGCTTACACACCCAGGGTGGGACGCAGCTGGACATGACTTCGTTGAACCGACTAATTAGATTTAATGCAAAGACGGTGACGGTGCAGGCGGGAATCCGGTTGCGCGAACTCGCCGAGAAGCTCGCGGAGCACGGCCTGGAGCTGGTC
>JAPUGB010000147.1 GCA_027293165.1 Gammaproteobacteria bacterium
GGTACCGGTCTGTCGGTTGCCCGAGAATACCGGCCGTTGCTCGACCGTCTTCGTGTCCGGCTCACCGCAGTGCCGCAATACCTCGTCCGCTGCCATACCGGCCCGAACGAGTTTTGCCTTACACCTTAGAGGCGTTTCTGCACCCAGGACGGCAGTCGTCATAGTGATCATGAGTAATAACAACACCGATGTTTTCATTTTTTCGCCTCTAGCGCGCCCGCTATGATGAACCGCAATTGGCCTGGGCTACGGGGTATTGGACCATGCGAGTCGGGGCCATGTTCAACCCCGATCGCTAACTCCTTGCAGCGCCTGGATGCGGCGACGCGAAACACATTGACATAACGCGGTTTTGCACGATGATCCGGGCACAGAGTTCAACCCGAGAATTTCTGGAATCGAGGCAAGTCATCGTTGACATCGTACCGGTGGCGCTTCTGACTGACCTAACTGTGCGTCTTCGAACCGCTGCTAATCATCATTTCTCGCCATCCCAGTAGCCCACAGCTTTCTTTGCATAAAAGCCGCCAATTTTGCCGGGCCCTCCGCCTTTGAGCCAGAATTTGTCCGCCAGCACGCCGAGTTTTTCCGAGTCCGGGTAATGCACAACGTCGGGCATATTCATGGTCGAGAAACACAGGTAGAGGAGGTCTTCATGGCCTTCATTAACGAGTACGTGTGGATAGTCGGCGCCGCGGGGTATCAATACGAAATCGCCTTCCTCCATTTCCACTTCCTGCTCGCCGACCGATAGCACGCCGACTCCGGAAAGAACGTATATCGCCTCATCGTTGGCGAGGTGAGCGTGTCGCGGAAAGGCGCGTTTGCCCGGTGCCACCTTGAAAACGGCGCAACCAAGGCCACTGTTGTTTTCCGGATCCGTCAGGCCGATGCGGCCGCATTGGAAATGCTCGCCATGTGATCTTTCGCTCCAATCCTGGTCGCGGATATTAGATTTGTTGATCATCATGCGCTCCGTTTTTACAGCTGCTAATGTTTCGAAATCAGGGCTCGCCCGGACTCGGCTCGGCACGCCTGCGGCGCTCGTCCTCAGCCAATTTACATTCCGGCAGGTCATGGAACATGCGCGGACTGACGTTGCCATCCTGGTCCACTCTGGGTTCACCGAGGTCGCGGTAAAAACGATCGCAAATTTCCGGAACGGTTCGACTCGCTTTACACAGTGCGATTTCCCGTGTCCTGATGGGCGCTATCCGGGCTTCCCGGGCCGTTTCACAGCCGGCGTCCAGTTCCTCGAGCGTCATATCCGCGTAAAGCACTTCCCGAATTTGAGGCCCTGCCGCAGCGGTTCCTGGCCCTGGCGAGCCCGCAGTGGCCACCGGTTTTGGCGTCGGCGGTGGCACGAATCCGGGCAGCGGGGCAGGTTCGGCTATCATGATCTCCGCCGCGACTCCGTCCGGCGGAGGGGTGGTCGAGTAAGTCGCGTGACCAGAGTCATCCACCGTTTTGTACACGGTCTCAGCCGAGAGTCCCGAAAAGACCAACAGGCACAGCGCGGCTACCGCCAACAGCCCCGACGGCCGAACCGCGTACAAAAGCCCATCAGCTTTAATTTCAGACATCGCGCACCTTGAGTATGCATCCCTGCAGCTGATGCACGCTAGCGTAACGGCATGGCCCACAGCACAGCAGCAGTCTCCCGCTCGGGAATTCGGCGCCAATACGCTCGCTATCCGCTGATATAACGTTCCATTTGCTCGATGACGAAACGTTGCTCGGCAATTATGTACTCGACCAAATCTCCAAGTGAGATAACGCCGAGAACCTTGTCGCCGCTGAGAACCGGCAGATGACGGATTCGCCGATCGGTCATTATTTTCATGCATTCCTCGATACTGTTATCTGGCCCCGTCGTGATAACCTTGGCACTCATGATCTCGCTAATTTTCGTGTCTTCCGACGATCTTCCTTCCAGAATAATTTTTCGCGCGTAGTCTCTCTCGGAAATTACCCCGACCAAGCTCGGGCCATCCATCACGATCAGCGCACCCACTGATTTTTCGGCCATAAGATGAATTGCATCGTAGACCGACGCATCCGGGGCAATGCTCCAAACGTCATAACCTTTTTTCTTTAATAGTGTTTGAATTCTCTTCATCAGCTTTTTCCCCCTGTCATACCTTGTTGGCGGCTGTTGACCCTGGAGCAGAGCAGGCGTCAAATCCTAATCCCAACCGGCCCAGTTCCCCGGCCGGGGATCAGCAAGCTTAGCCAAAAAGACGAAGCGCCGGACCACCGAGTTCACCAAGCAACCACCCGAGGTTGTCTAGGGATACGAACGCCAATGGCACGCTGAGAAATAACAGCAGCCACCGGGCGTGCTTGTCGGTACGGATAAATACATACAAGACTGCTATGTAATGCGCGGCGGCCAGCGCGAGTGCAATCGCCGGGACGGAGAAGTAATCGCCGACAGCGGCGAACGAATAAAATAATGAGCCCGACCCGAATATCACCGCCAAAACGAAGGCGAACGTCGTCTCTTTCCCGTTTGCTTCTTTGCTTGGCATCGTCGATCCGCTTCTTCCTCCGATATCCCTGTCGTCGGAATCGGCACTAACTATAACCCAGGCTCGCCGCCCATTTCCGCCCGGATTTTTGACAGTGACCGAATTTCGATTAGCGCCACGCCGGGTACCCCTCAGCGGTCTTCCAGGAATATGTATTTGCCGAGGTCGTTTTTCCGAAGAATCGCACGTGCCCTGACACGATCTTCGGGAAGGACTTGCAAATAATACCCCTGATCGGCGCCGGCAATGGCCAGGTGTCCACCGATGGCAATTTCGAGAACGGTCACTCCTTCACTTTCGAGTAAGGATTTCATCGCCGCAAAGGTTCCGAAATCATAGGTGTGCGCGATTCGTAAAGATGCCACGATGCGATGAGTCAGCCGGCGGTTTTTCCGTTGTCATTCTAAACCGGGAGATTGGGCGTACGCCGGTTGATAACTCGACTTTGGCTGAGCAGTCACGCTGCGCGAAAGCGTTATGGCTATGACCAGAGCGACGACACCGGTGGCGGCAATTAGAACAAGCGAGCCTGTTCCCAGCGCACCCTGGTCGAATGGGCCCCAGACCCACAGCCCGAAAGCCAGAAGAAAATTGGTCACGCCGTGGGCAACCATCGGGGGTACTAGCGAGCGGCCCAGATAACGCAGATATCCCCAGCCGGCCAGTGTTACGAATATCCCCAGCCACTGTTGGAAAAGTTCTATGTTCCAGCGATGTGCTGCTGTATTGACGATTCCGACAATCACGATCGCGGGCCAGACACCCAAAACCGCCATCAAACGGGTTTGCATGACGCCACGAAACGCCGCTTCTGCTAGAACCGCCGCGAACAGAGACATAACGAACCAGTATAAGAGTGCGAATGCCGGGCTCACGTCGGTCTGCACACCCTCCGATACGCGCACATACCCATGATATGCACCCTGCAGAATGCAGACGACGATGCCGACCACTGTAATCGCCACGGCAAACCCATAGACGCGCCCCCACGGTACGTCCGTCGGGATAGCCAAGCCGATGGGACGCCAGCGCTGCATACCGACAATGGCTGCGACCAACAGCCCGATGATCGGGATCGGAAACCAGGGGAAGTCCGGCGCCGACCGCTCATTTAGCACTACCAAGCCCATGCCCAGCGCCATCACCACCGAGAAAAACAACATCGATATGACAATAGCAATGACTATTGCCCGGATCTGCTGGCGGTTCAATTGCTTACCCCCCGTTACCGTGCGCCTTCCCGGGTATCACCCGAGACCGCTAGTGTAACGCCAATCCGATGCCCCTAATTGTCCGTTCGCACGCAGGCGATTTCGATGCGCAACAACTTGTTCCCGTCGAATCGAAGCGTCGACACACCGGTGCGGCCTGCCGGGCAGGCGCTGGTGCCGATGTCGTTACTCCGCCAAGAAGGAGCAGCATCAAGGGCCTTGATGTCCTCGTCGGTTAATCGAATCGTGTCTATTGCGTGCTGTGCTTCGGATTCCATGCCAGCTTGTGGGATCAGCGAGGCTTCTTGTTCTTTCAATACGTCAAGCAGAGCGGATTTTGTTGCACCGATTTCCAATGATTCAAACTCGCCCTCCAAAACAACAAACCGGTCCGGGGTAATTGCCTTGGAAAAATATGTAGCGAGGAAAACCACTACCAGCGACATGACGAGAATGCAGGCCAGAAAATAACGGCTCATCAATACGGGCTCCGTTCAGTGTTGAACGCTACGTCAGCACTCTGCGATGGCGCGGCTAGCCTGGGCGACATATACCGCGCCTCGTTAGCTCGCTTCCGGTGCGCAGCCGCCCAGCTGTGCGCCATACAACTCAGCCTGCGTCGTCCCCTTGGCCGAAGCCAGCGAGTACACAACGTAGTACTTGTAAATGTTTCCAACGTAATGCACCGTCTCGCGACCGATGCGGTGCGCAACAGTAATCTCGACCTGGTCGAACCATTTGTCCCGGTCATGGCCCTGTTTGGCGGCTTCGCGCCGAATCCTGGCGATACGCGCAGGGCCGGCATTATAGGCGGCCAGGCTGAATAACCAGCGATTGACCGGGTCCATGTCCTCACTGAAATAGCGGTCCGCCAGAAACCGCATGTATTTGGTACCGGCGTGAATGTTGTTTTCGAGCCGGTCAATGTTTTCAACGCCGACATTCCGATCTGCCGCGGTAGACGGACGCACCTGCATGACACCAACGGCGCCTGCTTGACTGCGCCGGTTCTGCCGCAGGCCGGATTCCTGGTAGGCCTGTGCCGCCAGCATAAGCCAGT
The DNA here is from genome assembly GCA_027293165.1 of Gammaproteobacteria bacterium. GTDB lineage: Bacteria > Pseudomonadota > Gammaproteobacteria > Steroidobacterales > JAPUGB01. The sequence goes on from JAPUGB010000147.1 coordinate 4,803, forward strand.
CGAAATCGTACAGTTCCCCGTACTTGCGAAACAACCGGGCCATTTCCTCCACATCATCGCTTCTTTTGCCGGATACGGCGCAACGAACGCGGTCAACATCAGACAAATATCGATCGTACACGACGTTACCAAACAGAGTTCCGCGGCCATATTTCCTGAGAAATTCGTTTAATAATGCTTTGAGTTCAGGACTGTCCTTACGGACTGCCCAGGCGATGGAACCGCCCTCGTTGACGATGAGATCTTCCCGAACCTGAACGTTTGGAAACACCTCAGACCAGAAGACCGCCTTGTAGTCATCCATGACCGTCGCCGGCAGCAACCCAGCGTCCACCATTTCCAACAAGTCTTCGGCCTCGAGCAGTTCGTCTACTGCACGGATGATCGGGGGAGTACTCGCATCCGCATCATACTGCTGTATCAGTACCTGCAGATGTTGTTCATAGCTGCTTGACGGACGAACAAAGATCTCGAGCCCGCCGAGATCCTCAAGACTCTTGATAGGCGGCGCCGCCGGCCCGGTAACGATAACTTCGTTGATATTCGTTAGCAGCGGCCGGGTGAAATCCACAATGGCGGCCCGTTCTGGCGTGATCGTCAGGTCTGATGCAACCATGTCTGCGTATCCGGCGACCAGGTCCCGAATCAACTGATCGCGGCTCACCGGCACCGGCACCACCTCTACGCGGAGCGTGCGGCGCTTTAGTCTTTGGTTCAAAAAGTCCTCGAACTTCTGCAACAACTCTAAAGTAGCGCCCCGCGGACGACCGTCGTCAAAAAAATACTGGTAACCCCCGAGGCTAACGAGCACACGAAGCATACGTTGGGCGACGATTCCATCCAGGTCATCGAACCGTGGCTCCCAGAACCCGTCAAATTCTTCGGGAAGCAATTCGCCAGCAGACGGAAACGGGGGCGGTGCTTGTACCAGTGGGTCCGTGTCAGCCGCGTTGTCGTGATCCGAAACCCGCTGCTCCGGTGCAGCGGATCCGGAGTCGTCCGTTTCCGGATCCGGAGTCGGCCCGTTGCATGCGAACAGGATCACCAGCGCCGCGGTAAGCGCTGCTGTGCGGGATCGCCCGGATGTACCCAGTCCTTTCATGCAGCCTATATCGTGCCGGTCGCATTCGAAGCGATAGTCCAGGTCCCGGAACTGTGACAGCGAAGCGGCAAAGCGGACCCTAGCCGATCAGTAAAAACCCTGCAGCGCCATTGGAAGCAGATACACCAGCCATCCAGGCGCTGCACCGACGGCGTGCAGACGGTAACTCTGTATGCTCGACAACCCAATGAATAACAGCAATTTCAAGGCATCAAAGACACTGACGAGCGTAAGGTTTTGATAATAGATCGACTGCTAAGCCCGTATCAACAGCAGGTCGGCGCCACCCGATCGAACTTCGGTCAGGGCGCTAATCTGCTGAGGTAATTCGCGATCGGCCAGGCAGCAATCCCCAAGCCGCCGAGACCCAATGCCATGAATCCGAATACCGGGCGTCCAATGCGCCGCAGACACATCCACCCGCCAAAAACCACACCGGAAATGCCGAGTACGCCTGCAGACGAAAGCAGGTCCGCCGAGGTTGCATCGATCTGCATATCGCCGAAACAACTGACTCGCGCCAACGCTACGAGCGCCAGCACACCTGGAATCAACTCCGCCAGCGCGATGATGCATGACAGGCGGTCTTCGGACGAGTATGCCGCCGGAAAAAGCTTAAACATGCTGCGGTTCCTTGCGCTTTACTTATCCGGGGGTTCCAGCCTACAGGCTTACTGCTCGCCTGAGCCGGCGGCAGGATCCAGTCCGGCAGTTGCCCGCTTATCACGAGCAGCCTGATCTTCCTGAAAGCCGTGTTCCGACAGATCAAATGCATTGCCAAGGGGATCTGCCGCGCGAAATTCCGCATAGCGGCCTGCCGGACGCATGCTTGGCTCCCCAACACCTTCAGCAATCAGTTTTTCGGTGATGGCCTCGATGTCGTCAACGAGAAGACCAAAATGATTCAATCCGACGGCGGCTTCTCCGTGGGTCGTTGCCGGCAGTATGGCGAGATTCATGTAGCCATCGCTTAAAAATACCGGGCCTTTCCCTATTGGCCCGGCCCGGAGCGTGATCTCCATATCGAACACGTTCACGTAGAATGCGGCCAGCTTGTCCGTGTCCGGCGTGTACAGCGCGAGATGGCGAATTTTTGGTCTGCTCATGGCTCTTCTCCAAGCTTATGTGACCTTGTCGTTCGGCCGTAGGGTGTACCGCAGCCCCCAAATTATTAGTGTCCGACCCCTGTTCGGTAATCACTGATCCGTTGCAGCGGCCGCCGAATCAGTGTTTAACGCTGCGGGAACACCATCATTTGGCAGGCGTGAATTCACTGTAGACCAATGGTTCTTCACCCTGGGTGTCAACATAGGAACGAATGATCTGTGTTAGCGTGTCCAGCGGCGCGCGGTCCCCCTTATTTTTAAACAGATCCACCGTGATGCGGTATTCTTTGAACATGACCAATCCGCTGACCGGCCCATGTGCGGGTGTCAGAACAGGCGGCCGCTGTAAAAATTCCCCTTCCTCCACGAATGGCTCACTGAACTCCTGCGGGTTCTCAAATGTCGCTCGGGCAAAGAACTGCCCAGGCGCATCCGGCGAGAGAGTGACCCGCAGCACATACGCGGCTTCCCCGTCGGCCACCTGAATCCCTCCCCTGGTTACTGCCATCAGGCTGGACTGCACTGGCCGCGGCTCGGTAATGGTTGGCCCGCCCTGATAAATTCCGGAAACAAAGTACCGGCCTGCAGGAAGGCTTTTGGGGGACGACGATGCGCAGCCCGCAGCGACCAGACTGATAGCGACGAGCATAAGTACGGATATACGGTTCATCTGCGGTCTGGCGCTCAGCTGCTGCGCTAGGGGTTACACACACCCTGTCTATCCAGAAACCGGGCGGCGTTTCGGCAGAATATGCCCTGCAGGTCACTGTCGGTGAGAAACTCGGCGGACCGGTACGCCTCCAGTGCCGATTCATAATCGTCCCCGTCGCTGCCAAACATCACTCGATTCACCAACCTGGCTTCTTTGTATGCAGCCAGCAAGCGGTGAAATTGCCCGCGAGGCAGGATTTTCTGAAAAGGACTGACATCAACATAGATCCTCGGGTACTGAATCATCATGTCCAGAACCATCGGATAGACCAGCGGATTCGCGTGCATGATTTGCACTTTTAGCTTGGGATACCGCACCAATACTTCCTCCAGCAACAAGGGATTTCCCAGCGACAGGCGGAAGTTCGGACAACAGTTGCTGGCAGTCATCGGTGGCCCGGCATGCGTATGAATTGCCACCGGAATTTCGAGCCGCTCGGCCAGTTCGTAATATTGAGCCATGCGCGGATCATCATAGGGGATGCCGGCGTACTGGTTCAGCAGTTCGCCCATCAATTGATAGGTGCCGTTCGCGTATTGCGATTCCAGCCATGCAAGATCGGGAAATTCGCCGCCATCGGTAAAACATCTGTACTGATTGCGATTCGGATTCACGCCGCCATGGCAGGGAAATACCGGACCCAGTAACAACCGCTCGGGCGCTTCCTGGCTCCAGCGTTTGAGGAACTCCTGTGGGCCGCTGGTTGCGGCAAGCACGACGTTCGACTCTTCCGCCGCTTGCAAGCGAGACCGCATATATTCGAGATTCTTAGGGTGATCGGGCGGCCCTTCGGCGCCACGCGGCCAGGCGTGGAAATGCATGTCGATAACCGGCTCACGCGCGGCAAATGCTGGAAGCATGAATTGGATCAGCAATAGGACCAGCAGGTAGCGCATGTGTTTACTCCGGGCCGTCGAAACTGGACTTAGTGGCTTGTGGTCAATCCTAACGCAATTCCACGCCTACTTGCGGCACGTGGTGGACGCGCGACGACGTCATGCAGGCTGCCGCAGGACAACCCCATTCACTGCGACTACACTGGCATGGAATGGCTATCCCCCATTTTCATGACTGAACCCAATTTTCCAATTCGCGAACTGACGCGGCACCAGCCCCGCCACGAGTTGCTGTACCGGTCACTGCTATCAAACGTTGCGATGCGGGCCATGCAGGCGCCGGAATGACGGAACTGCACACCGCGTCGGTGCCAGCGCGGCTGTCCTCAACCGTGATACTGGTACGAGACAGCGACGACGGCCCGGAGGTCCTGATGGTGCAGCGGCACGAACGAACAGCATTTGGAGGCGCTTACGCTTTCCCGGGAGGCGTGTTGAGTGCAGTCGACCGTGAATCACGTTCCCTGTTAAGTGGTCTAACTTCCGACGAGGCAAACCGGCGTCTTGGCCTTAAACAAGGCGGACTCGACTTCTACAGCGCTGCGGCCAGGGAGTTATTCGAGGAAACCGGCGTGCTGCTGGCGCAGGATGACCAGGGGCGTTGGGTGAGTGTAGACGATGTGGGTCACGGCGATAGTTTGGAACAGCTTCGCCTGCGATTGTCCGGGGGTGATCTGAGCTGGCCCGAGTTATTTAGCGAAACAAGCCTGGTGCTGGCCGTCGATGAACTGCACTACGTCGCGTATTGGGAAGCGCCGCTGCAATTGCGCTTGATTCGCGAACGGTTTTCGACCCGCTTTTTCCTGGCCGTCTTACCAGATGGCCAGCAAACACGCGTCGACGAACAGGAGTTGGTCGACAGCTGCTGGCTGACGCCCGCACAAACACTCGATAAGGCCCATGCGGGAGAAATGAGCATGATATTTCCGACCGTCAAAAGTCTCGAGCAGCTGGCGAAGTTCTCCACCCTAGACGCGTTACAAACCTGGGCCAGGGACCGTTGGCGCGAGGGCATTTCAATGGTGCGACCGATAATGGTCGAGAAAAGTGGCAAGACGCGTTTCCTGATACCTGGCGATGCGGACTACCCCGCAAATTCAACGTGACCCAGAATCAGATATCAAAGAGCATCACGCAAATCGCCCCGGGTGTTCGCCGGCTGGTGGCACCGAATCCCGGCATCATGACGGGACCGGGCACGAACACTTATTTGTTCGGAGAGAAGCAGGTGGCGGTGTTGGATCCCGGGCCGCTGATTCGCGAACACGTTCAGGCAATTCAACTTGCGGTTGCCGGTAGCATTCGCTGGATTGTCGTGACCCACACGCACCCGGATCACTCCCCGGCTGCTAAGGCACTTGCCGCCGCGACCGGTGCAATGCTGGTGGGACAGCCACCGCCATTCGAAGGCTTACAGGACCAGAGTTTTTTTCCGGAGCAGGTGCTGAACGACTGCGATCGCTTGGCGACCGACGAGTTTACGCTGCGCGCCGTTCACACTCCGGGCCATGCATCGAATCATCTGTGCTATCTGCATGAAGAGCTTAATTGGCTGTTTACCGGCGATCACATAATGAATGGATCCACAGTGGTCATCGATCCTCCCGATGGCAACATGAAGCAGTACCTGGCATCGTTGCGTCGCTTGAAGGAATTGGGACTGCAGCGACTCGCGCCTGGCCATGGGGACGTGATTGATGACCCCGACGCCGTCGTTGACTTTATCATCGAGCATCGGCTGCAACGCGAAGCCAAATTAATCGATGCACTGAATGCCGGCGGGGTAGCAACCGCTGAAGAATTGCTCGTTCGAGTCTACGACGACGTCGACCCTCAACTGCACCGAGTTGCAATCCGTTCACTGCTCGCACATTTGATCAAGTTGCAGGAAGAAGGACGTGCCAACGACACTCAAGACGGCTGGACCCTCGCGCAATGAGCCAACGCTAGTTTCGCCGCGGTCATGATGATCATGCTTGCCTTGGCGAGCTGGATCGCAATTGGACGGATCCGGGCGGCGTATCAAACCTGCTCCGTGTGACCGTTTCCGCTCGCTCTGGATCGCCCTATGACCAGAAAAATACCGAGACACACCAGAATGACGCCAATAAGGTGGTAAAGGTACAAATGTTCACCGAGAAACGTGACGGCCATTATCGTCCCGAACACCGGCAACAGGTTCATGAAGATGCTGGCGCGCTTTGGCCCGACAATCTGATTGCCTACATTCCACATCAGCATCCCGAAAACCGACAGCAGAACCGCCAGCGTCAGGATCGCGGCGATCGCTGTGCCGCTGAGCGGTACGGGTCGGTACATCACGGATTCAAAAACATAAAACGGAATCAGCGCGGCACAGCCGATAACGATAATTGCGAACAGTGACTCAACGCTGGTCAGCGACTCCGGAATCTTACGGATGTTCAAGGCATAGGTGGCGAATCCGCACATTCCCACCATCGCAAGGAGGTCTCCAGCATTAAATTCTAACGCGCTGAGCATCTGCCACTCGCCTTTGATCAATATCACCAGAACGCCGACCAACGCCGAAGCAATACCTGCCGCCTGGATTGGAGTAAGCCTCTCGCGAAAGAATAGCGCGCCAATCAACACCGTTAACGCAGGCTGGGTCGTGTTAACCAATGCAACATTGATCGCTGTCGTGTAATTCAGGGCAACCAATAGCAACGTGGTGCAGCCAATCATCAGGCAACCGAGCCCCGCGAGCGGAACAAAGTTTTCGCGAACAATCGGCAGTGACTGCTTACGCCTACGCCACACAAACGGGAACAGCATGACAACCGCCGCGGCCCACCGCCAGAACGCCAGTCCCACGGGAGGCACTTCTGTGTGTACCGCCCTGCCAATGACATGATTCAGTGCCAGAAAAAACACGGTCAGCGTCAGGATGACGTACGCGTAACCGTGGCGGTTTGAGACTCCCTTGGGTTGCACGGCGCCAATTGTACCGTGGCAGTTTCGTCGATATCTCGCTAAACCATCATCCCGTTCGCTAAGTTCAATCCGTGGCAGGCGCGCACGGCACAGCTTTCGCCGTTTTTCCCGGTGCTATACTGCTCCCGCTGTCCAATCGGTAAGCATTGCGAGGAGAACAATGTGACCAGTACAACTGTCGACCGGCGGACGGTTCTTGCCGGCGGAGCGGGGTTGGCGTTATCGCTGATGCATGAACCCAAGCTCGCCGAGGCGAGTGAAATCAACCTCGCGCCGGGCAGCCCTCTCAAAATCGAATCGATCGAAACATTTTGGCTGCACGACGGGTCGAAAATGGGTGCGGCTTTTCCCAGGTTGTTTGTACGCGTCTATACCGATCAGGGTATCGTCGGTGAAGCCTATACATTTTTCTGGCATAGCTGGGACCAGGTTATGCCGTTGATCAATGGCGCCATCGCTCCAACGCTGATCGGCATGGACGCGATGAAAATCGAGGGATGCTGGCAGGCATGCTGGCCGGTTCTGGATATGCACTTTGCCCGGGGCGTCAGAAATTCGATATTGCCACAGTTCACGCGCGCACTCGCGGCAGTCGATAATGCGCTCTGGGACACGGTAGGGAAGGCGCTGGAGGCACCTTGTTATCAAATGTGGGGGGCGTACACCGACGAGCTGCCGGTGGTGTCGTTCGACCAGCGCTATCGACACCCTGGCGTCAATTACGACCCGGCGAAATTCGCCGACCACATGGCCGAGCTGGTCGACATGGGCTACAGCGGCGTAAAGCTCAAGCCAGGGCGACCACCATTTACGCCGGCTGAGGACGCTAAGTGGGTGCGCATTGTGCGGGACGCCGTGGGGCCGGACTTCATGATTCAGGCAGATGCGAACCTGCGCTGGAACGTAGACGATGCCATCGATTTCGGCCGGCGCGTCCAGGACCTCGATCTACGCTGGCTCGAAGAACCGTGTCGCACCCGCCGTGAGATGACGAGGGTTCGTGCAGCCACCGGTCTACCGATCTGCGCCGGGCAGTCGGAGATCACAATCGACGGTGCACATTACCTGATGGTCGAAGACGCAATCGACGTGTGCAATTACGATCCGGGATACGGATGTGGCCCTTCGGCCTGGCGCAAAGTCTACGGTCTCGCTGCTTCTTTCGGCGTTGAAATGTCCGTTCATCAGCAACCACAGATGGCAGCGCACCTGATGGCAGCTACTCCCCATGGAGAAAAGCACGGCATCGAAGTTTACATGCGCGATGCTGACCCTTATTTCTATGAAATGATCGAGAATCAAACGTCCATCGAGAACGGCAAGTACCGGCTACCGGAAGGGCCTGGTTTCGGATTTATCTACGACGAAAAAGTCATAGCAAAGTACCGCCACAACGCATAACACGGATCTAACCGCCTGGCCCGGATAAATCAGTTTCGCCCGATGTCCGATTTTCGCATCAAACGCGAGGAATTCCGATGGTCAGGAGCCAAGGCTATCGAGGACGCGAGTGAAAACTTCCGCAGGCTGCGCGCCGGAAAGCGAATACCTGCCATCGAATGTGAAAAACGGCACGCCACCTACACCCTGCCGTATAGCCTGCTCGCACTGCTCGTCCACTTCCTGTTTGCCGTCGTTAGTTTCCAATCGTGAACTGACCCGGCCGCCGTCCATACCGGCATCTTCAGCAATTGCGGCAAGTGTCTCGGTGTTCCCGATATCAGCGCCTTCGCAGAAAAACGCCCGGAACAGGCCTTCAGCCAGTTGGTCCTGCACACCCTCTGCATAGGCCCACTCAAGGAGCCTGTGAGAATCGATGGTATTCGGCCGGGTTTGGATTTTATCGAACCGAAACTCGATCCCAACGGAATCGCCGACCTTTAGCAGATCAGCCTGCATACGTTTCACTGCGACCTGCCCGTATTTACGGACCAGGCTCTCGAGATAGCCACAACCCTGCGGCGGGATCGATGGATCGAGCTGAAAGGGTCGCCAACGAACTTCCGCTGCAGGGGCAGCCGGCATCGACAGGGCTTGCTCGAGCCGCCGCTTTCCCACGAAACACCAGGGACAAACCGTGTCCGAGACGATGTCGATCTTCATGGCCGCCAGTTCGATGGATCGGGACCGTGGAATACGTAGATTGCGACCGCCACACCAAATCCGACGCCCACGCCGACGCCGGCCCCGATTGCAATGCCGATGCCAATGCTACCGAAAAACCCGCCGGCTACCCCGCCCAGCAAAATGCCACTGACGATACCCACCGGCAATGCGGCTTTGCCCCAGCTCGAGACTTCCTGGCTTGGTTGTCTATTGATCTGTGATTCAGACATTTCGGCACCGAGTCGAAGCGGTTACTCGAGGAAGCCTATTCATCATCACGGTGCACAAGATCGGGCGAGAAAGCTGGCAGACAGACCGCGACATATTCCGCACCGCCCTCGCCGGGCGTGCTGTATCGAACCCACTCGCCGGGTTCTGCGACCAAGGCCTGCCCCGGGTGTACTTCAATCGGATCGCCCTCGGTTTCCACGTAAACCACACCGCGCAACACCACGGTGGTCTCACGAAACTCCGGTCGTTGGCCAGGCTCGACCCAACCCTGTGGCGATACCATGCGCGCCACGCTGCACGATTCATCCCCTGTGTTGACCCGCCCGATATATTCTTCGATCTGTTTCGGCTTAGTGCCAACGGCCGGAATGACCGCCGGAGATTCTATGAGTTTCGGCATATGACCTGATTCCTAAAACTCTGTAACCGCCGCGTCCCACCCACCAGATGCGCCTAGTCGCTTTTGAAACCCACCTTTTTATGCCGGCCGTCGCAGAAGGGTTTATTCTCCGACGCTCCGCAGCGACACAGCGCGACTTGTTTTCCTTTCCATGCCGCGCGTCCGCTGCCGGCAAGCATTGTCATATTCCCTGACACGATCAATGGCCCGTCTTTGGATGGCGCAACATGCAGTGCTCCGCCGGACGCGGCGCCGGCATTACCCACGTCTCCGACCGCCCCATAGTCTGCGAATCCCGCATCGGCATGGCTGTTGTCGCAAAATGGCTTATTCTTTGACGCCCCGCAACGGCAGAGAGCAGCTCGAAAGCGCAGGCCCGGCACATCGTCAGGCGCTTCTTCTATTTCCAGATTCCCACGAAAGAACAGCGGTCCGTTATAGGTCACGTGTACAGTGTTTACCGGATCCGGCGTTTCGACACCCGCGCCATCCCCGAATTCAACAGACAATGCCCCCGTCGGACACCGCATCACAACGTCACGAATTTCTTCGTCACCTGAAACATCAGGATCGCACCACGGCTGCCTGCCCCCGACGAATAGGTCGCCTTTGGCGCGACCACACTCTCCTATGTGAATACACAAACGACCATCCCACGACACTTCCGCTTTTTTTCCTGGGTATCTGACAATGGCTTTATCGGTCATTCTTATTGCTTCCACCAGACGATGAGATCGTTCGGTATGCTGGCCTCAAATGCGCATTCGTTTTTTATTGTCCCCATTGTAACCCGTCAGCGCTTCGCCGATTGGGCCGAAGTCCTCGCCCCACCTTTTTGCTTATCGGCTGCGGAGTGTGACCGTTGTGCTACAGATTGTCTGGATCTACGAATATGTCCAGCGGCAGAATCGCATTGACGCCGACATTGGTCCCGTTGACCACCTGCCCAATACGCAGATCAACCGCGACACTGGCAACTATATAAGCCTGTTCCCGGGTCAAGCCTCGGGTCCGCTGTATGTAGTCAATCATTTCAATTAAGGCGTTGCGCGCTGCAAGCGTCAAATCCTGTGACAGGTTTTCGAGCTCGGCTGTTTTTTCCGATTGGAGATAGCGCAAATGTGGCGGTACCGTGCCGGGGTCTTTTATCGGAAACCCCGTGGTCGCGTAAAAGCTCCCAGATGGCAGGTCGAGCAGCGTGCTTGGCCCTTCAAAATGGGGCCCGGCGAAATCGCGCGCGGCGCCCGCAAGCACTTGCGTAGTCAGGGTCACGCGCGCGGCCATTTCGATCGCCGTGCCGGCCACCTCACCATCCCCCTGGGCGTAGTGCACATCGCCGACAGCAAGCCCGCACCCATCGATCTGGCAGGGTAGATAGACTGTCACGCCAGCCTGCATGTAACGCGTATCCATATTTCCGCCAAATTCGCGTGGCGGGATCGTGCGCAAGCATTCGCTGGCCACGCGACCTTCGGGACCGCAGAGCGTGACCGGTACCGCATCTGCTGCGAGCGGCGGCGTCACCGCACCACCGGCTTCGAGAGTTGCCTGTTCTCGATCCCTGTATATAAGGACTTCCTCCGGCCCGGGTAGTCCGGTGATGACACCGGGAAATGCAGCATGCGGAATACGCACTCCCGGTAACGCACTTGACGTTGCCGCCTCCGGCGTCAGCTCCCACATGACGCTGAATGGCCGGCCACGGAACAGATCACCAAGCAGTCCGCCCGGCGTGATGGTTGTGCGTCCGTTTCCATACGGTTCGATTTTGATCAGGGTCACGGCCAGCACATCGCCGCGCTTGGCTCCCTCGATATACACCGGTCCTGTCAGGGGGTGGATGACATGCCCGATTACGCCTGGTGAACGCGGTGGTGTTTGCTCCGGCGGCAGTATGCTGCTGTCGGCTGCGTCGCGTGTTTCAAACACAATCACCTGCCCCGGCCTCGCGCGCGCTACGGATGGAATCTCGGGATGCAAACGATTAAAACAATTCGGATCATCCCGACAATAGGCTCCGGAGCGTTCGAGGAGCACGTCAGCATCTGGAGCATCGGCCGGCTCCGCATTCATTGATCCACCTAACAGCCCGGCAAACGCCAGGCCAATGATGGCCAACTGCAAAACAAGCTTGTTGCGGGAGTCGGCCGGATAGTTTGCCATGGACAATGCCTCTGACTTTTCTCCAAGCGTTCTATCGTTATGTCTGGATTTCACGCGGACAGTTCTCCAGAAAACCGTTTTTCGAGCGCAGCCAAAGACCGGTCGTGAACTTTCGAAAGAGTGGCCAGCGATACGCAAGCGCCCAACAAAGCTAAAAACATGTCCCATTGAGAATCCCATACATCCCCCTGCATTCCGAGAACAGCGTCGGCCGATTCACCCAGTAACAGTGCGGTCCACCATTCAATCAATTCATAAAATGCGCTAAACGCCAGGCACACTGCAATAATCAAAAACGTCAACCACCGTCCCGGAACCAGTGGCGTTTTTCGCAGCAGTATTTCTCTGGCCAGAATCGCTGGAACAAACCCCTGAACAAGGTGCCCCAGACGGTCGTAGTGATTTCGAGATAGCTCAAACGTTTCCTGAAACCAGTAACCGACCGGCACTTCCGCGTAGGTATAGTGTCCGCCTATCATCAAAATCAATCCGTGAACAAACAGTAACCTGTACAACAACGAGCTCAACGGGAAACTCTTAGCTGTCGGTACGAGAATCGCTAACGCTAAAAACACCGGTACAACTTCAAAAAGCCACGTGATTCCGTCTCGGGGGTTGATACCGGACCATAACAGCACCAGCATTGTGACCAACAGCAGTGTGAGTTTTTCGAATCGCAGCACCCCTCTCACGGTATTCGCCTGGCCAGCACCAGATACAGCGCCGCGGAAATACCGGAAGCGCCGAACAGCATCGTCATGACCACGATCTGGTACTTGGCCGCGATCAACGGTGAAATCCCGGACAAAATCTGGCCGGTCATCATGCCGGGCAGCGATACCAGGCCAACCGCGAACAGAGAATTGATAACCGGAATCAATGAGGCCTGCAACGCAGTCCGCCGCGCCTCCATGTACGGTATTTCTTTATCAGTTTCAGCCTGGAATCTTTCAGCGGCGAGACTCACGGTGTTCATCGACCCGGCAAAAATCATTCCGGCCAGTGGAACCACGTAACGGGGTCTGAACCACGGTTCGACGTCGATAACGAGCTGGCTCACCAGTGCGAGAGTCACGAGACCGCCGACGGATATCGCAACGAGAGCATTCAGATATAAATGTGGCTGCTTGTTCCGTAAGGGCCGAATCGCAATCCAACTCGCCAAGGCAAGCATGATTACCAGGACAGCAATAATGATTCCCGGATGATCGGCTTCGAATATATACACCAATACATAGCCAATCAGGAGCAGCTGAATCAGCATCCGCAGCGTTGCATATGCCGCCGTTGGAGCGCCGGCGGACCAGCGCAACATGACACCGATAACGATCGCGGCCGGCAGAAAGGCCAAAACCAGCCCCTGCAATGTAATCGCCGGTATCGTGGTATTCATGCGCCGACATCCGGAAGGAAATGATTAAGATTCCAAACACACAGGCAACCAATCCGCACGATATTCAGTTCCTTAAGCAACGTAACACTCAAAAGGGGGTAGCCAATGTCGGGTTGGGGATTAAACAAACAAACGCCTTCGGTGATTATGCTTTCGACTGGCTCTTCTGCAGATATTCTCGCCACGGCCCCCAGTAATATGCCTCCCAGCCCTCCGTTACACCCTGATAATCCTGGTCCGGCACGCCGACCTGAACCAGATTTACCCGCCCCCCGGGGCTTTCATCCGAGAATGCTAGAATCAGCGTCGAGTCTTCATCGTCCGGCTCGAAATTCGTTGACCGCCACGATTGCACAATCAGGCTCGGCCGAACCGTTGCGAGAATTCGACCCGTTAGTTGGCCGTCGAAAGCCCGAAACTCCGCCCCGCTTTGCGCCGCAATCGTTACCGGATGGCCCGTGAACGCCCCGTGCAGGGCAGGATCCAGATACATTTCATACAACTTCTCCGCTGGAGCGGGCAACGTTACCGATTGTGTGATTACGCTTCGCATAAACGTTTGATTAACTAGCGATGAGCCTTGCAAACACCATGTCGGTAACAGATCTCAGCGATCCGGCTGGTTGACGAACAACGCGATGATGCCAATCGACCCGACATAGCGGAAAGCAATCGGCATTACGCGCGAACCCAGGTCCGCCTGCCATAATTTAAAGTATGTATCCGCCGCCACCATGAAAATCCCGAACACCATAGCGATTGCGATTCCGCAGCCCAGGAGGCCGAACGTTTTGGCCGCATTGAATTCATCCGCCGGCAAGCGGCGACTCGACCACATGCGCCAAGCGCCGTAAAGGCATAGCACTGCGGTCGCCAGTTTACCGATCGGCAGTAACGCCCAAGCAGCCCATATCAGCAGTGGACTTTCGATTCGTTGCCAGTCGGCAACTCCGCTGCGCCCATCGGCACCAACGACCTCGGCGGTGGCTGTAAAACCCGAATCGGTTAGGGCAAGGTTGCCCAGTCCGCCGATGAGGCCCCATAGGCCGACCAGGACGATCAGTATTATTTTTATTATTCTGACCACGTTTATTTCCACAGACCGTGGGTGCCAAGAGATGTCTTATGTTCGGGCCGAATTCGTATTGTAGCAGCCGGGTGGAACGCTTTGCCTGATCTTTCCAGTGTAATCTTTCGCCCGAAGCTTAGGCGCTTCCGAAACTTTACTGGCCGTAATTGAACGGGAAGTGAACGCCAAGCGTCCAGACATTGGCATAATCCGTCGTCGATCCACCGAGCGTTTTGCTGAAAACGGGTAGGCGTCCATAGTCGATGCTGAGCGCGAAATGCTGAGCAAATAATTTTCCTATGCGGATAACGTTACCGAACGCACCGTCATCGAGTTCGATATCGTACACATAGCCCGGCGTCCACTGTACCCAGAATGCTTCGGGAGCCACGTACAGCATTTGTACCGAGATTCCTGCCGCACGGATTTCCTTGGCACCGGTCTCTTCCCCGAACGAGAAAATGTATTCGAGTGACGGAGCGATTACGAAGTTACTCCCGATTGTCGCGACATAGCCCAACCTCGGGGCCAAACGCCAACTGCCCGTTCCGGTCCCATCGTCCAGGTCACCGGTTGGGATCGACAGACCCATACCAATGCCGACGTCCGATGGCACCCAAGGGTTTGCGGTGAGCTTCTGGTTTGGTGTAAACGAATAGCCAAACCTGAGGTCGCCGGCCCGTAAACCACTACCGCTGTCGATATCCGAATCAACCAGCGCGGCGACCACCGTCACCTGGTGATGGGATCCGATGATTCTCGTATATTTGGATTCTACGACTGCCTGATCCGCTGGCGCTTGTTCGATGTAACTGGCCGCTACGTCGACACGATTGACGGCGCCTTGTGCTTGCCCGGCGGATAGGACTGACCCGTTGCCGTTAGCATTTCCGTTCGATCCGTTATCGGTTTGCGCATACCCGATTGACGAATGCGCACACGTCAGCAGCAGCGAAGCCCCGCCAATTAAAATTTTCGCTGCATTCATTTGTCCGGGTGTGGCAGATCCGGTCGTGAGCTGACGGCGTCTATGGATGATGCGTGGCGAACTCGCGGGCTGCACCCGAGTCATCGAAAGAGAATACCTCGTAGGCTTCCGGGTTTGGGCCTTCCATGCCCGGCGAGCCAATCGGCATGCCCGGAACCGCTAAGCCGGAAACCTCGGATCGCTCCGCGAGCAGCAGCATGATATCGGGTGCCGGGACATGCCCCTCAATGACGTAACCGTCAATCAATGCCGTATGGCACGAATACAGTTGAGGTGGAACATCATTTTCGACCTTTACCGTGCTCATATCCCCAACATCGGTTGCCGTCACGGTAAAGCCGTGTTCCTGCAAATGGCTGATCCACCTGATGCAGCAACCGCAAGTCGCCGATTTGAATACTTGAACGGTCGGAAGCTCCGCCATAGCGACAATCGGCAATAAAACCGCTGCCGTTAATAGTCGTCGTGTAAATACTTGTCTGTCGTGCACAGCTGGAATCCTCTTAAAGTCGAAATC
>JAPUGB010000148.1 GCA_027293165.1 Gammaproteobacteria bacterium
CGTACCGGTCTGGGTTGTAACTGTGAAAAGTCGCGGCCCAGGTAAAGCATCGTAGTCTGGATCTGCTGCAAGCGATTCGCGCGCGCACGGGACCAGTCCACCTGGTTGCTGATCGCGATAAAGCCGCCGAACAACATGACCGCCATCAGTGAAAAAATCGCCAGCGCCACAAGAATTTCGATCAGCGTAAAGCCCCGCATACGGGTTTTTGCAATGCTGGTCATCCGGTTTCCTCGGCGGGCTCAGAAGACCAGGGAAGGATGCGACCGCTGCCGACTATGGGAGGGCCGATAAAACCGACGATATCCTGCACGACATCGTCCGGTGAATTTTCCTTGCTGACCGCGATATCCACCCGATACAGGTTGTCGACGCCCGTTTCCGATACCCTGGATCGCCAGACCCACCTTTGATCGGCGTACTCCAGGTCGCCATTATTTTCACCGGTCTCCACGACCTGTGGTTGCAGCCGCATTTCGGTCAATTGGTTGAGCGCGATCCAGTGGGCGAAGGTTTTGTCCTGCAAACGAGCGATCGTACCGATCGATTGCATGATGGCGTAGTAGGCGGCGCTCAGGGCAAACGCGGTGATCGCCATGGCGGTCATGATCTCGATCAGGGTAAAGCCGCGCTGTCTGGTCATGCTTATTCCTCGCCAGGGGCCGTGACAACGAGGCCGTCCTGGTTGTCGCCAGCCAGCCGGTAGCGGGAGGCGCTGTTTTCGCGAAACAGGTGAATTTCAAAGGAACTGATATCGCCGCTGCTCAGCAGAAGAATTTGCGGCACTGGCGCCTCGTCGTCATCGGCTACGGGTAGCTGCAAATTGCGGTCGTCAACGAACAGTTCAACGACGATGTCGTCAGGCAAGGATCGCAGTCGAAATATTTCATCGTCATCCATCGGCACCCAAAGGCTGATCATGTTGCCGTCATCATCGGGGCGGCGGTCATAGAGAAAAAAACGATAACTTCGATCTTCGATCTCGAGACCGATCGTGCGCCCCTGGAACACCGCTTGTTCCTGCGCCATCTCCAGCAAGGCGTGCAGCCGCCTGGTTTCTCTCGCAACATCCCTGTCGGCGTCGAGTATACCGGTGGAGAAAACCACCATCGCCGTACCGATCGCCATGATAACGAGCACGACCAGGATTTCGAGCAGGGTAAAGCCCCTCTGAATCTGTCGGAAGCGTGCTGAAATATTCACCATGTGGACAGGGATTAAGGAGGCGAAGCCGCCTTGCGCGTTACTCGTCGAGATTCCAGTTGCCGATGTCGGCGTCATTGTCTGAGCCGCCCGGCATACCGTCTGCACCAAACGAGTAGATATCGAACCGCCCGTGTTGCCCCGGATAAAGATACTGGTACTGCGAGCTCCACGGATCCTTTCTCAGTTTTTCCAGATAACCGTCCGGCGTGTACTTGGGCAGATTGGCGCCGGCGGGTTTTCGCACCAGCGCTTCGAGACCCTGCTCGGTGGTCGGGTATCTCGAGTTGTCGATTCGAAACATTTTTAGCGCAGCTGCAATGGTCTGGATATCGGTCTTGGCCCGGGTGACCCGAGCCTGCTCGACCCGGCCGATGATGTTGGGTGCGACAATCGCAGCGAGAATACCGAGGATTACCACGACCACCATGATCTCGATCAGCGTAAAACCGGCACTGCCGGGCGTGGATTTTATTGCGTTCATAGGTCAGACACCGTTAGCCTAAACGCCTACATGATAGCAGAGCGCAGGAATTTTCATGGTGAAATTGGCCGATATTGCCCGACAGCCGGTTGCGATAGCGACCCTGGTAATCGCCGGTTCTGGCTTGTTTCTCATGGCCATTGGCGATCCCGCGCGGGAGTTGCTGCAATACGACCGTGAAGCGGTGTTGGCGGGCGAAATATGGCGCCTGCTGACGGCTCACCTGGTGCACCTGGGCGCCAGCCACACCGCGTTGAACCTGGCCGCACTGATTCTCGTGTCCTGGCTGCTCGGACGGGAGTTCACGCTGGGCCAATGGGCCTGGGTCAGCGGTTTCGCGGTCGCGATGATCGCGCTGGGTTTTGTCTGGCTCCGACCGGAGCTGCAGTGGTATGTGGGTTTGTCTGGCGTGCTGCATGGCTGGCTTGCCGCCGGGGCAACCCAAAGGCTCCGTCGCGGACACAAGGACGGATTGATCCTGCTAGGCGCGGTGCTGCTCAAGGGGTTTTATGAGCAACTGGCGGGACCCTTGCCAGGCAGCGAGCTGGCAAGCGGTGGACCGGTGGTCGTGGATGCGCATTGGTTCGGGATGGTCGGCGGGCTGATTGGCGTGTGGAGCCTGAGGCTGCGCAAACGTTCGACTGCTGTATGATCGTGCGCTTTTAATTACGGCGCGCTAACGCGTTGGATCGGGATGGCGTAACAAATTTAAGGAGCATTCAATCATGGCGCTGGCATATGTATTTCCGGGGCAAGGCTCGCAGGCGGTTGGCATGCTCGCCGATCTTGCCGATGCGCACCCCATCGTGAAGGAGTCATTCGCCGAAGCTTCCGCGACGCTGGGCTACGATTTGTGGCAGGTCAGCCAGCAAGGCCCGGCGGAAAAGCTCAACCAGACACAGGTGACGCAGCCGGCGCTTCTGGCGGCCGGGGTTAGCGTATATCGTCTCTGGCAGCAGCT
>JAPUGB010000149.1 GCA_027293165.1 Gammaproteobacteria bacterium
TGCACCGTATTCCTTCGCTCGGCAAAAACGCCAGGATTCAGGACGAACGAGAATAGATGCCTATCCGGTTGAGGAAAAATTCGGCCTGATATTCGCCTTTCTCGGTGATCTTGCGGAGGATCAACGGCCGCCGGTCATCGATGTCGCCGAATGGGATCAGGATGGCTGGCGAGCGACCATACAGGACTACGCGCTCAAGGCCAATTACGAGCGCTCAGTGGAAAACGGCATTGATCCGGCGCACAACGAGTTCGTGCACGACACCCATGGCTTTGAAGGTGAGGACGAGGAATACAAGGTTGACGAAATGCGCATCGTGGAACCTAGCGGTTGGGGCAAGGGTTTCTGGCATGATTTCACCGCTCCCTCACTAACCGACGACAACCAGATGAAGGACGCCCGCCCGGACTCTGGCAAACTGGAGGTTGGCACCGGTTTTCATGGGCCTAACCAGGTTTGGACATATATCCATTTATCCGATGAAGTTTGGATCCACCAGTATCTGCTGGAGCGTCCGATCGATGACAGCAGTACTCATATTTACCTGGTCTGCATGCGCAACTCTTTTCTCGAGCCCGCGATGGACCAGAATGTCATCGATCGCAACCAATACGTGGCAGATCAAGACGTCAAAATAATTGAAAACCTGAACCCTGCATTGACGCCACCCACCAACACCAAGGAATTCATGACGCCGTCAGACAAGTGCATCCTCATGTATCGCGAGGCGCTGAATCGTTGGGATGCGAACGGTTGGCGTATCGACACCGACACGGTCGAGCAAAACATGCGCAAAGTGGCGTATGCGGTCCCAAGCCCGGCCCGCTGTCACCAGAAAGGTTGGGTGTTGGACTCGATTCCGTTGGTCGACGCCGAACAAGCTACAAAGCCGAAGCTTAAAGCAACCGGTTAAGCTCGTCCCATCGGCACAAAATTCAGCCCGCCAACAAGGCTCCCGCTTCGACAGTCGATGCTGCCGGGCTTGTCAGCTGTGGACCGGTCGTCTAGGGTGAACCGCCCCTTAAAAACGACAGCTGAAGCAATGGAAGTAACCCGTATCAGAGCATTTGATTCTCGTGCGCATTAAGCGGCATTTCGTTACGATCGACGGGCGCTGGGGGCCACGCCAGGTTCACTATCGCCGCTGCGGCGACGGTCCGGCGCTGTTGCTACTGCACCAGTCGCCGCGGTCATCGGCGGAATTCGTCGAACTCATGGAACGCTGGGGCGAGTCGTTTTCCGTCATTGCCCCTGATCACCCGGGGTATGGAATATCGGACCCGCTCGGTGACCCGGCGGCAAACATGGAGGCTTTTGCCGAGGCGCTGGCAGAGTTCATTGAAGCGATTGGCCTGGAGTCGGTAGCGGTGTATGGCCTCCATACCGGCGCCGGCATGGCCGTGGCATTGGCGGCGCGGCATCCCGAGCGGGTTTCCTGCCTGGTTGCCAACGGTTTTGTCGTGTTCGAGGAACACGAACGCCAGAGTTTCCTGGCCAACTATCTGCCCCCGTTTCGTCCGGCCTGGGACGGCAGTCACCTGGCCTGGTTATGGGCCCGCCATCGAGACCAGCTGATTTTCTTTCCCTGGTATGACCGTACGTCTGCAGCTCGTATGGATCTATCGATGCCCGATCCGGAGTATCTGCACGAAGCGGTAATCGATTTTCTGCGCGCCGACGATAATTATCGCGTTGGCTATGCGGCAGCGTTTCGGTATCGGGGGGATCTGGCGCTCAGGTATTTGCGAGTACCTGCATTGATTACCGCAGCCGAACAGGATCCGTTGCGTGATCACCTTGACCGTATTCAGCGCACTTCAGAACAGGTTGAGGTGCGCCCTGGTGGTTCATTGGAAAAAACGCTGGAGATGGCGCTGGAATTTCTGAAACGCCATCCGGGCGCTGATGTGCCGGAAGTTCGGACAACGAGCGCAGCGCCCGGGTGTCTCTGGAACCGGATGGTCGACGTCCGTGGTGGCCAGCTGCGGGTGCAGTGCGACTTCGAGGCTGACGGCCTGCCGGTGCTGATTCAGCACGGTGCCGGCGGTTCCGCTGAAACGGTGGGGCCCATTGCCGCGGCAATTCGGTCCCATCGTCCGGTGATCGTTGTCGAGCTTCCGGGTCACGGTGAATCCGATTCCACGCACCCCGATGAAGCAGTTACGGTCGCCCGATACCGGGAAGCATTAACCGATGTCTTGGACGGACTCGGTGTCGACCAGGTCGATGTCTACGGTCAATGGGGCGGTGGCTTGGTTGCACTGGACCTTGCGCGAACGCATGCAGGTCGGGTCCAGAGTCTCGCAATCAGTGGCCTGCAATACCTGGCTGACGGCGAGCCACAGTCGCTGCTTGCCAGCTATGCACCGGCCATCGTGCCGGTGTGGCACGGTGGGCACCTGCTGGAAACCTGGCACCTGGTCCGGGACCAGTCCTTGTATTGGCCTTGGTTCCGTCCCAGCAGCGACAGCATTATTCGGGCCGATCCGCAGATAGATGCCGAATCGGTGCACACACGCGTTGTGGCCATGCTGAAGGCCGGCCCGAATTGGCGCCATGCCTGTCGCAGCTTTTTCCAGTATCCCGTGCGGGCGCAGCTCAATGCACTTAGGGCCCCGATCTTGTTGTGCGCTGCTGCATGGGACCCGAATCGGCCACACACGCAGGCAGCCGCCACAGCAGTCGGCGCATGCCAGTATCGCGATCTCCCTGATGACGAAGCAGACTGGGCGACCACGCTGTTTGAGTTCTTTGGTCACTGATGCAGAAACGGACAAACCGACCATTTCCGGTTGAGTTTTTTCGCCAGCAGGGTGGAATAGCACGACGTTGGCTGTAGATGCCGAGTGGTTGCGAAGAGCGCCTTAGCGCCGGAGCATTTGCGCGGTAGCTTGCAGCCTGGTTCGATGCATCGCGGCGCGTTGCCGACCGCAGGCGGAACATTGATGTAATGCAAACTTCTTAGAAGGACAACAACGATGGCA
>JAPUGB010000015.1 GCA_027293165.1 Gammaproteobacteria bacterium
TCCGCGTGCCCAAGATAATCGCGAAGATCCGCCCGGTAGCCCGCAAATATGACCGAATCCTCAATCCCCGCCCGCGCGGCCTGCCGGCGCAGACGGCTCTCGTCCGGACCATCGCCGAACAGAATCAAGCGAGCCTGACGATAACTGGCAAGTATCTCGGCCCAGGCAGCGAGCATAAAGGCCTGGCCTTTGCGCGGGATCAACTGCCCGATAACCGCAATGACCAGCGCCTGGTCGCTGATTTGGAATAGTTGGCGAAATTGGTGCCGCGATAGTCTCGGCTCTGCATCGGCCACTTTGACGGCGCTGTGGACCAGCGCGAGTTTGCCGGCAGGCACGCCCTGGCGGAGCAGCCGCTTGCGTATGTCAGCGGATATCGCAACAACACGCCGGTACAGCCGATATTTAAGAGTACCCAGCAACGCGACATCCGGATTGTCCACGCGGCGTGTCAACACGGCCGGGACCCCGGCTCGCAGCGCTGCAATGCCGCCCCAAACGTCGGCACCCCGGCGACTGTGGACATGCACCAGGTCCGGACGCGTGCGGCGCAGGTAGGCGGCGACGCCTGAGCCGAAGCCGATGTCCAGGTCACCGAACATCGGCATTGACACGACATCGATGCCAAGCTCCGTGGCGGCCACCGAAATCGCGCTGTCTGTCGGGCAGATCAGCGTGGACTGCAGGTGTTCCCGGGACAAGCCTTCGAGCAGATACAGCACCTGTCGCGCACCGCCATACAGGTGTCTGCCGGTTTCCAGGTGCACTACATGCATTGTTTTGCGTCGGCTTGCGCCATCTCTGGTTTGCTTGCTCGCGCCGATGATACTGTCACGGCTCCGTGCGATGAAGCCCCGGCGCGTCGCCGCGACAATCCTGTCGGCCCCGTGCCCCGGTAGCGAGGTCGAACCTCGCGGCCGCAGGCACCGCGCAAATGCTCCGGCGCTACGCTGTCGCTAATTCGCTCTTCGCATTCACCCGGCACCTGCGGCCGATAACTCATCGCCGGTTCCAGGCGCGTTACCGGGGGTGTTGTCGAGGCGACATCGGAACGCCGGAGCCGAGGCAATGCGACCGGCAGCGCGCCGGGACTTTAGCGAATGCCTGAACGATGCCGGGAACTTCCGTTATCCTCTGCTCAATTGAATATCCCGGAAACTGGTGATGGCCAGCGAACCAGCAGAACAATCAAAAGAAGCTTCGGTCAGCGCGCACACCCCGATGATGCGGCAGTATCTGCGGATCAAGGCAGAGTTTCCGGATACCTTGCTGTTTTATCGCATGGGCGATTTCTATGAATTGTTCTATGACGATGCACGCCGCGTAACAAAACTGATCGACATCACACTGACCAGCCGCGGCAAGTCCGCAGGCCAGCCGATACCGATGGCAGGCGTGCCGTATCACGCGGTGGATGGCTATCTGACCAAGCTGGTACGCCAAGGCGAGTCGGTTGCGATCTGCGAGCAGATTGGCGACCCGCGCAATGCACAGGGGCCAGTAGAACGAAAGGTTGTGCGCGTCATTACGCCGGGCACTCTCACCGAGGACACGCTGTTGGATTCCCGGCGTGAAAACATCATCGCGGCAGTGTGCCGGACCGAATCCAGGATTGGCCTGGCCTGGCTGGAATTGAGCGCTGGCCGTTTTACCGTTGCCGAACTCGATTCGCTCGCGGCGCTGGCCGATGAGCTGGCTCGTTTGAAGCCGGCGGAGTTACTGGTCGAAGAGCATCAGGCCGACGTACTCCAAAAACTACAAGCAGCGGGAATGCGCAGCCTGCCACCGTGGCATTTTGATCTCGACACCGCACAACGCGGTTTGTGTGCCCAATTCGGTACGCACGACCTGGCCGGATTCGGCTGTGCAGAACTCACCGAAGCTGTGCGTGCCGCCGGCGGGCTGCTGCAATACGTAAACGATACCCAACGCACCGCTTTACCACACCTGACCGGACTGACGACCGAGCATTCCACCGACGCGCTGCTTATGGACGCCGCGACCCGGCGCAATCTCGAGCTGGATACCAGTCTTGCCGGGCGGCCCGAGCACACGCTCGCTGGAATACTGGATCGCTGTGCGACCACCATGGGCAGCCGCCTGCTGCGGCGCTGGCTGAACCGGCCGATACGCGATCGCGAAACGTTGCGGCTGCGTTACCAGGCGGTTGGCCTGCTTGCCCAGAGCCAACCCAAGGAACTCGCCGTATTGCTGCGCAAGGTAGGCGACCTGGAACGAATACTGGCACGCATCGCACTGCAATCGGCGCGGCCGCGGGACCTGGCGCAGCTTCGTACAGCCCTGCGGTTACTGCCGGAGTTGCAGGGCCACCTGGCGGCTTTCGATTCTCCGTTGTTACATCGACTGCAAACAGAGATGGGTGAGCACCCGGCTACCTGCGCGTTGCTTGAGACAGCCGTGATCGACAACCCGCCGATGCTGATACGCGACGGGGGTGTGATCGCTGCCGGTTACGATGCAGAGCTGGACGAGTTGCGCGAACTCAGTGCCAACGCTGACAGCTTTCTTGCCGAACTGGAGCGCCGCGAGAAAAAACGCACGAATCTCGGATCTCTAAAGGTGGGCTATAACCGGGTGCACGGTTATTACATTGAAATCAGCAAAGCCCAATCTGAACACGCACCGGCGGATTACATTCGCCGCCAGACGCTCAAAGGTGCAGAGCGTTACATCACACCGGAGCTTAAGAGCTTCGAGGATCAGGTGCTGAGCGCACGCGAACGGTCGCTGGCGCGCGAAAAACAGTTGTACGAAGCGTTGCTGGCATCGTTGCTGGACGTGCTATCGGCGCTGCGCGTGGCGGCTGCGGCTATTGCGGAAACCGACGTATTGCAGACCTTCGGCGCCAGAGCCAGAGAGCTCGATTACTGTGAGCCATCGTTGTCAGCAGCACCCGGCCTGAACATCGTTGGCGGTCGGCATCCGGTAGTCGAGCAGGTCGGCACAGACCAATTTATCGCCAACGACCTGAGCCTGGACGCCGACCGGCGCCTGCTGATGATCACCGGCCCCAACATGGGCGGCAAGTCCACCTACATGCGGCAGTCTGCGCTAATCACGGTGCTCGCGCATGCCGGCAGCTTCGTGCCAGCGGATGCGGCCGTCATTGGGCCCGTGGATCGCATCTTTACGCGCATTGGCGCCGCCGATGACCTCTCCGGTGGGCGCTCTACGTTTATGGTCGAAATGACCGAAACGGCGAACATTTTGCGCAACGCGACGGACTCCAGCCTCGTACTGATGGATGAGATTGGCCGCGGCACCAGCACCTTCGACGGTTTGTCCCTGGCCTGGGCAAGCGCTAAATACATCTGCGAGAGAGTCGGAGCGTTCACGTTGTTTGCGACGCACTATTTCGAATTGACCGCGCTCGCCGACGAACTGCCGAACGCGGCAAACGTGCATCTGGACGCCACGGAGCACGGCAAGCAACTCGTCTTTATGCACGCCGTCAAGGAAGGCCCCGCAAATCAAAGCTACGGTCTGCAGGTTGCGGCGCTGGCCGGGGTACCGGAATCGGTCATCGACTCGGCTCGGGAATACCTGTATACCCTGGAAACGCAGGCTGCCTCCGGCCATGCAACAAAAGCCGTACAAACCGAATTCGCATTGCTACCACCGGCATCCACCTCCGACCACCTGGCCACCGAACTCGCGAAGCTGGACCCCGATGACATGACACCCCGCGAAGCACTTGCTGCTCTATACCGTCTAATACAAAAACCGGACTAGCAGGCCGTTGATAAACGCTCAAACGGCACACCACTGCGTTAAGAATCGACTCAAAATGCTCGTGTACTGGCGTGTACACTGCGCTTTTTCGCCGATTCTTGCCTTGTCTTGCACTCGCCTGAGCGTTTATCAACAACCTGCTAAATCGGTTTTGGATTTGCGGGCGCGCCGAGCGTGCCGGAGAAAGCAACATCGATCAGCGCAGGTCACGCCATCTTAAGCGAACGATTTATCAGACCGTGAATGACGATAGCCATAAAAAAGTAACGGTCGCTATGCTGCTCGCGATCAGCGTGGCCGCCGTTGCAGGTGTCTTGCTGCTACCCAGGATTCCGCAGGATCCCGCTTATCATGTGTTCGCCGACCAAAGGACCCTACTCGGTATTGCCAATTTCTGGAACGTAGCCAGCAACCTGCCGTTTATCATTGGCGGTCTGGCCGGTGCCTGGCTCGTCGCCAGTCGCAAAGCCAGTGGCGGTTTAGCCGAACTGCGTTGTGCTTACCTGATGTTCTTCGTCGGGGCCGCACTGACCGGCGTCGGCTCGGCCTGGTATCACCTGAACCCGTCCAACGACACGCTGCTGTGGGATCGGCTGCCGATGACGATCACCTTCATGTCATTTATGGCCGTCGTCATCGGTGAGTACTTGTCCGCCACGGTGGGGCGGCGTTTGCTGTGGCCGCTGCTGGTGCTAGGGGCCTTGTCAGTCGTTTACTGGTCCTGGACTGAGGCACAGGGTGTCGGCGACCTGCGCCCGTACGCGCTGGTACAGTTTCTGCCGGGACTGGTGGTGGTCCTGATCCTGTGCATGTGCACCGCGCCATTCAGCACCACGGGCTCCATTTCCGCGAATGGCTATATCTGGGGAATGCTGGCCGTGTATCTGGCAGCCAAACTCACGGAATTCCTGGATGCACCGATCTACAGCGCGCTTGGGGGATTCAGCGGGCACTCGATCAAGCATCTGCTTAGCGCGGCCGGTGTGGTGATCCTGGCGGCCGCATTGTTACGTCGCCGGCCCTTGGGCCGCATTTACAATACTGATCGTCAAGCGCGCTGAAAGCGGCCGTGACGCAAAAAATGCGCCGTCTGATCTGCGGCAAGCTTGGACAGCAGCAGGCCGGTGTGATTGACGCGCAATTCAAGGTGGTCGGTAATGCCCGGCAGACAAGTTTCGGCGACTTCGACCACACCATCGTGGGGTCGCCTTAGCCTGGGCGTGACGATCATGCCCAGGCCCGCGCCCACTGATCCCGCGACGACACCAACGTCTTGAACTCCGTGCCAGGATTCGAGCGGACGTTCGAATACCGCCTCCGGCAACGTTCGTCCCAACATTCGGCTACCGATACGCGAAGCGGCCAGGCGGCGTCCGGCCATGCTGTCAAGCAATGGCGATCCCAGGCAAACGACCCGACCGGAAATGGCCTCCGGATAACGGGCGAGGGTTTGCAGCGCCAGAACCCCACCGAGGCTGTGGCCGACCAGGTGAATCTGCTCGTACGACGAACTGTTGATGCGCCGCTGCAGCCGACGGCAGTTTGCTTCCAGGCCCTGACGCAGCATCCGATAGGAAAAGTTTTCGGTCGTGAACCCCGCAGCCCGCAATTGATACCCGAGCACCTGCATGATACCGCCGACCGTCCACAGACCCGGAATCAGCAGCACTGCGTCCTTGCCGCGCGTTTGGCTTGCCATATCAGCCAATCAGGATTTTTGGTCCGGCTTCCGCAAGCGCAAGCCAACTTCTTTGAGTTGTGCGGCCGATACCGGCCCCGGGGCGTCGGTCAGCAGGCAACTTGCCGACTGGGTTTTCGGAAACGCCATGACATCACGGATGCTCTCGACACCCGCCATCAGCATAACCAGCCGGTCGAGTCCGAACGCAATACCGCCGTGTGGAGGTGTCCCATACTTCAGCGCACGGAGCAGGAACCCGAACTTGCTCGCAGCTTCCTGTTCGGAAATGCCCAGAAGATCGAACACTGCGGATTGCATAGCCGCAGTGTGAATACGAATTGAACCGCCACCGATCTCGGTGCCGTTGAGTACCATGTCGTAAGCCCTGGACTGCACATCGCCCGGCGCCGCTTTCAATGCTTCGGGATCGGTAATCGTGGGCGCTGTGAACGGATGGTGGGGAGCGGTCCAGCGCTGCTCGCCAGCGTCCCACTCAAACAGCGGAAAATCGACGACCCACAAAGGCCGCCAGTGCGACTCAACGAGACCGCGGTCCCGACCCAAACGTTCCCGTAACGCGCCCAGTGCATCGCCGACGATTTTGCTTTTGTCCGCACCGAAAAACACCAGGTCACCGGCAACCAGATGCAAGCGTTTGATCAGACCCTGCACGGTATCATCCGGCAGAAACTTCAGGATCGGCGATTGCAGGCCATCCCTGCCCTGGTCGGGATCGGAAACCTTGATATAGGCGAGCCCTTTAGCGCCGAAACGCCCGACGAATTCAGTGTAGTCGTCGATTTCCTTGCGAGTTAACTCAGCACCGCCGCCCAACTTTAGCGCTGCAACCCGCCCATCCGGATCCGCGGCCGGTCCGGCGAACACTTTGAATTCCACCGCCTGCATCAGATCTGCGACATCGACCAGCTCAAGCGGAATGCGCAGATCCG
Source organism: Gammaproteobacteria bacterium (assembly GCA_027293165.1). Taxonomy (GTDB): domain Bacteria; phylum Pseudomonadota; class Gammaproteobacteria; order Steroidobacterales; genus JAPUGB01. The sequence continues at coordinate 6,385 of JAPUGB010000015.1, forward strand.
GCCGATCAGTGCCGAAGCGTTGCAGCGCTTCGGCGTGGGACATCCGCGGAAACGGTTCTGGCAATTGAACCCCGAGAACTTCGGCGAACAGGAGCCGGATCATCGTTTCCATGATCTCCATGATGCCGTTCTCGTCGGTAAACGACATTTCTACATCGAGCTGAGTAAATTCCGGCTGGCGATCCGCCCGCAGATCCTCGTCCCGGAAACAACGTGCGACCTGGTAATAACGATCGATGCCCGACATCATCAGGAGTTGTTTGAACAACTGCGGCGACTGCGGCAGCGCGAAGAATTCGCCCGGATGGGTTCGGCTCGGTACGATGTAGTCACGCGCACCCTCGGGAGTGGTCCGAGTGAGCATCGGTGTTTCGACGTCAATGAACCCGTGTTCGTCGAGATACGCACGCAGACAACGAGTGACCTGGTGCCGCAACCGCAGCCGGGCGGTCATTTCCTCGCGCCGGAGATCCAGATAGCGGTACTTCAGCCGCACATCCTCGTGAGCGTTTTCATCGTGATGAAACGGCGGAGTCTCCGCAGGATTCAGGACTTCCAGTTCGCTGGCCAGCAGCTCGACTTCGCCGCTTGCCAGATTCGGGTTCACCGTGCCCTCCGGTCGCGGCCTGATCCGGCCCCGGACAGCCAAGACGAATTCACCGCGGACCTTTTCCGCCAGCGCAAACAACTCCGGGGAATCGGGGTCACAGACTATCTGCAGCAGCCCTTCCCGATCACGCAAATCGATGAAGATGACGCCACCGTGATCGCGCCGTCGGTGCACCCAGCCGGCAACGGCGACATCCTTTCCTACCAGGGACGCATCGACCTGACCGCAATAATGTGTACGCATGGTTCCTGGGCTATCGCCGGTCATGTCGGCACGAAAGTCGGCGGATGCTAAGGCTGCGGTTGCGCTTTTGCAAGCGACACGGGTGCGTCTTCCCCATTCCACCGCGGGACGACCACACCGAGCGAGACCACCATTTTCAGCGCGTCTTCCACGTCCATTTCCAATTCGATCACATCTGACTTCGGCACCATCAGGATCAGCCCGGACGTTGGGTTTGGCGTCGTGGGCACAAACACACAGATCACGTCTTCACCGGTACGCGCCTGCACCTCTCCAAGATAGGTCGATGTCTGAAAGCAGAGGCTGTAGAGACCTTTGCGTGGGTATTCGATCAGCAGGACCTTATTAAAGGACTGATTGGCATCGGTCAGTACGATTTCCGCAAAGTTCTTTGCCGCAGAATAGATAGAGCGCACGAAGGGAATGCGCTGCAGGATCGATTCCCAGAGGTGCACGAGCTGCCGTCCGACCAGGTTGGCGGCGAGAATACCGGTCACCAGCAATACCGCCAGACTCAGCAATATCCCAAGCCCGGGGATATGGAATCCGAGCAAAGCGTCTGGCCGATAAGGGGGCGGCAGCAACAAAAGCGTCTGGTCCATTAAATCGACCAGGACCTTCAGCAGAAACAGCGTGACGCCCAGCGGCACCCAAACCAACAGGCCCGCCACAATATATCGCCGGATTCGTTTCATGCTCGGATGTGCTTTTGTCAGCGGGGAGCGGCTATCGTGTCTGATCGCGACCTGCAGAACAAGTCGCGGGTGGCTATTGTCGTTTAGGCGGCCTTGTCACCGCCGCCGGAAGGCTTGGCGTCAGACTTGGACTTGCTCTTCGATTCACCCTTTTTGTCATCGCTACCGGCGGATTTCTTGTCGCCATCCGCAGCTTTGGATCCGCCATCCGCAGCTTTGGATCCGCCGTCCGCCGCTTTGGATCCGCCATCCGGGCTTTCCGCCGAGCTGGGCTTTTTGTCAGGCTTGAAATCGGTTGCATACCATCCGCTGCCCTTGAGGTGAAAATTCGGCGCGGACAGCAGCTTGCGCAAATCCGGCTGGCCGCAGTCGGGGCACTCGCTCAGCGGGTCATCGCTCATCTTCTGCAGCACGTCGAAGACGTGTCCACAATTCCTGCATTCATAGTCGTATATCGGCATTCAAGCTTCCCTGTGTTCGCCAGTGGTGCGGACTGCCCGGTGGGACGACGCATATTGTTGGGGTTGCGACAAAAAAATCAACTCCCTGAGGCTACGCCGCCTGCCCATTTTGCCGCCAGGTACACCGCATAGGGACTGGACCGGGTGGTCAGGCTGCGGCCGGCTTCTGCCGGCTAAACACTAATTCGTCACCGTCGACATCGCCCAGCACCGCATCGCCGGGCGCAAATGCGCCGGCCAGGACCGCTTCGGCCAACGGGTTTTCAATCCGCTGTTGAATAGCCCGTTTCAGCGGACGCGCACCGTAGACCGGATCGAACCCCGCCTCGGCCAGCTGGCTCAGAGCCGCATCGCTCAGTTCCAGTCGGATATCCCGATCGAGCAGCCGCCTCTGCAAGGACTGCAATTGGATAACTGCGATTTCCCGAGTCTGTTCCATCGTCAACGGGTGAAATACGACGATATCGTCCACGCGGTTGACGAACTCGGGCCTGAAGTGTTCACCGACAACCTGCAACACCGCGCTTTTCATCGTCTCGTAACTCTCCTCCCCCGCCATCTTCTGAATCTGCTGGGAGCCAAGATTCGACGTCATGATGATGACGGTGTTTCGAAAATCCACGGTTCGGCCATGGCCGTCCGTCAGCCTGCCGTCATCGAGAACCTGCAGTAACACGTTGAACACATCGGGGTGCGCCTTTTCCACCTCATCCAGTAACAGCACTGAGTACGGACGGCGGCGTACAGCCTCGGTCAGATGGCCGCCTTCTTCATATCCAACGTACCCGGGAGGTGCGCCGATTAGTCGCGCGACCGAATGCTTTTCCATGAATTCGGACATGTCGATGCGGATCATTGCATCTTCTGAATCAAATAACGTGTTGGCCAGCGCACGCGCGAGCTCGGTTTTGCCCACACCGGTGGGCCCGAGAAACAGGAACGAACCGTTTGGCCGCTTCGGGTCCGAAAGGCCCGCCCGTGACCTGCGAATTGCATTGGACACGGCTTCTACCGCTTCATCCTGCCCGACCACCCGCTTATGCAGATCGTCTTCCAGGTGCAGCAGTTTCTCCCGTTCGCCCTCGAGCATTTTTGCGACCGGAATTCCAGTCCATTTGGACACGACCTCGGCAATTTCTTCCTCGGTCACCCGGTTGCGAACCAGCTGCGTTTCCTGCTGCTCCAGCGCTGCAGCCTCTTCGAGTTGCCGCTCCAGAGCCGGAATCTGGCCATACTGCAATTCGGACATCCGCGCCAGGTCATTGGCCCGGCGTGCCGTCTCCATCTCGGTACGCGCGCGCTCGAGTTCTTCTTTAATATGCGTCGCACCCTGCATGGCGGCTTTCTCAGCCTTCCAGATTTCTTCAAGGTCCGCGTATTCTTTTTCCAGCAGCTCAAGTTGGCCCTCAATGTCTTCGAGGCGCTTTTTTGACGCCTCGTCGGTTTCCTTTTTCAGTGCTTCCCGCTCGATCTTGAGCTGGATAATCCGTCGGTCCAAACGGTCCATCTCTTCGGGTTTCGAATCGATCTCCATGCGGATCAGCGAACCGGCTTCATCAACCAGGTCAATGGCCTTATCCGGTAATTGCCGGTCACTGATATACCGATGCGACAGGGTCGCGGCAGCGACAATCGCAGGATCGGTTATATCCACCCCGTGATGCACCTCATAGCGTTCCTTCAGGCCCCGCAGGATAGCGATGGTATCCTCGACGCTCGGCTCATCGATAAGTACTCTCTGAAAACGTCTTTCCAGTGCCGCGTCTTTTTCAATATTTTCGCGATACTCATTGAGGGTGGTCGCACCGACGCAATGGAGTTCGCCTCTGGCTAAAGCCGGTTTCAGCATGTTTCCGGCGTCCATTGCACCCTCTGCTTTGCCCGCGCCCACCATCGTGTGCATCTCGTCGATGAACAAAATGATCTGGCCTTCCTGCTTCGCCAGGTCGGACAACACCGCCTTCAGACGTTCCTCGAACTCTCCGCGAAACTTCGCGCCGGCAATCAGCGCCCCCAGGTCAAGCGCAAGTATGCGCTTGTCCTTAAGGCCTTCAGGGACTTCGCCATTAACGATTCGCTGTGCCAGGCCCTCAACGATGGCGGTTTTACCAACGCCGGGTTCACCGATCAGGACTGGATTGTTCTTGGTCCGGCGCTGCAGAATCTGCACCGTGCGGCGAATTTCGTCGTCGCGGCCAATGATCGGATCGAGCTTGCCCTGCTCGGCACGTTCGGTCAGATCGATGGTGTATTTTTCCAGCGCCTGGCGTGTGTCCTCCGCGTTCGGATCCGTGACCTGCTGGCCGCCCCTCAATCCGTCGATGGCCTGGTCCACGGCACCCCGAACCACGCCAGAGTCCGTCAGAATTCGCCCCAGTTCCCCTTTGTCCTCACACGCGGCAAGCACGAACAATTCGCTCGAAATGTACTGATCGCCCCGATCCTGGGCAAACTTGTCGGTGACGTTGAGCAACTTGCCGAGCTCAGTGGAGATGTGAACTTCGCCGGCCGCGCCTTCAACCTTGGCAAGTTTTTCAACGGCCTCGCCCAAGCGCGAGCGCAGCAGGTTGACCTTGGCACCCGACTTGGTCAGCAAATGACGCGCGGTGCCGCCCTGCTGGTCCAGCAACGCCACCATCAAGTGGGCCGGCTCGATGAACTGATTCTCCCGGCCGACGGCCAGCGACTGGGCATCGGCCAGAGCCATTTGAAACTTGCTGGTCAGTTTTTCCATGCGCATAACTGTCTCCGGTGCGCGCCTGCATTGCCTGGATAAATGGGGCCGCCTGCTGAGAAATCAAGTACTTAGACTGGTCTGCGCGCCGGCCTCATTGCAACCATATTAACGTGGCTTGACGGCCCGTCACCCCATCCCGCCGATGGGAGAAAAAGCGCCGATCGGCGAAGGTGCAGTAATCGCCACCGTAAACCGCGTGGACGCCGACACGCTCGAGTATGCCTCGCGCCAATGCGTACAGGTCCATCTGCCAGTGCTCCGGTCGACCGGGTACAAACGCAGACAAACAATCGGGATAGCGGAGCGAACAGAGCTTCCAAACGTCGCCGCCAACCTCGTATGCGGACGGCCCGATGGCCGGACCGAGCCAGGCCAATATGCCGCTGGCTGGCACCTGCCGCCGTTCGAACGCCTCGATGCTGGCCTCGATGACCCCGGCCAGCAAACCGCGCCAACCCGCGTGGATTGCGGCCACCTGCCGCGCCTGGCGATCGCACAGCAACACCGGCAAACAATCCGCGGTCAACACTGCGCACACCTGGCCGGGAGTGGCGCTGATGATCGAGTCTGCCGTGGTTGCCATGCCGGCTTCGGCGGCGTCAACGACCTGCTCACCGTGCACCTGCTGCAGCCAGCGCGGCGCTTCGGGCAAAACCAGTTCGGCCGCCAGCATCCGGCGGTTGCGGGCCACGGTCTCGGGCTCGTCGCCAACGTGATCGGCAAGGTTCAACCCGGCAAAGCGGCCGGTGCTGTGACCGCCTGCACGCGTCGTCGCCGCGGCCGCAATTCGCGGCGCGGCCGGCCAGTCGGGCCTGATCAACTCGAATTCGCCACCGGATTCGGCCACGGCATCTCCTCGAATGGCACGCTGGGCGAGGCACCACCAGCCAACGCGTGCAATAAATCCAGCAGGTCCGGCGGCAGCGGCGCCGCGATTTCCAGCCGCTGATCGGCTACCGGGTGCTGGAAGCTGAGCCGGCTCGCATGCAGGGCCTGGTGGCGGAACGAACGGAGCATCCGCTCTAGCGCCGGCGCCACGCCGCCTGGAACCTTCAGGCGTCCGCCATACACCGGGTCCCCGATCAGCGGGTGCTGCAGGTGCGCCATATGCACTCGAATCTGATGGGTGCGGCCGGTTTCCAGGCGCACAGCCAAATAGCTGTGCTGATCGAAGCGTGCCAACACCCGGTAGTGTGTCACGGCCGGCCGGCCACGCCCCACGACCGCCATGCGCGTTCGCTGCGTCGGGTGCCGGCCCACCGGCAAATCGACCGTGCCACCGGCGGTCAACCTTCCTGCACAGACGGCCCGGTATTCGCGCGTGATGCGGCGCGCCTCCAGCTCGCGCACGAGTTGGGTGTGCGCCACGAGCGTTTTGGCCACGAGTATCGCGCCACTGGTGTCCTTATCCAGACGGTGCACCAGCCCGGCGCGCGGCAGCGCCGCTAACTCGGGCAGACGGTGCAATAAACCGTTTTGCAACGTGCCGTCGGCATTGCCGGCGCCAGGATGCACGACCAGGCCAGCCGGCTTGTCCACTACCAACACATGCTCGTCCTCATGCAGCACGGATAAATCGATTGGCTGCGGATGGAATTGGCGCTGCGTTTCCACCTCTGGATTCAGCTGCACTCGTTGACCGCTGCGCACCGGTGTTCTGGGAATCGCCGATTCGCCGTCCAGGGACACCCGCCCATCGAGAATCCATTGCTTGAGGCGCGAGCGTGAATAGGCGGGGAACAACTCTGCCAGCGCCTGGTCCAAGCGCCTGCCGTCCTGCTCCGGGCGAATTTCAGCTGCTTGATCTAATGCGGTCATGTTGGGAATGTACTGACAGCCTAAGCTCCTGCGGCAAAACAAGTTTACGATATACTTCGCGCCCTCGTAGTGATTCTGAACTTGAACGCCACGGTATCTAACGACGTGTCTGACGCAAAAAAATATGGCTTCGCAGTTCCGGGACTGCCGTGGCGGTTGCTAGGACTGGTCGCCCTGACATTACTTCTCGCCGCATGCTGGGGTCGCAAGGATCGCGACATCGTATCCGGGGCCGATCAATTGTACGAACGGGCGCATAAATCACTCGATAGCCGCAACTATGGAAACGCCATACAGTACTACGAGAACCTTGAAGCTCGTTACCCGTTCAGCAATCAGGCCAAACAGGCGCAATTGGATTTGATTTATGCCTATTTCAGAAACGGCGAGCCTGAAGCAACGATTGATGCAGCGGAGCAGTTCGAACGCGAAAACCCCACGCATCCTCGCGTTGATTACGCAATCTACATGCGCGGCCTCGTGCAGTTCAGCGGACAGCACGGGAAAATCCGTAGATGGATGCGGGTTGATCTGAGCAAACGTCCGCCGGTTGATGCAATGAATGCATTTGCAGCGTTCTCCGAATTGGTCTACCGGTTTCCAGAAAGCCGCTATGCACCCGATGCACGGCAACGCATGGTATTTCTAAGGAACCGTCTGGCAGATCACGAAATTCACGTGGCCCGCTACTATATGAAACGCAAAGCCTATGCGGCCGCACTGAACCGCGCCACCCGTTGCATGCAAATTTTCGACGGAGCACCGGCGGTGGCCGACGCCTTGCTGATTATGCTCGAGGCTTATCGCAAGCTCGGAATGTGGGACCTGGCCGAGGACACTGAAAAAGTGCTGGTGGGAAACTACCCGGACGCCACCGTGCCCAAGCCGAAGAAAGACAGTTGGTATAAATTCTGGTAGCCACCAGGGCGTGAGAAGACCGCACCGGGCGAGCCCACTGCTTAGCTGTCATTACTTGCTGCGGCCGTAACCCGATGTCAGCGGATACCGCCAGTCGCGGCCGAATGCCCGCCCGCTGATGCGAACACAAGGAGGCGATTGCCGGCGTTTATATTCGTTGCGGCGAACCATTTCCAGTACCTGTCCAACAGTACCCCGATCGAAACCGCGGCCGGCGATTTCGTCTACCGACTGATCGTCGATCATCAGCGCATCGAGGATTGGATCGAGAATGTCGTAAGGCGGGAGACTATCGATATCCTTTTGTCCCGGGCGCAATTCCGCGGTTGGTTCACGCTCAATCACGCGCTTGGGAATAACCGGCGAGATCCCGTTCCGATACCGCGCCAGCCGATACACGAATGTCTTGGTGCAATCCTTGATCGGCGCAAAACCACCCGCCATATCTCCGTAAAGAGTCGCATAACCTACCGCCATTTCGCTCTTGTTACCGGTCGTTAAGACAATTTGTTGCGTCTTGTTGGAGATCGCCATTAACAACATGCCGCGGCAACGGGACTGAATGTTTTCTTCGGTCGTGCCGTCAGAAAGGCCACCGAACAATTCCCTTAGCGACTCACGAGTTGATTCAACCATGCCCTCGATCGGGATTATCTGATAATCCACGCCGAGCACCCCGGCTTGTTGTTCCGCGTCCTCGAGGCTCATCTCAGAGGTGTAGCGGTAGGGCATCATGACAGCCTGAACCGCGTCGGCCCCGAGTGCATCAACCGCTATGGCCAGGCACAGTGCCGAATCGACACCACCCGACAGGCCCAGCACCACGCCGTGAAATCCGTTTTTCTGCACGTAATCGCGGACGCCGGTTACGATCGCTGTATAAGTGCTCTCGTCCTCGCCCGGCAACGGTGCAATGTTGCCGGTTTCGGGCTTCAACACTCCGGTCTTGTCCGCTTTGAAATCGACGGTATAGATCCCTTCTTCGAAAGCCGGCGCCCTGAAACGAATCACGCCTTTGGCATCCACGACACAGGATCCGCCGTCAAATACCAGTTCATCCTGTCCGCCCACCAGATTCTGGTAAACGAGCGGCACGCCAGTTTCACGAGCGCGCTCACCCAAATTCTTTTCGCGCTGGATTTGTTTCGCCACTTCGAACGGTGAACCGTTGATCGTAACGATCAGGCGGGCTCCGTCGCGCGCTGCCGCGGCGCAAGCTTTACCCTCCCACACATCCTCGCAAATCGTGATGCCGACAGGCACCCCGTTAACATCGGCGACCAGGGTTTCTTGCCCAGGAGAAAAATAGCGCGCTTCGTCGAAAACGCTGTAGTTCGGTAACTCCCACTTGCGGTAGTTGCCCTGCATGGCGCCGTCGGCTAACAAGGCCGCCGCGTTGAAAATCCGATCGCCGTCGTACTCGGGATAACCGATCAGCGCCGCAATCCCTGTTGCATGGTGCTGCAAATCCTCCAGCGCGCTGGCCACGCGCTGGCGCAGGCCCGCATGAAACAGCAGATCTTCCGGCGGGTAACCGCACAGCGCCAACTCCTGGAAAACCACGAGCTGTGCTTTATAGCTATCGCGAGCCTCTTTAATAACTTGCGCGATTCGCTCCGCGTTGCCCGGGACGTCCCCGACAATGAGGTTTAGCTGTGCCAGTGCGATTCGTATGGTATTGGCCATGTAGACCACCGGGGGACAGGCAGATTAATAACGGTTCCAAATAGGCTCGTGAAGTATCGCAGGCGGCACTAAGCCTTTAGCTGAGCGAGCATCGCGCTTCC
>JAPUGB010000150.1 GCA_027293165.1 Gammaproteobacteria bacterium
CATGGCTTTGGTGCGTCGTAGCCTCGAGAAGGGCGAGGAACTCGGATATGAGGGCGCCTGGGTACAGGACCAGGTAACCGGTGAAGCTTCCCTGCTCGAGTCGATCAGCTTGCTGTGTTACTCAGCGGCCTTTACGACCAACATGAAACTGGGCGTGTCGGTCATTGTGTTCCCGACTCGAAATGCCGTGCAATTGGCCAAGAGCATCGGCACGCTGGATCATATGAGCAACGGCCGTGTCATTTTGGGGATCGGCTTGGGGCCACCAGCCAAATCCTCGACTTTCTACCAAAGTTTCGGAATCGAATACCGCCAGCGCTTGAGGCGCTTCAACGAGGGGCTAAAGGTCATGAAGGCCTTGTGGACCGAACCGGCGGCGAATCTCGACGGCGAGTTCTACACGTTGCAGGCAACGGCGATGGAACCGAAACCGATACAAAAGCCGCATCCGCCGGTCTGGTTCGGTGGGCAGCATCCGGATGCGCTGCGCAGGGCCGTGCGCCATGCCGACGCCTACATGAGCGCGGGACCCACGTCGACTCAGACCTTTGCGAAGACCGTGGAACAGCTGCGTCATTTCCTGGACGAGGAGGGGCGCGATCCGGCGACCCTGCCGTTGTCCAAACGCATTTATGTTGCGGTTGATGACCAGCCGGAGCGCGCGAAGGCTCGCCTTGACGAGTTTTTCGCGTACCGGTACCCATGGCAGCTAAAGGCACGGCCAGACTATGTGGCAGAAACCTGTGTCTGGGGCGCGCCGGACCAATGCGTAGACGGTCTGAACGAGGCGGTCGCCGCAGGGGCGGAGATGATTCTGATCAACCCGCTCTGGGACTACGTGGAGCAGATGGAGCGATTCTCGGCAGAAGTATTTCCGCATGTCTCCTGAGGAAGTTGCGTACCGCCGCTGGACCTCGACCTGATGTGACGCCCGCGCGTCGGCCAATGAACTCGCGGATCCGGGCGGGTTCCGCCCGCCTACCGTCACCGCGACTCAAGACGCGATTTGGTATTCCCGCGCGGGACGGTTAAACACCGGCGCTAGCGTCGGCGCGCCGTAGGAACGCGCGATCGATTCCGCCGGCACCTCCCCGTACAGCGTATCGCGGTGACGTGGGCTTCGGCCTATGCTTCTGATCAACGCATCCATGCTCTCGGGAGACAATTCCTGGCCATGCTCGGACCCGGCGGCGCGGGATATCGATTCGTTCATCAGGGTGCCGCCAAGATCGTTCGCGCCGGCATTCAGGCAGGCCGCCGCTCCCGCTTCACCGAGTTTTACCCAGGACACCTGAATGTTCGTGATCAGCGGATGCAGTACCAGCCGGGCCACCGCGTGCATCAGTATGACCTCCCGGAACGTCGGTCCCGGTCGCGCCATGCCGCGGATAAACATCGGCGCTTCCATGTGCACAAACGGCAGTGGCACGAATTCGTTGATGCCTCCGGTTTCCTGTTGCAGCGCACGCAAACTCTGGAGGTGCCTGACCCAGCTCGCAGGTGTTTCCAGGTGCCCGAACATGATTGTGGACGTTGTGCGCAGGCCGACGCGGTGTGCCGTGCCTATGACGTTAAGCCATTCTCCGGCAGTGATTTTGTCCGGGCAAATGATTTGGCGAACCGAATCATCGAGAATTTCCGCGGCCGTGCCGGGCAAGGTTCCGAGACCGGCGGCTTTTAGCCGCGTCAGAAATTCTGCGATCGACAGTCCCAGCGTGCTTGCACCGTGAGTTACCTCCAGCGGCGAGAACGCATGCACATGGATATGCGGCGCCGCAGATTTTACCGCCTGGCAAATTTCGAGATAGGTATCACCGGTGAACGCAGGATGAATGCCTCCCTGCAGGCAAACTTCCGTCCCACCCCGATTCCACGCTTCCTCGCTGCGGCGGGATATTTCTGCCATATCCACGAGATAAGGGGTGCCCCTGAGGTTTTCGCTGGTCTTGCCTTTGGAAAAGGCACAGAACTTGCACTTGTAGGTACAAACGTTGGTGTAATTGATGTTGCGATTGACGACGTAGGCAACGGTATCGCCGGACACTTCCTGGCGCAGTTCGTCGGCTGCCTGGCAGACTGCGTCGAAGGCCGGTCCCCGCGCACCGAATAACCTCAATATTTCATCATCGTTAAGTTCACTGCCGCGACGTGCTTTGGCAAGTGAGGCCAATAAACGCGAATCAAGCCGACCTGGTTGAACTGTTCGGGTTTGGCCGCGAAGACTGTTCGGTGTGTTGGCGACCGCTCCGGCAGCCCAATCCTCACAGCGGGCTAAACCGTCACTGTCGGCGAGTGCCAGCACCGGGCGATAGAGGTCACGGTGCAACCACTGTTCCCGCTCGGCGACGTACACCGGATAAATCGTCAGGCGTTCCACCAGGGTCTTACCCGCCTGGTTGGTTTCACGATCCAGAGCATCGAGCTCAGGCCACGGCGATTCGGGGTTGACGTGATCCGGCGTCACCGGCGACACGCCACCCCAGTCATTGATGCCGGCGTCGACCAGTTGTTGCAGCCGTCCCGGGTTCAGATTCGGCGGGGCCTGGATACTCATCGTCGGGCCAAAAATCCGCCGCGCCATCGCGATTGTCCACAGCAATTCTTCAAAAGCGGGAGCCGGTGTATCGCTCATGATCGTGTCGTGTTTGGGCACGAAGTTCTGAATGATGATTTCCTGCAGGTGACCAAATTGCGCGTGCAGGTCCCGCAGTGCATAGAGGCTATCGATACGCTCCGCCCGGGTTTCCCCGATTCCGATCAGAATGCCGCTGGTCAGCGGTACCTTGGCGAGGCCGGCATCGCGTATTGCCGCGAGTCGCACCCTCGGCTCTTTATCCGGTGAGCCGAAATGTGGCCCGCCGCGCTGAAATAACCTGCGTGACGACGACTCCAGCATGATGCCCATGGACGGCGAGTGTTCGCGCAACCGCGTGTAATCGGCCAAGTTCATGACGCCAGGGTTCACGTGTGGCAGCAAGCCGGTCTCGCTGAGTACCAGACCGGCCATTTCATGCAGGTAGGACAGCGTGGTTTCGTGGCCGTGTTCGAGTAGCGCATCTCGCGCCGCTCGATATCGCAACTCCGGTTTGTCGCCGAGGGTAAACAAAGCCTCCTTGCAGCCCTGAGCCTGCCCCTGCTGCGCGATTTCGAGTACCTGCTCCGGAGACAGGTAAGCGCGATCCAGACGCCGCGGAGTCTTCGCATAGGTGCAGTAGTGGCAGACATCCCGACACAGTTCGGTCAGTGGAATAAACACCTTGCGCGAATACGAAACCTGGTCCCCCCAGGCCTGATCCCGAAGCTGGGTTGCTTCCCGCATCAGCTCTGACAGGGGTGTGTCGCGTCCCAGCTCGTTGGCGGCTTGTTTTGTCAACGCGGACCCGTTAAAGGGACTCATGCTATGGCTCCTTGCGTCGGATTTTGCAGCCGGTCGGCGATGCCGGATTCCGTCAGGTAGTTTGAAGTTTGATTCGTCATACGTTGTTGCAGTAACCAATCTAGATCATCGGGCCGGTCGATGTCGCGTTCGAATGCCCGCAGCTCGACGCGCGTTGCGCTGATACCGTTCTCGCGTGCTGTTTTCAGGAACTGGCGTGCGCTGTCCGGGCCAAACTGCGCGGCGACCGCATTCGGTGGCGTCGCGACCAGCGCATTGGTGCCGCCGTCACGGATGGCCGGGCAAACGCTTAAGCCACCGCGATGACCCCTGCACAACTCGTCGATTTCGCTGCTGCGGATTGTCGGCAGGTCTACCGGCAGAATCAATAGTCGATCAACTCCAGCCTCGGCTAATTCGGTTGTTGCCGTATCGATACTCGCATTCAAGCCTGCTCCGGGCACTTCCGTGATGATCTGATAGCCGCGCCGCGAGCCGAAGTCGATAACTTCCTCGTCTTGAGTCAACAATGCGATCGTACCGACTTCTTCCGCTGCATCGAGCGCCGACATCATATCCTGGAGCATTGCCCAGGACAGTGCGGCGCATTCCTGGTCCAGCAGCACGGACGTAAGGCGGGTCTTGGATTGTGACGGAGACTTAACCGGCAACAGAGCCCACATTCCCATCACCCTCCGTCCGCGACCTGATCGTCGACGCAAATTCAATCGCTATACCTGCGAGTTCAATTTTGTCCGTCATGGATTTCATCACTGTCTGGGCTGATATCACGGCAACATCCATCGCCGCAATCTGCTCCATGCAATCCGTATCTGCCTGGTCGATGATTATGCCATCGACAATGTCCCGGTAATGCCGGGCCACTTCGACCGGGGATACGTCAACGCCCAGTTCGTTCATTATTTTTGCCGTCGGTCCCTTGATCGCCCGGCCCCCTACGATCGGCGACACAGCAATCACCGGCGCATCCAACGCCTTGATAGCAGACCTAATGTCGCTTATGGCCAGGATTGGGTCAATACTTAGGTAGGGATTTGACGGCGTCAGTAACACAGCTTCCAGGTCCGGACAGGCCAGCGCCTCCAGCGCAGCGGGGGAGCCCTCCGCGGATCCTGCACCGTCGTACACAACTCCGCTGACCCGTGGTTGTGCTGCCCGACGAACGAAATAGTCCTGAAATTCCAGCAAGCCGTCCTCGGTTTGCAGCATGGTGCGAAGCCGGCCGTCTGTCATTGGAACGATGTGCGTTGCGATCGCGAGCTGCTCGCAGAGCTTTTCGGTGACTTGGCTCAATGACATGCCGCTATCGAGCAGGCGGGTGCGCTCGACGTTGGTCGCCAGGTCACGGTCACCGAGCCGGAACCAGGTATCGGCCCCGAGTTCTTCCAGCGCGGCCATAAAGTCCCAGGTTTCGTTAGTGACACCCCAACCGGTTTCCGGATCGGCCAAGCCAGCCAGCGAGTACATCAGCGTATCCAGGTCGGGAGATACATGGACGCCCAGGTGCTCGAAATCGTCACCGGTATTCGCGATGATGCACAACTGCTCGGGCGCCACGACTTCATTGAGGCCGACGACGAGTTTGGCACCACCGACGCCACCTGACAGCGCGACATGACGAAATGTTGGGTTCTTGTTCTGTTTCACTGGGTTTGTGCTTAGCGAAACAGGTCTTCGTCGGCCGGCCGCAGCAGTTCCGCCGCGCTCTGTTCAGAGTGGCCTGCCCCGAGGCCTCTGACGATGACGGCCGGCGCCGCCTCCGCTGCTTCGCCCATTAAAATTTCGGCTGCTGCAGCAACGGCATCACCGACAGCGTGTTCGCTGACCTCCAGTTCGCGACCGAACAGATCCGGTTGTCCGCGAAGGTTGTCCAAGGCAACGACGCCGGCGCTGCCCAGCGCGATCCCGGTGGTGCCCAGGCGCCAGGCACGGCCAACACTGTCTGCGATTATTACGCCGATATCAATCCTGAAATGCTTCTGCAGACTTTGACGAATCCGTTCCGCCGAGCCATCCGGATCGATCGGAAGCAGCAATACCCAATCCTTGTCGGATTGCACGTTCGAGCGATCAATGCCGGCATTTGCCAGCACATAGCCGAGTCGATGTTCGACAATGATTACCCCGGGTTTTTTCCGGATGACCTGCCGAGATTCAGCGAGGATCAACTCGATCACACGTGGATCTTTGTCAACTTCAGCCGCGAGCTCGTGTGCTTCCGGTGACGGTTCCACGGTGTCCAGGTGTACAGCACGACCTTCCGCTTTAGAAACGATTTTTTGCGCAAGGACGAGCACGTCCCCGTCCTGGGGTTTCTGGCCCGGCAGGGATAGCGCCTGCGCAATGATTGCGCTTACGTCGTCGCCGTCGTTGATGAGGGGAATCCCCTCGATCGCAAACAGGGATAAGCCCGTTACTGACACTGTTACTCTTCTTTATGCGTTGTGCTGCCCGGGGGCGGCATTCAGGACGATTTCAGCGATACCCCGTTGATCTGGATGCCCGCATGGTCACTGCCATAGCGTTTATTGATGTGGATCAACACCGAGGTTAGTGCCTCCGTGGCCGCTGAATTTGCCAGCGGACCCGCATGCCAGGCACGCATACCGGCCGCTTCGGCCAACTGTATAACCTTTGCTCGCGCAGCCACATCGTCTCCAGTCACCAGCACGTCGCATTCGATTGCTTCGCCGCTGCTCAGGGCTTCCGCGGCGATACTCTGGAAGGCCGATACGACCTTAACGCCCTCGCCGAGAAACTGTTGTGTAATCATTCCTGCCGACCCTTCCGCGGGCAACTGCACGCGTGCCACTTTGGGTGGGACCAGCGGAACGGTGGTGTCCACGAGGATCTTGCCCTGCACCCCGGACTTGATCTGCTTCAGTGTGTCCCGCTGGTGTTGGAATTTAACCGCCAGCACCACAATTTCGCCGGCCGTGGCCGCGTCGGCGTTATCCAGCCCACTTGCCAGGTCGCCGCCGACCTGCGCATTCAGGTTTTGGGCTGCTGCCTCGGCCCGGCCAGCGTCCCGGGAGCCGATAATTACGGAGTATCCGGCACGAGCCCAGCGAGTTGCGAGGCCGCCGCCCAACGCGCCGGTCGCGCCTATGATGCTGATGGTTTCCATATTGTTTGGGTATCGCCGTTTGCTAAGCCGGCTTTTGTACGTTAGCGCTGGTCAGGACGCAAGGCCAATGACGACACGACGATTGGGCTTTTCCGGCGGATACCGCTGGCGGTCGGTTGCAGGGTGCCGGTCGCCGGCGTCGCCGGACGACCGATTTCATCTGTGAGCCATATCAAATTATCATTAAAAGCAATGATTTAGAGAAATATAAGGACGACGCGATCGTTGGCTGAGCGCAGATTGCGGCGCCCTGCTGCCCGGCTCGTCGCCAGTTAGCGGGGCAATGTGTAACAATTGGCGCGGGTGCCCGCAGGGCTCATCGATACTACAAGGGCCGTCTGCGGGGAGATCCGCGTCGACTACACACTGTTCAAACAGACCAAGAATAACCCGTCGATAGTCCGGTGCGACTCAGCTTAGAAATGCGGTTTGTCCGCGCGGATTCAGTCCATCGCCCGCGCGTGGCTTGAGTCTGGAACTGAACGCTCGAACCCCAGGCAGATGACCGATGGCGAGTGTTGCTTCAAAGCCTAGCGAGGCCTTCATGCAGTGCGCCATCGAATCTGCGCGGCGAGGAATGGCGGCGGGGGAGCCGCCAATAGGCGCATGCCTGGTACGGGACGGTGAAGCAATCGCGACGGCTCACAATTCGGTTGTGTCCGCGCTTGATATTACCGCCCATGCCGAGATTGTGGCGATCAGGGAGGCCTGCCAAGTTCTCCGGGCTTTGGATCTAAGCGGATGTCACTTGTACGTGACGGTTGAGCCCTGTGCGATGTGTATCGGCGCCTGCCACTACGCGGGAATCAGTCTGGTAGTTTTTGGCGCGCGTCTGGCGGATATCGACGCACTGACTGGCAACGAGTTGGGACGACCGCATTCACAATTGGTCGCGGATCCAAACGGTACGCCCGCAATGCTGGGGGATTTTATGCGGAACGATTGTCTGGACTTGTTGAACGGGTGGGACCGCCCGTCTTGAGGGTGGTGCCGCACTCAACCGGACGGTGGATGGAGGATTTTGTGAACGCGGAATACGACTCGATCGCTGTGCAATATCAGCAGACGAAAAATTCGCCGCTGAGGCGATTCGTCGAGTCTTATACCTTCCTGGACCTAATCGGCGACGTAACGGGGTTGTCTGTGCTGGATCTCGCATGTGGCGAAGGGTTCTATACGCGAGAGATAAAAGAGCGGGGCGCAGCCCGTGTCATTGGTGTCGACATCTCCCCGGCAATGATTGCCCTTGCCGAAGAACAGGAGCGCAGCCGTCCATTGGGAATCGAATACGTTTGCTGCGATGTCCAGACCATGCCGGATCTGGGACTGTTCGATCTGGTGATCGCTGCGTATCTTCTTCATTACGCCCCAGGTGAATCGCAACTGGCCGAGATGTGCGAACGAATCGCCAGCCACCTGGGGCCGGGGGGTCGATTTATCAGCATGAATGAGAATCCGCGGCAGTCGCTGGAGCAGTATGCGGGTTATTCACAATACGGATTTAACAAAACTGCCGAAGCGCCTCTACGGGACGGATCACCGATTATCTACTCGCTCGTCAGCGGGCGCGAGATGATCAGTTTTACAGCATTTTATTACGGCATCAGTACCTACGAGCGCGTTTTCGGTGCAGCAGGGCTCACAAAAGTTCAGTGGCATCCGCTGAAGCTGTCCGAAGAAGGCCTCGTGAACCAGGGATCGGAATACTGGAAGGAGTATATGAGTAATCCCCCGGTAGTCGGCATTGAGTGCAGGCGATGAGCCCTCTTGATGCTATGAGCACGCGTGTTCGCGGGGATCAGCATGCACAGATCGGCACTTGGGTCCCGTTGCACAGGCAGTTCGAACAGCACGTCGAGTCAGCGCCGCAAGCGGTCGCAATCACTTCAACGGACGGCAGCCTGAGCTACGCGGAACTCAATCGGCAGGCCAACGGTTTGGCGCGTAGGCTGATTGACAACGGGGTTGGGCCGGACGTGCTCGTCGGTTTGTCTATGCCGGCGTCGCTGGAACTGCTGATCGGCATGCTCGCGACTCTGAAGGCGGGCGGGGCCTATGTCCCGATGGACCCCGGGTATCCGCAGGCGCGCCTGGCAAAAATGTTGGCGCTGGCGGAACCTCGGATCGTTCTGACAACTGCGGCAGTCCGTGACAGATTGCCGAGCAACGCCGGAACAATCCTCTGCGTGGATGAGGATCAAGACGGATTCGGTGGCGAAGCCGCTGACAATCCGGCGGTTGAAATATTGCCGGATCATCTTTGTTACGTGATGTTCACCTCTGGATCCACCGGAGAACCCAACGGGGTCATGGTGACGCACGGTAACGTCGCCAATTTATTTGGCCCGGTCTGCGATCAGCTTGGCTTTGACTCGCAAGACATCTGGTCAATGTTTCACTCCTGCAGCTTCGGCTTTTCGGTTTGGGAAGTTTGGGGCGCATTCGTGCACGGAGCCACGCTGGCAATCGTGCCCGAAGATATTCGCAACGATCCCGATGCGCTCGTCGATATGCTTGGGCAGCAGCAGGTGACGGTACTTAGCCAGACGCCATCTGCGTTCCGTCAGCTGCTGGTAAGCGGGTCGTTCCGACGTATGCGGGATCTGGATCGGCTGCGCCTGGTCGCGTTCAGTGGGGAGGCCGTCGACACGGCGGATTTGCACACCTGGTTCGGCGTGCACAAAGCATCCGGGCCGCGCTTGGCCAACACCTACGCGATCACCGAAACCGCGGGGCGCATAACCATTCGTGAATATCATCCCGGTGATCTGGGTGAACAGCCGGCTCGCAACATTGGCCGACCGGTTGCCGACACCGATATTTGGATTCTCGACGAACGAATGCAGCCGATGCCTACTGGCAAGGCCGGCGAGCTATTCGTGGCTGGCCCTGGGGTAGCACGCGGCTATCTGCAGCGACCGGAACTGACGGCCGAGCGATTCTTGTCGGTGCAACTGAACGGTGTCAGCCGGCGGGTCTATCGCACTAAGGATCGTGCACGACTGCTCGAAAACGGCGACATTGAGTTTCTCGGTCGCACCGATGATCAGGTCAAGCTCCGCGGTTACCGGATCGAACTCGGTGAAATTGAGGACGCAATTCGTGCTCATCCGAGGGTAGCAGATGCCGCCGTTAAACTCGGCGATTTCGGGTCGGGCGATGCGCGTCTGGAAGCCTACGTTGTTGCGCAGGACAGCGGCTCGATTGATAACGATAACCCGAGCATTGGTACGCAGGATGAGGTTGAAGTATGGCCGTCGCTCGGCGAACATCAACTGTACGACGAACTGTTATATGACTTTATGTCCGCCGACCAGACCAGGCTCGATGCCTACCGCCGCGCTTTCGAGAAGCATGTTCCTGGAAAAGTCGTGTTGGATATCGGCACCGGAAAGGATGCGGTGCTAGCACGCATCTGCGCCGATGCGGGGGCTGAGAAGGTATACGCGGTCGAGTTGCTTGACGAGGCCGCTGCAGCTGCATCGAAGCTTGTCAATCAATTGGGCTTGAGCGAACGGATTGCCGTCATTCATGGGGATGTGCAAGCTATCGACCTTGAGGACCGCGTGGATGTCTGCGTGCAGAGTATTGTCGGGAACATCGGCAGTGCCGATGGCATTGTCGCTATCTGGAATTCAGCGCGGCGGTTGTTTGCCCCGGATTGCCTGCCCGTTCCACTGCGATGCACGACCTACATTGCAGCCGTCGAGTTGCCGGAGACCTTACGGGCAGCGCCACGATTTAATGAGCTCGCACGACGGTACCTTGATCGATTATTTGCTGAAAAGGGGGGTGAGTTCGATGTGCGTCTGTGCGTGCGTAACTTCCCTGGCAGCGGTCTGATCTCGGAACCGGCCGTATTTGAGGACCTTGACTTCTCCGGCCCCATCGCAATGGAACACGCTGGCGGTTCTGTGTTCAGGGTGACCCGAGCGGCGCGCTTTGACGGCTTTTTGTTGTGGACCCGGCTGACGACAATGGAAGGCGAGGCCGTTGATTTTTTCAACCACCAGCAAGCCTGGTTGCCGGTCTATTTTCCGATGGCCGACAATGGCGTCGAACTTTCGGTGGGCGAGGAAATCCACGCCGAGTGGAGTCGGACCGTGGAGCCGAATGCTATATGCCCGGACTACAGTATTTCGGCAAAACTGGATGCGACGGACAGCAATTTGTCGCCGATGAGTTACGTCACACGCCACGACGAAACGCTTGTGGGGAGTACGGAATTTCACCGGCGCTTATTTGCCGACCTGCGACACCGTGGAGACGGGCTCAGCGTCGAGCGGCTGCGCGCCTGGGTTGGCGCTCGACTGCCGACACATATGATTCCTTCCGGCTGGAACTGGCTCGATCGCCTGCCGCTGAATCGCAGCGGCAAGCTGGACCGGGCTGCGCTTGGCGAGCATAGCTCGCAGCCATTGGATCGAACCAGCGAAATCGTCAGTCCAGCGACGGCGCTGGAGCACGATCTGGCGTCGCTTTGGGCGCAATTGCTCGGTCTCGAACGGGTGGGCACGACAGATAGTTTTTTTGACCTGGGTGGGAATTCGATCCTGGCGGTTCGTTTGACGACAGAACTGCAGCGAATGCTCGACGACACGGTGTTGCTTGTAGCGATATTTGACGCGCCCACCGTGGGTGAGCTTGCACTCTATTTAGCCGAGCATCACGGTGCTGCCATCGCAAGGCGCTACGGAGCCGATGCTGCGCCGGGTCGATGGGAAGAAGGCGAACTGTGACGGCCGCAGAACTGGTCACCCGATTGAGCCGTCGCGGTATCAGCCTGTGGTCCGAGGCTGGGCAGTTGCATTATCGGGCACCCGAGGGCGCGCTCGATGACGAACTCCGCTCTGAACTGAGGCTCCACAAGACGGCGGTGTTAAACATTGTGGAGCAGCGCCATTCGATGTTCGACACACCGCAATTGCGGCGCGTTCGGCGTGACGCTCCGATTCCATTGTCGTCGGCTCAACAGAGCCTGTGGTTTCTGGACCAGCTGTATCCACACAATACCGGCGCCAACGAACAGTTCGCGCTGTGCCTGCGTGGAACGCTGGAGACTGAGCATCTGGAAAGCGCCTGGAACCGATTGCTCGAGCGGCATGAAATACTCCGAACCCGATTCGAATCCATAAACGGTGAGCCGCGACAGATCATTGAGCCGGCAACACCCCAAGCCATCGCTTCCACCGATTTTTCGGCCCTGCCAATGCCGCTGGCGCGACGTCAATTGGAGACCGCGGCGGCGGGCAGCATCCGCGAGCCTTTCAATTTACGGGTCGGCCCGTTAATACGTGCGCGATTATTGCGTCTGAGCGGTCAACAGCATGTGCTGTTGGTGACCGCACACCATATCGTTGCGGACGGACTATCGGTTGTAATCATGCGGGATGAGTTGGCGCGGCTCTACGACGATTCGGCCGCGGGTCGGGCATCGGCAACGAAGCACTCGTCCGTCCAATATGCCGATTTCGCGGTGGCGGAGGCTAAGCGTCTGCGGGGCGACTGGGTCCCCAATGAGGCGGAATTCTGGCGCCGGCAACTTGCCGACGCGCCACAGTTTGTGGATCTCCCGGTGCGGCCGCAGGCTGACTCGGTGCAGACGGGGACCGAAAAAAAGCTCGCGATACACATTCCTGCGCCACTCGCGGACGCCCTTCGCGATCTCGCGCGAGCCGAAGCGGCCACCCTGTTCATGACCTTGTTGGCGGCATTCCGAACGTTGTTGTTTCGGCATTCCGGCCAGCGCGACATTCTGATTGGCTCACCGGTGACGCTGCGAGATGCGCCCGAAACCCGCGAGATGATCGGCTGCATGGTGAACAATGTGGTGTTTCGTACCCCGATCGACGGCAACCGGAGCTTTCGGGATCTGCTGGGCCGCGAGCGCGATACCGCTATTTCGGCCTACCAGCACAGTACGCTGCCGTTCGACCGGGTGGTCGAGGCCGTGGGTCCAACGCGCGCGCTCGGGCGCCACCCATTGTTCCAGGTGCTGTTTCTGTTTGACGATCAGCGACAAGATACGGTGCGCGCGCAGAATCTGGAGTTCGCCGTTGAAGCTCTGCCGGTCGACCGCTCGTCTTACTGGGATCTGGAACTGTCGTTCTCCGATCATGGGCCGGGTGAGCCACTTACCGGTTTTGTCGGCTATCGGACCGATCTTTTTGATGGCTGGTTTATGGATGCAGTGCCAATGCGGTTGCAGATGCTGTTGCAGTCGATCGTGGAGAATCCGGATCAGACTCTGTCCCGGTTGAGCATGATCGATTCGGTCACGTTGCAACAGCTTCTGGGTAACGGGAATGACTCGCTGGCAGAGCATCCTGAGCCGTCAAGCTTGCACGAACAGTTCGAACGTCAAGTGGCCCTGACGCCGGAGTCGATCGCCGTGCACGCTTACGAAGGCGAGCAGCTGAGCTACCGCGAGCTCAACCAGGCCGCCAACCAGCTTGCACGCTTCATGGCCGAGCGTGGTGCCGGGCCCGGCAAAATCATCGGGCTTTATCTGCATCGATCGATTGAAGGAATCCGCAGCTTGCTCGCGATATTGAAGACCGGCGCGGCGGTGCTGCCGCTCGATCCCGCCTATCCACCGGCACGGCTGTCCCGCATGTTGGACGAAGCGCAGCCGCACATGATCGTGACGAATCTTGCACTGAGCGCGCAACTTCCCGCTGAGAAAATCCCGCTCGTCTGTGTCGATGGCGACGACAGAGCACGCATTGATAAAGCTGCTGATGGCAATCTGGGCATGGTCGTGTTACCTCGCAATCCGGCCTATGTGTTGTTCACGTCGGGCTCAACGGGCAGGCCGAAAGGCTGTATTGGTTTGCATAGCGGATCGGTGAACCGGGTCGACTGGATGTGGAATGCATTCGACTTTGGCTCGGCCGATCGATTTGCCCAACGGACCAGCCTGAATTTCGTCGATTCCTTGTGGGAGATTTTCGGTGCGCTGGGACACGGTGTTCCACTGGTGTTGGTGCCAGAAGGTTTGGAAAAGGATGCCGGCGAATTGGTGGAGTTTCTGGCTGAGCGCGCTGTCACTCACCTGGTTGTCGTACCGTCGCTGCTGGCGGCGATGCTCGAGACAGACCGGGACCTGGATCGGGATCTACCGGCCCTGCGATCGTTGATTACCAGCGGCGAGCCGCTATCCGGAACACTATTGCAAAGATTCCGCGCAGCCTTGCCCGGGCGACGAATTCTGAACACCTACGGTACCACCGAGTTCTGGGATGCAACCTGTTTTGACGCGACGGACTGGACTGCTACCGAGGGCATCGTGCCGATCGGCCGCCCGTTACCCAACGTCCGCTGCTACATACTGGATGCCTCGGAAGAGCCGGTGCCACCGGGGGTCTGGGGAGAGCTGCATGTTGGCAGCAGCGGATTTGCTGCTGAATATTTGAATCGACCGGATCTGAGCGAGGAAAAATACGTCGTCGATCGATTCAGTGATGATCCCGCGGATCGCTTGTGTCGCACCGGGGACCTCGCACGATTTTTACCCGACGGAACCATTGAGTTTCGGGGACGCGCGGACCGGCAGTTGAAGGTCCGCGGGTTCAGGGTAGAACCTGCGGAAATCGAGGCGCTGCTGGATCAGCACCCGGACATCGAGTCTAGCGCCGTGGTAGGGCAGCAAGCCGCGTCGGGGACCGCGCAACTGGTCGCCTATCTGGTGCCGTGCGCCGCCAACTCGGTCACGGACCCGGAGGTCATGTGCCGGTATCTCAAAGAGTCCCTGCCCGATTACCTGTTGCCGGACGCATTCGTGAAGCTCGAAGAAATGCCACTGACGCCCAGCGGAAAAATCGATCGCCTGGCGCTGCCCGCACCGGGCAGGGAGGACCGCACGAGCCGCCCCTATGTGGCGCCGCGCAGCGCAACGGAATCCGAACTCGCCGCGATCTGGGCCGATGTTCTCGATTGCCCGAAGCTCGGCGTGCACGATGATTTCTTTCGCCTCGGTGGCCATTCTCTACTTGCCGTCCGGCTGATGGCGCGCGTAAGCGACTTACTGCGGGTGGATCTGCCGCTTCAGTGCCTGTTCGAGGCGCCGACGGTGGCCGAACTCGGCGACAGCGTCGATGCGATTCGATGGACCATGAACCAGGGCGATGACTTGCCGGGCGACGATCGGGAGGTCATCAGGATTTGAGCGCAGTGGATCTGATCTCCCGGCTGAGAAGTTCGGGCATTCGGCTCGCTCTCGAGGGCGACGACCTCCGTGTTGACGCGCCGACCGGTGCGTTGACCGCCGATTTACGCGCCGAGCTGGCGCGTCGCAAAACGGAAATCACCAACCTGCTGCAGTGGTCCCGCAGATCAAATCGCTCGATTGCCTTGCCGCTCGAGCGACGTTCTCGTGACGCCCCGCTCCCGTTGTCATATGCACAGCAGCGATTGTGGTTTTTGGATCAGCTGGAACCGGGCAACTCTGCGCACAACATTTCGTGGACCGTCCGCATCAAAGGCAGGTTGAACCCGGTGGCGCTGCAAAGCGCCGTCGACGATCTGGTCGGCCGACACGAAACCCTGCGCACATCGTTTCCAACAGCTGAGGGCAAGCCGCTCCAGAACATTGCCTCGAAAGTTCGGGTGCCGGTGCAGCTCGAAGATATGACCGGTGCATCGGATGAACGTTTGCGTGCCTGTCTGGCACGTTTGGCGAGTAGCCCGTTTGAGCTCGGAAGCGCGCCCCTTTTGCGCATCACGCTGCTACGAATCGCAGAGTCTGAACATGTGCTGCTCGTCCTTATTCATCACATCATCTCCGATGGCGCATCGATGCGAGTGATGTTTCGTGAGTTGGCGGCCTCGTATGAAGGTCATGCAGCAGGTCAGCCGGTGGTGTTGCCGGATCTGCCGGTGCAGTACGCGGATTTCGCCATCTGGCAGCGCGAGTGGTTGACCGGGGATGCTCTTGAACAGCAACTCGATTACTGGACAACGCGCTTGTCTGGGGCGCCCGATCTCTTGGAGTTGCCCACGGACCGGCCGCGATCTGCGGCGCAGCGTTTTCGCGGCGCCGCGGTGCTGCGTGTGTTGCCGAGAGCCTTAGCGAACGATCTGCGGGCCCTTGGCCGTGGTCATCGCTGCACCTTGTTCATGGTGATGCTGGCGGCATTCAAGGTTTTGCTCCACCGATACTCCGGCTGCGAAGACCTGGTGGTTGGTACGCCCATCAGCGGTCGTTCGCGAACCGCTCTGGAGTCTCTGATCGGGTTTTTCGTAAACACAGTGGTGTTGCGAAGCGATCTGTCGGGCGATCCAAGCTTTGCCGAGTTGATGGAGCGCGTACGATCGGGTGCGATCGAGGCCCATTCAAATCAGGAGCTGCCGTTCGAGAAGCTGGTGGAAGCGCTGCAGCCCAAACGGATGCTGAGTTATTCGCCGATCTTCCAGGTGATGTTTGATCTCCAGGAAGAGCCACGCTGGCAGTTACCGATCCGGGATCTCGAAGTGTTCCCGGAGATTGTTTTCAGCAGCCGTACCTCCACATTTGATCTCACCTTGTCGGTCCGCGAGTCAGAGGCGGGATTGGACGCGATGTTCGAGTACGACACCGATTTGTTCGACGAAACCACGATCGAACGCCTGGCGAATCATTACCAGACTTTGCTGGAAGCTGTGGTTGCGGATCCCGATCGAAGGATTTCGGCTCTGCCGCTGTTAACCGAGACGGAGCGTCAGCACTTAGCGATAACTTGGAATGCGGCATCCGGCAGCTATCCGAAAGCGGCGACCTTGCACGGCCTGTTCGAGTCCTGGGTTGCCAGGGACTCTGATGCCATCGCCCTGGTGCACGGTGACGCAGAGATCAGCTACGGCGACTTGAACCGGTGGGCCAACCAATTGGCACGGAAATTACAGGCGCTTGGCGTCGCGGCGGAGACCCGCGTCGGACTCTGTGCCGGTCGATCGCCGGCGATGGTCGCGGGCATGCTCGGCGTGCTGAAGGCGGGGGGGTGTTACGTTCCGCTGGACCCGGAATACCCGGCCAGTCGACTTCGGTTCATGCTGGCCGATGCGCAGGTCGCGGTGGTGCTGATGCAGCCCGGGATGGATTCGTTGCTGCCCGAAACGGGGGTTCCGCGGATCATTCTGGAGCCGGAGCCGCAAACCGAGTCCAATGCGCTCTTACAAGACCCGCGCGCAGGCGCACAGCCATCCAGTCTGGCGTGTGTCTATTACACCTCGGGGTCCAGTGGCCAACCCAAGGGCGTCATGCTCGAACACGGCGGCTTGGTGAATTACACCCACCAGATCGGACTCAAGAGCAGCATATCGTCGACCGACCGTGTTTTGCAGTTTGCCTCAATCAGCTTCGATATCTCTGTTGAAGAAATTTTCACGGCACTGACTTGGGGAGCAACTCTGGTTCTGCGCGACCGGCACATACCGGAAACCGGCGCCAGCTTTTTTTCGTCCTGCGAGCAGCAGGGCATCACCTGGATCAGCCTGCCAACGGCTTACTGGCATATGCTGGCAAGCGCGGTGGGTGAAAAATCCTGTCAGGTGCCGGCGGCGCTGCGGGTGGTCATCATCGGTGGGGAAAAAGCCCGCGCCGAGTGTCTTGCAGCGTGGCGTACCGGGTGTGGCACGGAAGTGCGGGTAATCAATACCTACGGTCCGACTGAAACTTCGGTGGCGGCAACCTGGCACGAGCTTACCTACCTGGATCCCGCCGTGCATCCTGAGATTCCAATCGGCTCTCCGTTACCGAACACGTCCGTCTACGTGCTCGATCAGCACCGCCAGCCCGTTCCCTTGGGTGTTGCCGGGGAACTGTACATCGGTGGTATCGGGGTCGCGCGTGGGTATCTGAATCGCGACGACACAACTGCCGAGCGATTTCTTTCGAATCCATTTGGCGAAGGCCGCATTTTCCAGACAGGCGACCGGGCGCGGCAGTTGCCGGACGGGCGGCTGGTGTTTGTGGGGCGCACCGATGAACAGCTGAAGCTGCGCGGTCACCGCATCGAACCGGGCGAGATCGAAGCGGCGCTGGCCACCCACGTCAGCGTGGATCGCAGCGTGGTGGTGGCGCGCGAGGACGTGCCGGGCAATGCGCGGCTGGTGGCGTATGTGGTG
>JAPUGB010000151.1 GCA_027293165.1 Gammaproteobacteria bacterium
GCATAGGCACTCAAGTTCGGCGCACGATTTCCCGTCGGGGATATTGTTAGCCGGAGTGGCGGCGCCGGGACTGGCGTAGCGACATTAAGCGAGCGGCCCCTCCGGGGTGTCGAGCAGCGGTTGAGCGAAGAACGCGTCTCAGCTACCTGAGCGGCAGACCGGCGACGCGCCGAAACGTATCAGTTCGACCCTGTCAGCGTTGCTCGTGCTTCTTCCCAGGCCAGCATAGCTCGCTTGCGGGACGCTCCCCAGCGATAGCCCCCAAGCGCGCCACTGGCGCGAAGCACCCGATGACATGGAATCAGCCATGCGATCGAATTGCGCCCGACCGCCTGGCCCACCGCCCGCGCAGCATGCGACTTGCCAACACGTATTCCAAGCTCGCCGTACGACACCGTCTGCCCCTCCGGCACCTCCAGCAGAGCTTGCCATACCTTGACCTGGAAATTCGTGCCCCGCAAATGCAGGCCGGGCCGTTCGTCGTCGTTCGTTGCAAAAATCCGTCGGCCAAGTTTGCCAATGTATTCGGCATCGTGCCGCAGTTCGACGCCTGGCCAAATCTCCTCAACCCCGCTTCGTGCCGCTCCCAGCGGATCGCTCTCGAAGCTCAGGTAACAAACGCCGCGCTCGGTCGCGCCGATCACGCACGAACCGAACGGACTCGATATCGTTCCGAACCGAATACGGCCCGGCAGGGGTTCGCCGGCAAATTCACCCGGCGTAAGACCATCCATGGTCACAAACAAATCGTGTAGTCGCGACGGCCCGGAAAGTCCCACGGCGTGGGCAGTGCCCAGAACGCTTTCGGAGTTGGATAGGCGCTTTTTTGCATCAAGCAAGGTCGTAACCTGCAGAAACTGCTTTGGCGAAATTCCCGACCAGCGTTTGAACACCCGGCTGAAATGACTGGGGCTCATACCCGCCGCTCTAGCCATTGCCGCCAAATCAGGCTGGTCGATTCGATTACCGACGATATAGTCGATGGCACGTTCGATGCGCTGGTATTCCTCAATCCGCATGTCGCCCACAACTGGTCCTGAGCATTCAGAATAAGCGGCCGCCGGCCGCGAAACTGGTCAATATATATACCCGTCAGCCATGCACATCCACCCGATTTTTGCTACTTTGCGCACTGGGCGCCGATTCTCACGAATACTGGTTATCCCGCCAACCCCGTTACAGCCTGGGTGCTGAATATTTTGCAACAAACCATCAGCATACTTGGCCTTGCCTGTGTTGGAGTACTGTTCGCGCTGGTGTTTGCGACAAGCTCCAGGTTTCCATCCCAGACCCCATCTATTCCTGGCCTGCAGCCCAGGGAATTTAACCCCTGCCTGATGGATCGCGACGGACGCCTGCAAGGGGATTTATACGGTGCAGTCCGCCAAACCATAGACGGGGGTGGTGAAGACCTGCTATGTGCAGGAATGATCAGGCCCAACGGCGATGGGATCCGATTTATCTTTTCGCACAACACGCCCAGTAGTACAGCAGGATTAATGCTTGTCATAGGTATCAGCAATCTTGGGCCAGGCGAAACTGGAGAAGACTTGCCAGCAAACGTAACACTCATCGACGAAGCCACCGGCAGATTTTTTAATGCTCAGGGCATAGAACGATGCTGGGCCGCGGTGCAAGAGCAACGGCAGCTTTCGATAAAACCCGTGGCGGTCTATCGCGTAGATGGCGAGCTCTATTGCGCCGGGAGCTTGCCCTCTGTTAATGGCCTCGAATCGGTAACGCTACATGGCGTCCGGTTTTCGGGGCGTCTTTCAGTGAATACCAGCTGACGAGTCGGGTGTGGTGCTAGGGCCAAATCCCCGGAACGGGAAACAGCGAGCCAAGCTCGTCGGCCCGGCATGCCTGCTGCTAATTTTTGCTGGTCTGTTTTTCGACGCAAAGGCGGCCGAACCGGCGCACCTGTTGCGGGACTTCGGCCGAGTGGGAGTGCTAATAGAAACGTCGAATGGCCCTTGCGTATTTATTGATGCTTACGTGGCAACCGACGGAGCAACCAGGGCGCAAGGTTTAATGTATATCGAGAGTCTCGGCGAATTCGAGGGCATGTTGTTCATTCACCGTCGGCCAGCGGAAATTTCTATGTGGATGAAGAACACGCTCATTGCTCTGGACATGCTTTTTGTTCGAGACGATCAGACCATAGCCAGAATAGTGACAGATACGGTTCCACTGTCGACCGATATCATTTCCTCGCGGGAAGCGGTGACAGCAGTTCTGGAATTGAACGCGGGATCTGCACAGCGCTGGGGCATTCAGATCGGAGACCGGGTGCAGAGATAATCAGCGCCGAAGAATCGCCCACCATCGCGCAACGTTGAGCAGGCTCATCAGCGAACCAGCCACGTAGGTCCAAGCCGCGGCGGTCAAAAGCTTACGGGCATGCAACTCATCTCCAGCAATCAAAATCTGATGCTCTTTCAACAACGGTAGCGCCCTCCCGAAACTAGCGTCCAGTTCCGTGGGCAGAGTCACCAGGTGAATCAATGTCCCCAGGCCCATCACCACGATACCGCCGAAAAACATGGTCAAGCCGGTCAGCGGGGTTCGGGTCACGGCTGATACGAAAGGCGAGAGCATCATGACCAGTGCGGCCAGGCGCTCTCCCGGAGCCGCCAGGCGCACCAACCGGGTACGCAATTTCAGAGGTCGATACCCGGTTGCATCCTGCAGCGCGTGCCCTACTTCGTGTGCCGCTACGGTAACTGCGGTAAGAGAGCGACCGTCGAATTTATCCTTGGTCAGGCGAACCGCTTTTGCCTCTGGATCGTAATGGTCGCCTTTGTCGGTCGCCTCGGTTTTTACCGACTGGAGCCCGTGCTCGTCCAGAAGATACCGAGCCAGTTCTCCGCCGGTGCTCGAGTAACGATTGTCCGGGCTACTGTAACGTGTCAGTACTCGTTGTACCCACAAGCCCGGCCCAAATACCAGAGCAATAAAAACCAGGCCCAGAAACACAAGGTGCATGCTTACCGTTGCGCGGCTGGCGAGAAATCAAGCAGCCGGGTCGGCCAACTTGCAACGCAGTTCGTAGCGGAGGTCGTGATGCGCAGGATTGTACTCGAGAGATTCGAATGGTCGGCGTTCAAGGACTTCATAGCCATCGGGGCAAAGCTTACGCACCTCCAGCCAGCTGGCCAACCAGGCCATACGCTGTTCCTCGGCGGCAGGATCATCGCCCGGATAGGTTGGACTGATTGTTGCTTCGAAAACCATCGTATCCTGGCTGCCGACGTCGTCCATCGGCATCACCAACCGGCTCATGCGGTGCCGATCGTAATCAGCGCTGTTACTCATTGAATTCCGAAATGACTGACTCGGCGAACAGGCGGTCAGCATTATCGCGAGAAAAAGCATCTCAAGAAACTTGCGCATCAGCATCGGAAGACCGCTCCAGATTGACGCGAACCGACGGGTGGACTCAATCCGTCGAAGCCCTATTTTGCTCAGCATACGGGAGTTTGTCACTTTTCTGCGCCTATACCAATGGATCCGTACTGGTCGGGCCCGGCGCGCGCAACAGCAACCAGGCCGGGTACGCGCCAGCAGCAACGACCCCGAGAATAAACACAGCCGCCGGCTTCACGGCCGTGCCTGCGCCCGCCTGAATTCCCGCAAACAATGCCATCGGAAGAGTTTCGGATGCCTGGCCGGCGACGAAGCTGGCAATCACGAGATCGTTCAGCGACAGAAATGCGGAAATGAACCAACCAAGCAGCACTGCGGGAAAGACATTGGGCAAGCTTACGCGCAGAAACGCGCTGGTCGGTGTCGCGCCAAGGTCCATCGCTGCTTCCTCGAGTGTCACGCCAAGCCGGGCCAGTCTGGCCGCAACGATGACTGTGACGTATGCCGTGCCAAGCGTCGCATGGGCGAACCCGATCGCTAACGGACCGCGAGCGACCGGCCATCCGGTGACTAAGCCGAGAAGCACAAACAGCATCAGCAGTGAAAACCCAAGAATGACCGGTGGTATGACCAGGGGTACAACGGCCAACAGGCCCAGCAATCCACGGGCAGTCGGTCGTGTCAGGCGAACCAGCGCCAGCGCAGCCAGAACACCAAGCAATGTTGCTCCCGTGGCGCTCGCTGCGGCTATCTGCAGGCTGGTCCAGGCGGAGGCCAGGATTTGCTCTTGAACCGACAGTTCCGTGTACCACTGCGTAGACCAGCCACCCCACGCAGAATCCATCGTTGCGGCACGGAACGAACTCAGTACGAGGAAAACAATTGGCAGGTACAACACGCCTAATCCAATATAGAGTGGAATCCTGATCCAATTGCTCGGTGCGGTTATCGCTGTCACTGGACTGGGCCTATTTGCTGTCGCGGTGTTGGTCGGATAACCGGCATCAATGCTGCCTTGAATAAGAATACGGTGGGGACAATCAGCGCGAGAAGCAGCAGGGCTACCATCGCGGCGACGCGTGGCCAGTCCTGTACGACAAAGAATTCCGTCCAGATCGCCGTACCAGCCGCCGGGAAAGCTTTGCCGCCAAGCAACCACGGCACGGCAAATTCCCCACTCGCAGGTATGAATACGAGCAAACAGCCGGCGATCACGCCAGGCAGGC
>JAPUGB010000152.1 GCA_027293165.1 Gammaproteobacteria bacterium
CAAGGCAGCCGGGACACCACCGGAACTGTTTGACGAAGTGCTGGAACGGTTGCTCCGTGGTGGCGATATCAAGGTTTGGCAGGCGCGGCAAATCCTTGACGAGATTCGCGACGAAACCAAAGGGGGCGCCCGTCCCGTTAAACATCGCACCGACGCGGAATTGGGCGTCGGCTACGGCAAGGTTATTCTGTTGGGCGAGCACGCCGTCGTCTACGGACGCCACGCGATTGCCTGCCCGGTGCCGTTGACGGTGCGCGCCCATGTCGAAGATTGTGACAGCGGCGTTAACCTGTTGATTCCGAGCTGGGGAGTGGAATACCAGCTGGCCAAAGCGCCGGAAAAACGGCGCTCATTCGAAAAAGCCGCTGGTGCAATCCTGGATGAACTGGGGTTAGCGCAGCGCGGGATTCGTATCGAGGTGTTTCCGGACGTCCCCCGCGGTATGGGACTGGGGGGTTCGGCAGCCCTGGCGGTGGCGATCATTCGTGCGCTGGACCGCCATTTCAAACTGGGCCTGGCAGACGACGAAGTCAATCGCCTGGCGTTCCAGTCGGAGGTGATCGCACACGGTCAGCCCAGCGGCATCGACAACACGATGGCAACCTATGCCAAACCACTTGTTTTCCGGAAAGGCACGCCACCGCTGGTCGAGTTGCTGAACATTCCACAACCGCTGTCGCTCGTGGTCGGCATGACCAGAACCCAGGGACTGACCGCAAAAACCGTGGGTCGCGTGCGAGACGCCTGGAAAAAACAACCGCATTTGTATGAAAAGGTTTTTGACGACATCGATGCCCTGGTGCTGCAAAGCGTATCGGCGCTGCAGGACAACGACGTGAAATCGGTAGGTGAGATGATGAACGTTTGCCAGGGCCTGCTGAACGCACTGCAGGTTTCCACGCCGGAACTGGAACGCGTGATAGAAATTGCGCGGGAAGCGGGCGCTGTCGGGGCCAAACTGACCGGTGGTGGCGGCGGCGGCGCCATGGTGGCACTGTGCGACGGCAATGCCGATGATGTTCAGGCGGCGCTCGAACAACATGGTTTCCAGACCATACCAATCCGTGTCGGTGGGACAGCGTGAGTAGCGCAGCGTCCGCCCGAGACGATCCGACCCAAGCTCTGATTCTGGTTGACGACCAAGACCAGGAAATCGGCTACCGATCAAAAACAGCCTGCCACGAAGGCGCTGGATTGTTGCACCGGGCTTTCTCCGTATTTCTGTTCAACGCGGATGGACATCTGCTACTGCAACAGCGTAGCGACGCAAAGCCGTTGTGGCCGTTACACTGGTCCAACAGCTGCTGCAGCCACCCCCGGCGAGGCGAATCGGTCGAGGCGGCAGCGCGCCGACGAGTGCATGAAGAACTCGGTGCAACTTGCGATCCGGTTTACCTGTACAAGTTTATCTACCAAGCTTCGTTTGGCAACGCGGGTTCCGAACATGAGTACTGTTGGGTGTTGGCCGGACCTCTGGCGGGCGAGGTCGAAATCGATCCCGACGAAATTGCTGACTGGCGCTACGTACAACCGGACACACTGACGGCCGAGATTGCAGCCAGCGCCGATGCTTTTACACCGTGGCTCAAGCTTGAATGGCCGCGTGTCTCCGGTGAATTTCTAGATCAAATTCTGGCCGATCGAGCCTAGGGAATGAGCGTTACAGGTTAAAATGTGACATTCCACTCGAGCGTAACTTCATCGCCGGGATCGATAGCCAGGTGCCACCCATTGTCGGGTTTGGCAACCAACAGGTGGGTCACAGCGCCCGCCGCGGGTGATCTGGCTTTGACCCAGTCCACGACTTTCTGACGTACGCGAATCTTATTCCTTGTCACTGCTTGCAGCTGGTCAGAACCACCGCTGCCGTGAATCCGTGGATATTTGGAGTATGCCGCCGCAACAGAAATGTCCGGAAATTCCTGCCGTACGCTTGATCGAAGATCCAACAAATGCTGGTCATCGGAGATAAAGCTTATCTCGAGCACACTGTAGTCAGTGCCCGTAGTCTGCGGTAGCGCAGAATCTGACTTGGCAGAAACGGTCAATGCGTCCGCGCCTACAGTGGCGGCGGCCGGAGGATCTGCGCGTACCGACAGCGGCGCCAGCATCAGGCACAACAGCGTTCCCATGAACGGTCCGCGCAAGCCTGTCGTTGTTGGATGCTTAAACATATTCGCCTCGATTCAATGGCTGGCATGTAAGCCTCCTGCATCGACCATATTCAATGAATTGGAGAAGTTACGCGTTGACCAGAATCACCGTTTTGCTCGTGCTCGAGAGCCTTTTTCGCGATTCCGTCAAACGGAAGGGAAATTATGTCGAATGCCGCTCGACAGAAAAGGCGATGATGTCAGCTCAGGCGTCGTCCAACGCGGCGGCCAACGCGGCGATAAGATCGTCCACGTCTTCCAGCCCAACAGACAATCGCACCAGGCTGTCGCTGATGCCTACCCGTCGCCGCTCAGCCTCTTCGACGTCTGCATGGGTCATTGTGACCGGATGCGTAATCAACGATTCCACTGCACCCAGATTCTCTGCGAGCGTCCAGATTTCGACTGAATCCATCAGGGCCTTGCCGGCCGCCAGCCCACCGACAACCTCGAACCACACCATGGCACCGTAGCCACTGGCCTGTGAACTGGCCAGTTCGTGTTGCGGGAAAGATTCGAGCCCCGGGTAGCACACGCGTTCGACCATCGGGTGCCCCTCCAGGAATTTGGCGATCGCTGCGGCATTGGCCGATTGTTTCTCCATCCGCACCGACAGGGTTTTACACCCCTGCAGAGTCAGCCAGGCGACCTGCGGTGACATGATCGTGCCGGTTGAATTCTGTATGAAACGCGTGGCCTCATCCAGTTCGGCCGTCCGGCTGACGACTGCTCCCCCGACCGTGGCGTTGTGGCCGTCGAAATACTTGGTCGTGCTGTGGACGACCAGATCCGCTCCGAGTTCCAACGGCCGCTGAAAATAGGGTGTCAGGAAAGTATTGTCCACCGCATGCGGAATATTGTGGTCTTTGGCGATTGCAGAAATTGCAGCAATATCTGTCAGCTTCAGCGTCGGATTAGCGGGAGTCTCGGTCAGAATCAAGCGTGTGTTCGCCCTGATGCTGCTCTGCACCGCGTCAGGGTCGGACGTGTCTGCAAAGGTGAATTCGACGCCAAAACGCGTAAACACCTTCGTGCACAATCGATAGGTTCCCCCATAGGCGACATCGGAAACGATTGCGTGCTCGCCGGCATTCAGGAACGCCAACAACACGGCGTTAATCGCGGCCATGCCCGTTGCGAAACAGGTGCAGTCACTTCCATCCTCAAGGCTGGTCAACTTTTTCTCGAGCGCGCGAACCGTCGGATTCGCCGATCTTGAATACGAGTAGCCTTTCGCCAGATACTCATCGACGGAGTCCTGGACAAAGGTCGTCGTCTGGTAAATTGGCGTTAGGATGGAACCCGTAAGCGGGTCCGGCTCCACTCCGGCGTGGATCTGCTTGGTACTGAAGCGCATTCGGTCATTCTCCCGCTAGGTGTCTTATGTGGCGAAATGGTAACCCGGATTGGCGCGGATTCGTCAGGCTGGACCATCGGCTGGCCGGAGCTTGGCGGACTTGCACCGGATCGTGCCAGCAACGATGATTGGCACAGCAATAACAACAGGACAGAAACATGTCTGACAGTGCGTGGAAGGTATTCTACCTGCCGGAACTACTCGA
Source organism: Gammaproteobacteria bacterium (assembly GCA_027293165.1). Taxonomy (GTDB): domain Bacteria; phylum Pseudomonadota; class Gammaproteobacteria; order Steroidobacterales; genus JAPUGB01. The sequence continues at coordinate 3,716 of JAPUGB010000152.1, forward strand.
GCGTATCGGCGGCGATGAACCCTGCTATTTCGAGTACCTCCGAATGCCGGGCCTCAGTTCAGGGGTGTACCACCTTCCAGCAGGCGCCAAGGATATGCAGGCCCCGCACCTCGAGGACGAAATCTATTTAGTCATTGAGGGCAAAGCACGCCTCAGGGTCGCCGAGCAGGAACAGGAAGTTGGCCCCGGATCGATCCTGTATGTGCAGGCCACCGCTGACCACTCATTTTTCGATATCGAAGAGGACCTGACCTTGCTGGCGTTTTTTGGCCCGATCGGGCCCGCCTATGTATGAGCGCTTGCGCAGCGACCACAAACCAACCGGTGCCCGTGCCGCAGACTATGCCCCTAGAACTGCTCCTCGCCCAAGGCCATAGTCGTTTCCCCGCCTGAACGAATCGCGCTGCCGTGCGCGTTGGCCCTCGGCAGGATTTGCTCGGTGTAGAACCGGGCCGTCACCAACTTAGCACCATAAAACTCTTCGTCCTGCCCGCCCTTCGCTAATTTGTCCGCGGCACAAATAGCGGCCCGGCTCATCTGCCAGGCTCCCGTGACCAGGCCCATTTGCATCAGCAAGTGGAATGAAACCGAACCGGCGATCGTCGCATCCCGTTTATAGTTCGCGAGCAGCCAGGCCGCCGACTCACGCAGATCGTTAACGGCACCCACATATGCATCCCGCACCGATGCGAGCCCATCGCTTGGATTCCACTGCTCACCGAATTGGCCCATCTCATCCAAGAGAGAGGTAAGTGCCGCGCCGCCATCGCGTATGATCTTGCGCCCGACCAGATCGTTGGCCTGGATCCCGGTCGTGCCTTCGTAAATCGTCGCAATCCGGGCGTCGCGATAATGCTGTGCAGCGCCAGCTTCCTCGATGTAACCGGTGCCGCCGTGAATCTGTAACGCAATTGATGTCAAATGCTGCCCGCTCTCGGTAATCCAGCCTTTCACGACCGGCGTCATAAGTTCGACCCGGGCCTGATAGGCTGCTCGTACCTGCGGATCCAGCTCATGCCCCGCCCGGTCAAGCTCTGCAGCTGTAACATAGGCGACAGCGCGCATGGCTTCTATCTCGGCCTTTATCGTCATCAGCATGCGCCGCACATCAGGATGATGGATGATCGTGACCCGGCCTTCGTGCCCAAGTGCGCTGCCCTGCACCCGGTCGCGTGCGTGCGCAAGAGCCTGCTGGTAGGCGCGCACTGCGATCGAGACTCCTTCCAGCCCGACATTGAGGCGTGCGTGGTTCATCATCGTGAACATGCAAGCCAGGCCATTGTGTTCTGCGCCGAGCAGAAATCCGACGGCATTTTCAAAACTCAACACGCAGGTCGGGCTGCCGTTGATCCCGAGCTTATGTTCGACGGAAATCGGTTTCACGCCATTTAAGTCCCCTGCATTTCCGTCTGCGTCCGGCAGGCGCTTCGGCACCAGGAACAGCGACAAACCGTTGCCCCCCTCGGGCGCGTCCTTGGTTCGCGCCAACACGAGGTGAATCACGTTGTCCGTCATGTCGTGATCACCATAAGTGATGAATATCTTCTGCCCCGAAATTCGGTAATGGTCGCCCTCAGGAACCGCCTGCGTACGAATCGCCGCAAGATCCGAGCCGGCCTGTGGCTCTGACAAATTCATCGTCCCGGTCCATTCACCACTGGTCAGCTTGGGCGAATACTCGGTTCGCAGTTCATCAGAGCCGTGCACTTCCAACGCGTGTGCAGCGCCCTGGGTCAGTAGCGGGCATAGTGACCACGCGAGATTGGCGGATTGCCACATTTCCTCGACGGCAATATTGATCAGGAACGGCAGCCCCTGGCCACCGTGCTCCGGATTACCGGCCAAGCCGGCCCAGCCACCCTCGACGTACTGGCGGTAAGCGTCGGAAAATTCGGGCGCGACTCGAACCTGGCCATCCTCGACCCGCGTGCCTGTCGCATCACCGATCCGGTTGGTTGGAGCAATGACTTCGCCGGCCAGCTGGGCGGCTTCCTCCAAAATAGCCTCTACCAGATCCGGGGTGGCTTCCTCGAATCCGCTCAACCTGCCCAGTTCTTCCAACCCGGCCAATTCGTTGATAACGAACAGCATCTCCCTGACCGGGGCCCGATACTCGGACATGAAGTGTCTCCTGAGAATGGCCGGTTATTGTAGCAAGAGCCG
>JAPUGB010000153.1 GCA_027293165.1 Gammaproteobacteria bacterium
TCCTCGCTTCGGCGCCGGCTGGCTTGACCGGGATTTCAACCCACGCCGGCGACGATCGCCCCGTAGCCTGGGACGGCGACGGGCATTTAAGCATGGCGGCCCTTGGGTCACCCGCGCCCGGCGACGGGCCGGTAACGAGCGATGGATTATTGGCTGCAGATGCCGGGTGAATGCGCAGAGCGCCTTAGCGCTAGCGTAGCGCCGGAGCATTTGCGCGGTAGCTGTCAGCCTGGTTCGACGCATCGCCGTGCGTTGCCGGTCGTAATTGCTTTGCATCGTTAGCTTACCGATAATCCCTGTCCGTACATGTCACCACCTCCAACGGCGACCAGGCGGGGGCGGGTTATTTTCTGATGTCGCGGGCGAAGTCACCTGCCTGAATGCTGGTCAAACGTCACAGGAATTCAACATGGCAAAATTTCAAAGCGCTCATTTCGGTCTGCTGGCTAACGCGGGTGTGTTTTTGACCGCCGGATTGTTACTGACGGCCTGCGACCAGGCCCAGCAGCCGGCCGCGCCGGTGCAACCGGCGGCGACGCCAACCGCGGAGCGCGGGACGACGCAAGCCGGCAAATACGCCAATTATGGGCCCGAGGATTTTGCATCCGAGGATGTCGTCCGGGACGTTGTCGCGACCGGCGGGGTGCCAATGGGTCGCTGGAAGGAAGGCCTGTTGTTTGAGGGTATCGAGCCGCAGCCGTGGCTGAAGAGCGCGGCCAACTGGTTTCCGGGCACAGAAGAAGTTCAGCCGGAGGAAATGCGAATCACCTTCATGGGTACGGCGCCGATGCTGCGGCCTGGCCAGATGAACACGTCGATTTATATCGAACTCGGTAACGGTGATACGTTCATTTTCGACATGGGCGAAGGTGCGGTTTCAAACTATACAGCGGCGCAGATTCCGATCAACAAGCTCAACGACATTTTCCTGACCCACTTACACGTCGACCACTTCGGCTCCATCCCGTGGGTGTACGCTTTCGGCGCCTGGGCGGGCCGCTGGCACGAACCGTTACGGATTACCGGGCCGTCCGGACGCACGCACCGCGACGGCGTGACCTACATGGTCGAAGGCATGAAAATGATGATGCACTGGCATAGGGAGGCATTCAGTGTTTTTCCAACCAGCTGGGAAATCGAGGTCAACGAGTTCGATTTCATGGACGCCGGCGGTATTGCCTATGACAAGAACGGCGCGACGGTGATTCATTGGCCGGCGTCACATGCAAAAGACGGCGCGACCGGTTACCGGTTGGACTGGAACGGTTTGAGTTTGTGTTACACCGGCGATACACGGCCGAACACGCTGGATATCAAGTACTGCAAGGGCGTCGATATCATGATCTCGGAGACCCAGCCCGAGGTTATCGCCATCAGTTCAGGCGTCCAGGGCGTGCCGCCGTTCGTTGGCCGCTACACGATGGATACCCACCACACGCCGGCGTATGCCGCCGGCTATATTTTCAACAAGGTGCAGCCCAGGCTCGCGATGACAACGCACATGCCGTTTGATCCGTACATCAACGCTGAGACCATAGCCGAGGTGCGCGAGCACTGGAAAGGCCCGTTCCACTTCGGAGCGCCGGACATGGTCGTCGTCAACGTAACCAAGGATCAGATCTGGGTGCGGGACGGGGTGATACCAGACTACCCGAACGTTAAGGCGCCAAGTGCGGTGAATTCGATCGAACAGTACGGTGGCTTGATTGTCCCGGTACCGAAATACCGGCGCGAAGACCTGCAGAGCCAGTTCATCCGTGACGCCGAGATTGACCCGGCTGACTATTACCCGGAAGGTTACTACCCTGAATTAATGGAACACTGGCCGAGCGATAAGCCGATCTTTGTTCCCGAAGAGCTCGTGCCCGACAGCATGAAGTAATCGATCGCGCCGCTGCAGCCGCTCAATAATAGGTATCGAGCGACGCACGATAATCGGCCAACTGATCCTCGCGACGAGTCTTGTCGGCAATAAGGGTTTTGACTTCCTGCTCGAGCCGTCCAGCCTCTTCGGCGAGATCCTTGATTTCGGCCAGCAGTAGCACGCGTTGTTCTACGGTTAAACCATCCTGGATCAGCTTGGCTTCGCGTTCGAGAATGTTTTCGGGGATCTGGTCCAGCCGGCGCTCTTTCGCGCTGATTTGGCTGGCAGCGGAACGTACGCTGGATTCCATGCCGTACAGTACGCGGCCGACGCGGTAGGCCTCGACGAAATCGGGTGCGAGTTCGGCCGGGCATACGCCGGCATAATTACCGCCGCGCGATCCAAGCTGGAAGCCCTTGTGGGGTTGGCAGAATGCCTGCAAGCCCTCGGCGCGGCCCGCCTGGTAGGCCTGCAGATCAGGGGATACGGAATGTTTAGCGCAGGCTTTGCGGTGATTGCCGATACGTTCCGGAGGATATCCCCTGGCTCCGTCCTCGTAGCCAATCGAGCGCCAGTTACTGGTCAGGCACTCGTCCTTGCCCATCGTCGCGCACCCGCTGATCAGCAGGATGCTCGCAGACAGTGTGAACAACAGTTTCGGTTGCATGGCGCATCTCCGTGGGTCGGTGCCGCTGCTTGTCGAAACTGTATCAGTCGTCTGTGGAGGGGCAATGTGATGCGGCTCACGGTTCGCCGCTTATACGGGCGGTGCCTGTCCCCGAACCGGCCAGTGGGTCCGGGCCGAACCGGTTCGGACCGACGGTGCCGCGTAAAAAGCCCAGTTCAACTACGAGCCAGATACTCACGAGCGGAATCAAACCGATCAGCAAGAACCAGCCGGTACGATTGCGATCATGGCACCTCTTTACTCCGACAGCGATCCAGGGATATAGCGCCGCCAGTGCAAACAGCAGGGATAACAGACCAACCTCCAGTTCGTCGTAATAGGTGCCGGTCGTGAGATCGATATAGGAAATCAAGACAAAAATTGCAAAGTAGGGCAAGACAAATTTCAGCCAGTATGTCGACCGGGTGATCCGGCCCCGGGTCGAAAAGAGCAAGTCACTCACGCTTGCCTTCGACTGCGCTGCCTAGCCTGGATTGCATGCGCCTGGATTATGAATTGAAAGGCTATTTCCCTTGATTTTGGTGGTCGGGGCTGGTCTCGTAATGAATACGCAACCAGTCTTGGCCGAAGTCATTCCCGGGATCGCGGAACACCGTGTGGACGTGATTGGGGTCCGGTGCCCCGCTTCCCTGGTTCCTGGCGTGCGTGAATTCGATCAGAATCGAAGGCCCGTGAATTCGGTAATAAATTCCGCCGCCAGGCGTGGTCGGGCCCATCCACGCAAAATATACATTGTTCAGTTCGGCACTACGGATGGATTCCAGATGCTGACGCGCAAGCCTGTCTTCAACGTTCAGCACATACTCTTGGATGAGCAACCACAGGAGCTGCCGTTGAACGTCCATCAGCTCTGATCCTGGCAGGCCGGCATATGCTTTCAGCGCATCAGCGCGGCCAGGTTGGGTGAAAAAGCGCTCGGGCATTTCATCTGCCAGTATGGCTTGGCTGCGCTGCGCCGGGGTCAATGAGTTCAGCAATGCAAATGCTTTGTCGACTTCGTTTCCGAGCACCCGCCAACCAGCATACGGGCCGCTGGGGACTCGCGCCGGGTCGGCGCCCAGAAACATCGGCGTAAAAGATACCTTGCCGTCGACCACGGTGAAATTCAGCGCCAAATGATGTCCTTCCAGTTGCCATCCCCACGGCTCATCGGTCGCAGGATCGCCGACGACCGCCAACCAGAAAAAAGTCGGCCCGATGGGTCTGCCCTCTGCCGGGCCGCGAATTACCGGGTCGCCGAGCCGCATTATCGCGGTTACTTTCTGGTATCCCTGGCTGCTCAATCCGCATTCCATCAGTTGATGAGCGGTGATGCGCTGGTCCTGCGTCAGCTCCTCGAGCGGAGCACCTTCTTCCCGTTGGACCAGGTGGGGAATGTTGGGGAAGTAGGACCAGGCCGTGCGTTTGTCATCGAACGGCAAAGCTACGGCCGGCTTGAGTTCCGGCGTCAGAGTTGCCAGTAACGTCTGCGCCGCCGTCTTGCATCTTTCCGCTGCGGCCTGATCCCCGCCGTTATCCGCCCGGAGTTCCGGCAGCGGTGCCAGCGCACCCAGACACGCACCGCAAACCAACAATCGAAAAAGTCTGCCACGCATCTTTGTTCCTACTCTTTTAGAGCCTCGTTGGCCAGTGCGGCGGTTTTCTGCATCAACGCTTCGATTTGCCGTTGAACCTTCGGTAGATCTTCGATGCGCG
>JAPUGB010000154.1 GCA_027293165.1 Gammaproteobacteria bacterium
CAGTGCGCCCGAAACCGCTGAGGTTGTAAATCGCACCGTATCCCTGCTCCAGCATCCCGTTGACCGCGACATGGCAGCCCTGCATCAACCCGATCAGGTTCGTGCCGATCACCTCTTTGATGCGCTCCGGCGATTGGTGCCAAAGCAGGTGTGTGCCGTGCGATTGTCCGGCGTTGTTGATCCAGATATCGATCGGCCCATTATCCACCGAGGCCCGGTTCCACAGTTGGCGGAGTTCCGACAATTCCTGCACGTCACAGGGAATGCCCTTGACGCGGTCGACGATGCCAGCTGACCCGAGCGAATCGATAGCCCGCTTGCAGGCCCCTTCCGTTCGACCGCTGACAATGACCCGGTGTCCGCGCCGCGCGAACTCCTTGGCCAGAGCCAGACCAATGCCCCGTGTACTGCCGGTGATGACAACCGTTTTCATCCAATACGCTCCCTCACATTCGGCGATCGACAAACTCTCAGCGAGTTCATCATTCCATTCATTTGGCGCTCGGTTCGAAAACCTCGACGCGCAGACCGGCCGGCGAATAGGCCGCTGCTGCCCGGCCCGGGCCGAAGAGGGTTTGAATTGAGCCGTAGTGTCGAACCGCCGCGCCGGCCTGTCCAGCGCGTTCGACGAAAGCCTCCACAGAGTCGACCTGGAACCGGCAATGCAGTGTGCCCAGCGCTGGGGCCTTCGCCAGCGGGAATCGGTCGGTCCCGGTCAAACCCTCGTACTGAATGAGTTCCATACGCCCGAAGCGCTCAGTCTCCCGACCCATCAACCGCATGATCAGTGCTGAGCCCTTCGGCAAACCCACCGCCTGTTCAATTGCTGGCCCGGCAATCCGATGGTGCATCAATTCATCCAGATCGAACAATTCCGCGTAAAACACGGCCTCGACCTCGGTGTCGGGCACGATCACGACAAACGAAGTTACGCCCCCATAACCGGCGTCGGACAGGCGGACGTCCCAACCGAATACCTCGATCAACACGACGTTGGTGTCGTCATGGGCCGGCATCTGGACCTCGCGCGCCTGCAGATCACCCACCTCGTATTCGCTGATCGGAGAGCGAAACCGGTAGCCATCCGATTCCAGTTCAGCGTAGCGAGCCGGCATGTCACGGCAAAAAACGTCGAGGCTTTTTGGCCCCAGATCAATCGTTGCGGCATCCCGGCGCACCGGCGGATCGGGCCGGTCAAACTGGACGAGGTGCAGCCAGCCCACGTCAGCCCCGAGGGTCCGAACCAGGGCCTGGTCGGCAATCTGGTCAGCGGGTATATCCCAAAGGATTCCCAGTCCAGTGTCCGGACCGGTTTGGCGGGCGATGACATCCAGCTCAAACCGTCCAGTCCACAGTTTCAGTGCGGCGTTGAGATCCGCGACGCCGATGGTGATGTGCTTGATCGCGTCCGTCATGCGAATGGGCCTCGGTCCGGGCTGCTCTATAATACTGGTCTAATTAACAACCGCCCGTTGTGGCCTGCGAACGACTCCATTTCGTGGACTGACATAATTCCTATCGGGCGCTCCAGGACCATTCCATATGACAACGAAAATGCATCAGAACAACAACCGAGTTGTCCTCACCGCGCCATTAGACGGCAATCCGCGGCCTGAAGATTTCAAAACCATCAGTGAACCGATACCCGAACCGGGCGAGGGCGAAATGCTGATCCGGCATATCTACCTGTCGCTCGACCCATATCAACGATCGATGATCGCCGGCCGCCACGGAGCAGCTGGCCCGCTTGGCGAGGGCGAGATGCCTGGCGGTGAAATCGTCGGGCAAGTCGTCCAATCCCGCCACTCTGACTTTACCGACGGCGAGTACGTGCGTCATTTCGGCGGCTGGCAGGAATATTCGCTATCCGACGGAACGCAGACCTTTGCGGTGGATCCAGAACAGGCGCCGCTGTCCACCTACGTAGGCGTGCTTGGCATGCCCGGATTGACCGCGTATGCAAGCATGATCGAACTCGCCGACGTGCAGGCCGGACAGACGGTGTTGGTCTCCGCCGCTCACGGGCCGGTCGGCTCGATGGTCGGCCAGATTGCTATGCGCAAGGGCGCACGAGCCATCGGGATAGCGGGTTCCGATGAAAAGTGCCGGCTGGTCGTCGACGAACTCGGCTTCAGCGCCTGCATCAACTACAAAGACGGGCACTATCCCGGCTCGCTCGAAGATGCGCTGCCGGACGGAGCGGATATTTACCACGACAATGTCGGCGGCGACATGCTGGCCGAAGCGCTCTCTGTGTTAAAAAACTACGGCACCGTGATCCTGTGCGGCCTGATCAGCCAGTACAACGATCCGTCGCAGGCGGTGGGGCTAAGTCTCGCAAGCGTGATACTCAAGCGTGCGGTCTTAAAAGGACTTGTCGTATACGACTTCGAAGACCGGCGCCAGGAATTTTTTGACATGATGGCGCCATGGATCAAGGATGGCACGATTAAATACCTCGAGGACCGCGTCGACGGCCTGGAGCATGCGGGATCGCAATTCACACGTTTGATGAGCGGCCAAAACGTCGGAAAAGCGTTGGTGGTCATCGGGCATGAATCACTATAGGCGCAACGTATATACAGGTCTCCAGTTTGGGCCGGGTCGAAAGCGGGGGCCGAAAGTGAGCCGCAGAGCACATCGTCATCTGAACCGCCGGGACCTGATTCATCTCGCTACCGGCACCGGGCTGGGAATGTGGACCGGTTGTCTGGGCGCAGCGGCGGCCCGCGGGGCAATCGAACCAACGGGGGAGAACAATATGATCGACGGCTTGAGCGGCGAACAGTCCGCCCACGCAGAACAGATGCTCGCACTGATGGAGACCCGCCAGCAGTTCTTCCTGGACACGATCGAGCGATTCAACGGCAACTTTGAGACCGAAACCAGGGTTTTCGACGAGGACAAGGCCTTGCACGAGGTGTCGGTTGCGCGGGGAGAGGTCATCGAGAAAGCCGGCTGGTATACCAATAGAAACAAAACAGCGGATCCGCCGTACGTGCCGGAAATGATTTGGGGCCAGTATTTTGAAATGGATTTCCATCCCCGAACCCCGCTGCTTGGACAGATGCATGCCACGGTTTATTTCGCCTATTTGACGGATGGGACCAGCGCAATTGCCGGTTACATGGACTATACGCCGGCCACCTGGATCGACGAGGACGTCGCCTATATGAAAGCGGCAGTCGATCAAGTGATGGAGGAAAACGGCCACGACGCCGAGCGCTTTCGCCAGATGCTGTACAAGGACTATCACAAGGACAAATTGCGTGCTGCCTGCATTGGCGCGGCCTTCTACGTCCGCCCAATGCTCAAAATCGATGCGAAGAACTTCGCGTTTGTCACCGACGCACACACGCGCTTCGTCAATGCCTACCTGGACGTTCTCGACCGCCGCAAGGACGAACCATTCACCGACCGGGACATCGAGAATCAGGCCGGCATGCGGCGACGTTGGCTTGAAGACCACTTATTCTCCGACCCATTCACAATGAATGTCGTCCCGTACGAGGTCTGGTCATTTGCCGACGCACCGCCAATCGTCCACTTCTGATGCAATCGGCAGCCCTCTGAACAGCCGAAACGGAAGCAGGCGTGACCGCTGACCGAAACCGTTGCTGGCGGGTTGCACGGCATTCTCATCCAGGGGAGCCGTTCAGCGCAGAGCTTTTCGACTGGTGTGAGGAAGCCATTTCCGAACCGGCCGACGGCGAGTTTCTGGTCAGGACAATATGCTTGGCACCGGGTCCGGCGCAGCGCGGCTATCTCGACAAGGGCAAAGAACGATTGCTGGAGCGCGTCGCAGTCGGCGATGTTATGCGCGGTCGCGGCGTGGGTCAGATCGTTGCTTCACGCCATCCCGAGTATTCGGAAGGCGATATATTCCTGGGCTCGCTCGGCTGGCAGGACTACTCTGTGCAACGGCCCCGCGGTAAAGAATTCGTATTCAGTACCAAGAAGATCACGCGGCCAATCCTTCCACTGTCCACACAGCTGGGTGTTCTCGGGCAGGCCGGCGTCACTGCTTACTTCGGACTGCTCGAGGTGGGCGCATTGAAACAAGGCGATAGAGTACTGGTCACGGCCGGTGCCGGCGGCGTCGGGTCGGTCGCGGGACAGCTGGCCGGGATCAATGGCGCGGACATTACCGCCGGAACTGCGAGCACCGACGAAAAATGCGCGTGGATGTGCGATGAACTCGGCTATGACGCAGCGATCAACTACCGGACCGAATCAGTCGACGAGCGTTTAGCCGAGCTGTTTCCACATGGCATAGACCTAATCTTCGATAGTGTCGGAGGAGAGATCCTCGATACGGCTCTCACGCATCTTGCTTTTCATGCCCGCGTCGTCATATGCGGATTCATCGCAACCGATTACACCATCGACCCCCTGAGCGGGCCGATCAACTACCGGCACCTGCTGTACAAGCGCGCGCGCATGGAGGGATTCGTATCGTTCGACTACTGGGACCGTTACGCTGAAGCGGAGCAGGCGCTCGCCGGCTGGTACCGGGACGGCCGGCTTTTCAATAGCGAGGACGTCGACCAAGGCCTGGAGAAAATGCCGGACGCCGTGGCCAGTTTATTCACCGGCGGCAATCGAGGTGTCAAAATCTGTCGCGTGGCACCGGACCCGGATCGGCTGCCCAGTGAATGATCCGGGATGATCCGTTACCTTCAGGGTATGCGCTCAGATAAATATACGGTAAATATCGGATCGTTCGACTGCGAATTCGGAGATTGGCGAACCTAGGTTTTATGTGTGGGATCGGTGGAATAATTTCGTTTGGTGACGACTCAGGGCTGCCGTCACGCCTGGAGGCGATGAGCCACAAACTACGGCACCGTGGCCCCGATGACGAAGGGTTTGCCTTGATCGGTCATGACCGGCAAGCACGCGTCTATTCTGGGGAGAAAACCGTGCCGGCCCTGCGCCAACAGTTACCGCCCCTGGCAACTGCGCTCGACACAAACCCACGGATCGGATTGTGTCACCAGCGCTTTGCGATCATTGACCCGTCGGTAGCCGGTCACCAGCCCTGGTATGACGAACAGGCCAAGCTCCTGCTGGTCTTCAACGGTGAGATTTACAATTACGTTGAACTGAGAAAGGAATTGCTGGCCGCTGGTCATGGGCCGTTCGTGTCTGAGTCCGATACAGAGGTGGTCGTTGCCGCCTATCGCGCCTGGGGCGTTGGCTGTTTTGAGCGGTTTAACGGATTTTGGGCTTTGGCGTTCGTTGATCTGTCGAACTGGCAGCTGGTCATCAGTCGCGATCGGTTCGGGAAAAAGCCCTTATACCTTTACCGGGATAAACACGCCATCGCGTTTGCCTCGGAGATTCGTGCGATTTTTGCCGCCAGTGGTCGCGACCCCGATTCATTTTACGTAGATCGGGATGCAGCCGCACTCTACCTGCTCTATGACCGTCGCAATACGTTGCGAGACTGCATGTGGAAAGAGATCGACATGCTACCGCCGGCGAGTTTTTCCGTTATCGATCTGATGACTGGTCGGGAGAAGGTGCAAACATATTGGAACCTGAATACCGTGCGCCGCTCGGAGAGCGAATTGCCGCTCAGCAGAGCAATCGAGGAGTTCAGCGAGCACCTCAGCGATGCAGTTAATATCAGGCTGCGTGCCGACGTTCCGATTGCCGCAAACCTCAGTGGCGGTATGGACTCAAGTTCGATTGTGGCGCA
>JAPUGB010000155.1 GCA_027293165.1 Gammaproteobacteria bacterium
GAGCTGGCCCATTTCCACCCCTATATTAAATGTCAGCAACGCCGTCAGGAACTCCGAGCGCGGCAGACCGATATTGCTCAGCACGCCGGCAAACCCCATACCGTGCAATAAGCCAAAGCAAAACACGATTGCAACGCGCCACGGCTTCAGCTGTCCGATGACGATATTTTCAACTCCGACATAGACGATAGACGCCGCAATCAACGGTTCGACAACTGTCGGCGGCAGCGAGATCAGGCCATAAATTGTCATGCCCAGGGTGATGGTGTGTGCCACAGTGAACGCAGTGACCTGCCACAGTATCGGCGCCAGCTGCAGACTCAGCAGAAAAATGCCGAGCACAAAGAGAATATGGTCCAGCCCCAGCGGCAGAATGTGGGTGAACCCGAGAAGCGTATAGTCGACGGCTACCTCGCGTCGGGAACGCGGTGCCAGTTCGCCGGTCAATGCAAACGGTTCGCTGATCTCGCCCGGCTGCAGCCATGCTGTTCGCATTTCGTCGGCTTCTGCCATGCGCAGGCGCAGCACATTGCTGCCGTATTCTTCCGGATAACGCCAGACGAACTGCCCGGCGCCGGCAGGAATCTCTCCGGACAAGTCAATGAACGAATAGCGCTCCAAACCAACGTCGCCGACGGCGGGAATCTCGATCAGCTTAAACGCCAGCGGGATCCTGACGTTGTCAACGCGTGCGTCCAACCGCTCGAGCATGTCCGGTACGAAGCGCTCGAATTCAGATCGAAATTCTTCCGGCTCCAGTTGTCGGAGCCGGTCATATGTGGGCGCGTTGGGCGAGTCGTTGGTGTCCTTATGCTGAGATCCAATCTCGGCAAGCAGCGCTTCGGCATTGATGGTGATTTCGATATCAAAGGTCGCGTCCTGATTAAAGGTAATCGTAACTACCGTAGGACTGAGCGTGTGGGCATTCGCTGCGTGGGCAACCAGCGTGAGGCTTAGGAACAGTGCAAGGACTATGGATCGTCTCATGATGATTTCGGCTATGATGATTGATCCACGCCCCGGAACCAAGCACGTTATGCCATGCGACCGCGCACCGCTAACTTTTTCGCGGCTTTGCTGCTCATTACTCTGAATTGGCTGCCGTGCATTTCACTAGCCCACGATTTCTGGATTGATCCCGACCGGTTTGACTTGCGGGCCGGTGATGCTGTCGCATTGACTTTACGCCAGGGCGTCAGCATGAAAGGCAACTCCCTGCCCTACCTGACCCCTTTGATCGCCGACTTTTCGACGACCGATCAGACGGGCCGCAAGGTCATTCAGTCGGTGATGGGCGATGATCCCGCCGCGGTGCTGGTCGTCGAATCTGGAACGACGCTGGTCGGCTACCAGAGCAATCGCGATTATGTCCAAATGGAGCCCCGAAAATTCTTGCAGTACCTCGATGATGAAGGCCTCGATTACATCGCCGAACAGCGCCGGACGCGCGGGGAACAAGATGAGCCGGCGCGTGAATACTTTATTCGCTGCTCAAAACTGCTGCTCGAAGCCGCTCCTGCCAGAAGCGACGAGCTATTCAGCACCCGGCTCGGCTACACGCTGGAATTGCTGCCCGAGGCCGACCCGTCCGCGCTCTCTGCCGGTGAGGAACTGAGCCTGCGGCTCCTGTATTTAGGGGAGCCGATTTCCGGGGTGCTCGTGCGTGCCGTCAGCAAAGACGAGCCGGATGAAACGGTGGATCGCCGCACCGATGCTGATGGCCGCGCGACCGTGGTGCTGGACCGCCCAGGCACCTGGCTGATCAAGGCCGTGCACATGATCCGGTTGGAGAACGACATCAAAGCGGAGTGGGAAAGCTATTGGGCTTCGCTGTTATTCCATCTGAACTGAAGGGCTAGGCCCGCCCTCACAGTTGATGGTGGCACCATGCTTTGCTCGCGAAAGCGCCTTGTACCACCTCGGTTGGTTTCCCGTGAAACGATTACATAACAACGGAACTGCGTCACAGTTTCGCTGCCGTTTTCATAGGCAACGAGTTTGGCTCCAGATACGGCGGGGGTATCGCGACGATGCGCGATCAGATCACTAGATCTGATAATGCCGCTTATGTTGAATGATTTTGTGTGCCAGCATGGAACAAAGGTCCGATTTGGCGTTGAAGCGATCCACCGTACTGGGGTCGTAGGCCTGACCGCGAAGTTGCTCCCAGGCTGCGTCTTTTTCTACATTGGCAGAGATCCAGCCGCTCTCCAGTTCTGCGAGTCTTTTGACTGCTTCGGTGACGCCCGGCTCGACGTACAGGCCCGACAGCTCCATTTCATTCTTCATTGTTCTATCCTTGCTGGGCTGTGCTGGGTCAGAATACACAGTAGTCCGGACAAACAGTTCCGAAGTTGACATAACAACTGCAGCAAATGGCTCGTCGACCCAGCCCCCAAAGCGTCTCTCGGGAGAATAATAATGAGCGAGAATCCGACTTCGATATCGACCCAGCAGTTCACGCGAAACGCCGTCGAGGCCACCATCCGCATTGGCGTGCTGCTGGTGCTGGTAGCCTGGTGTTTCCAGATTACCCGGCCTTTCATCGGACCGATCGTCTGGGGGGTTATCATCGCCATCGCGATTTTCCCTATTCATCGTGCGTTGCTGACGCTGCTTGGAGGGCGCAACGGGCTTTCGGCCAGCCTGCTCACGGTGGTCATGCTCGTCGTGCTGGTTTGGCCTACGGTCTTGCTGACCGCAGCACTCCTCGACAATTTGCAGCTGCTGTCGGAAACATTGGATGCCGGCCCATTTGAGGTTCCACCGCCTCCGGAAAGCGTTGCCGGCTGGCCTTTTATCGGACCCTCGCTGTACCAGCTCTGGGACCTGGCATCGACGAATATGGACGCGGCGCTGATAGAGCTGAAGCCTCAGATTGAGGCAATCGCCAGCTGGTTGTTAACCGTCGCGGCCGGTACCGGCCTCGGGGTCCTGCAGTTCGTGTTATCGATCATCGTCAGCGGCATCCTGATTGCCCATTCGGCCGCGGGTCACGGTTTCGCTCAAAAGTTTGCCATTCGGCTCTCCGGGGACCGCGGCTCCGCAATTGTCGATCTGGCCGAGGCCACGGTACGCGGTGTGGCCCGTGGAGTTATCGGCGTTGCCTTTATCCAGATGCTGTTGGTGGGTCTAGGACTGGGCATTGCCGGCGTCCCCTGGGCCGGCCTCTGGACCTTCCTGGCCCTGCTGCTGGCAATCATGCAGATCGGCGTCGCACCCATCATGATCGGCGCGATCATTTACATGTTTACCACCGCAGATACAGTGCCGGCGGTGCTGTTTTTAATCTATGGCGTATTCGTCAGCACGATTGATAATGTCCTGAAACCGCTGCTGATGGGCCGCGGGCTTGACGTACCGATGGCCATTATCCTGGTTGGCACCATTGGCGGCATGCTGGCCACGGGTATCGTCGGTCTGTTTATCGGCGCGGTCGTACTTGCTGTCGGTTACAAGTTGTTCATGACCTGGCTGGACGCGGAAAACCCGGCTGCGGCATAACGGGGCCTACCAATTGTGGGTCCAGCGCGAGTTCTCAGTGAAGTAGCGGAATGCGTCCCGTTTATCTTTCGGCAGATACTCGACGTAGGAACTGTGATCATAGCGTTCGCGGTATTGCTCAAATACCGGTCGGTAAATCTGCATGTGCACGTCGGGAATGCGATGCTTGGCCC
>JAPUGB010000156.1 GCA_027293165.1 Gammaproteobacteria bacterium
ATGGCCGTGCCCAGCAGAGGCGAGCTCAACAGGAATTTCAGCAGGTCGCGACGGGCCTGACGTGGGCACCACGACCATTCAGTGGGCTCTGTCATCCTTCCCCCCGATTCGTTTCTGGTGACTTCGCGAATCGATAATGCAAGTAGTTATTCGGGTTGCGGCAACCGTAGCATTATTCCGCCGCGAGGGCGGACGCCAAACGCATCGCGGTTCAACCGATGGTAGGCTTGCGTAACATCAATGCGCGTGGCCGGCCGGCGCAGCTACAACAATGGAATCGATACACCATGATGAATCCCAAGCAGAGACTTAGCCGCAATTGCCTGCTGCTGGCGCTGGTTGCGTTGACCGGCGCCTGGACGCCTATGCGAGCCCAGACGACGGACGAGCAGGAGCAGCAACTGATTCCTGCGACCGTCAGCGAGCAGGCGCAGGCGTTCTACGCCCGGGCGCGAACCGGTACGGTACCGGCCAGCGATGCGGCGGATCCGGAGAGACTGGAACGAATCCGCAATATGCTCGGGCGCATGTTCCGCGGGTTTGCCGAAGACATCTCAACGGATTTTGAACTGGTCGCTCAGGATCTGGGCGGCGTGCCGGGATTCTGGGTCAAGACACCCCAAACTCGCCGGGCCGATAAGGTCATCGTGTATCTGCACGGCGGCGGTTACATACTGGGTTCGGCCGAAACCAATCTCGGCAGCGCGCTGCGGATCGGCTCCGCGGCCGGAATTCCGGTCCTGTCAGTCGAATACCGCCTGGCCCCTGAGCACCCCTTCCCCGCCGCTTTAGACGATGCGGCTACGGCCTATGGGTGGCTTCTCGATAACGGATACCGGGGCGGCGATATAGCGGTCTATGGCGATTCTGCCGGCGGTGGTCTGGCGCTTGCGTTGACTTTGCACCTGCGTGATCAGGGCACGCCGTTACCGGCATCGGTGGCCGTGTTGTCACCGCTGACGGACATCGCCGGGCGCGGCGATACGCGTGCCACGCTGGCCGAATTCGACCCGGTGCTGCGCAGCGCCGGGGGCGGCCGCTACGCGCTGTATGCGGGCGGCGAACCGCTGAATCATCCGCTGATATCGCCGGTGTATGCCGATTATCATGGCTTTCCGCCCCTGCTGATCCAGGTGGGTACCCGGGAAAAGTTGCTCAGTGACTCGGTGCGCCTGGCCCGGCGCGCGCGTCGCGACGGCGCCAACGTTACGCTGGACGTCTGGGAGGGCATGTGGCACGGCTGGCATGATCATCCGGACCTGCCCGAGGCGGACCTGGCAACCGGCGAAGTCGCGCAGTTTTTCCTGACATATTTCGATTCAGCCGGGCAGCGGACGACCCGGGCGGCGGATTAGACGCAATCGAAGCTCCGGCGCTAGTTAAACGGGCACTCAATAGATTAGAATCAAGTACGAGATTCAAGCATAACAATAAGAAATGACTGATAAATCACAACACCCAGGCCCGCTGGTGGGCATACGCGTCTTAGAAGTCGGCCAACTGATCGCCGGACCGTTCACGGGTTGCCTGCTGGGCTACTACGGTGCCGAAGTCATCAAGGTCGAACGCCCCGGCGAAGGCGATCCACTCCGCACCTGGCGGTTGCTCGATGAAGGCACGTCGCTGTGGTGGCGCAGCGTCGCCCGCAACAAGAAGTGCGTGACAGCCAATCTGCGCACCGAGCAAGGCCGTGAGATCGTGCGTCGGCTCGCCAACGAATCCGACGTGCTGATCGAGAATTTCAGGCCCGGTTCGATGGAACGCTGGGGCCTGGGCCCGGACGAACTGCTGGCCGACAATCCCGGCCTGATCTATGCACGCATATCCGGATACGGCAAGGACGGCCCCTATGCATCCCGGCCGGGTTTCGCATCGGTCTGCGAAGGGGTTGGCGGATTCCGCTACATCAACGGTTATGCAGATCGGCCGCCGGTGCGACCGAACCTGAGCATGGGCGACACGCTGGCAGCCATGCACGCCGCCCTCGGAATTCTGATGGCCTGTATCAGCAAGCTTAAGGACCCGGAGCATCGCGGGCAGGTCATCGACGTGGCCATCTACGAAGCCGTATTCAATATGCTGGAATCGATCGTTCCGGAATACGACCGCCTCGGCGAGGTTCGCCAGCCGTCCGGCTCAACGCTGACTGGTATCGTTCCGACCAACACCTATCTGTGCGCAGACGACAAGCACGTCATCATCGGTGGAAACGGCGACACGATTTTCCAACGGCTGATGCGCGCAATGGGGCGCCCGGAAATGGCGGAGGATTCCCGCTTTGCCGATAATGCGGGCCGGGTTGAACATGAAGCCGAACTTGACGAAGCGATTCTCCAGTGGACACGTTCCTTGACGGCGGATCAGGTTCTTGAACAGTTGGAGGAAGCCGAAGTGCCCTCGGGGCCGATTTACAGCGTCGCTGACATGTTCAAGGACGCACATTTCCATGCGCGGGGATTGTTCGAAACGGTCGATGTCAATGGGCGCCCGCTGACAATACCCGCGATCGTGCCGAAGCTGAGCGAAACGCCTGGTCAAACCATTTGGGCTGGGCCGGAAGTCGGTTCGCATAACGACGAGATATACGGTCAGTTGTTGGGCATGAGCACGGCTGAAATGGCCGCCCTGAAAGAAGAAGGAACAATCTAGCAGCCACCTCGCGCACGAACCCTCCGTTTGGCACTTCAAAGTTCACGACACGGAGCCGGGCGCCCGGCTGTTGGGCCACTGCATATAGGCGGCGAGGGATTCACCTGCGCGCCGCCGCTGCGCGCAACATCAGAATGTGTTCAATACCGTCTTCCATGTAGGGTTCCGAGCACTGGCTGAAGTCGAAGCTTGCATAGAAATCTTTCAGGTAATGCTGTGCGCCGATTTGAGTTTCCTTTTCCCCATAGCGCTTGTCGATCAGGTCGATGCCCTGTTGCATGAGTTCACGGCCCATCCCGGATTTGCGCGCATCCGGACGGGAACAAACCCGGCCAATGGATACGCGACCGCCGTAGGGCTCGAAGGCGGGGAACAGTCGGAGGGTCGCCGCCAGCCCCTCGTCGCTCCAGCCCATCAGGTGCAGGGCCTGGTCGTCCAGACCGTCCACGTCGAGATAGGGGCAGTTTTGTTCAACCACAAAGACGGCCTGGCGTAGTTGGAAGATTGCCTCGACTTCTTTCGGATTCAGATCGGCGAACGCCTTCCAGACCCATTGAATTGAACCGGTCACTGGTGATGGTTGGTCTTGGAACCCGGTGCTCCATCATATACCAGGCCCCTGCTGTGTCGGCATCACCCTGACATTGCAAGTCACCAGGATGACAGGAATATAGAGAGAGCAAGCAGCTGTTCAGGCCCGAATCATGATGCCGAACGGTTCAGCTTTGCGGGCAATTGGACACCATCGCCGGATGAACAAAACACCCGTGACCACTATCCTGGACCGACTCGTGGAGCTGCGCGTTAAGCACTACAGGCTATAGACACCTATTGTCCGCTGACGACCCAAATCGGACCCGCCATCATGTATAGAATATACTTAAAAAAGTCGCGCTAAGTTTGAACTTGTGAATTTGATGCGATGTCCGCTTTCGACCCAAAGCGGACTCATGCAGCGCAACAAAAGACCACGCTTTGGCAGGACTTTCTTTGTCCGGACATATTCACCAACGTCATCTATTCGGGTGATATAGAAACTTCGCAAAGGTTAACCGT
>JAPUGB010000157.1 GCA_027293165.1 Gammaproteobacteria bacterium
TGTAAAGCGTCTCGAGGGCGAAATCGCAAGCCACGAACCGCTCAAAGTGGAATTCGAGCGCCTGCAAAAGCGGTTCGCGGAAGCCAACAAACTCGTGGCGGAAAAAGACAAACTGGAAATCAAGGTCGGCGAGCTCAAAACGGTGGTCAGCAAACGCGAGACCGAGATCAGACAGCTCGAGGACATAGCGGAAGAGGCCGAAAAGCTCCGCCAGCAAGTCGTGGACCTGGAGCGGCATGCAACAGAAGTCGGGGAGCTGCGCCAACAGGTCGCCAGTTTGGAGCCTGCGGCCGGTGAGACGGTCAATCTACGGATCCAGATGGAGAATATGCAGTCAGTGGCCGCACACGCAGAACAGCTCCGCCGCGCAGAAGCGGGGAAGCTCAAGGCCGAACTGATGAAAACGCAGGCCGTGGTCGCTCAACGCGACAAACTGAAACAAGCCGTGGAACGTTTGCGCACCGTGGTCGCGGATCGCGAGAATCTCAAGGCTGAAGTCGAGCGTTTGAAGGGCAACGCCGACAGTCACGAAGCGCTGAAGGCCGAAATGCACCGCCTGCAGGACGCTGCGACCAAAAGCGATGCAATGCTGAGTGAGATTCACCAGCGCCTCCAGGCAGCCACCAAGGGCAGCGAAGCGCTAAAGGATCAAGTCAAAGAGTTGCAGGCTGGAGCCATGAAGAGCGAAGCGCTGAAGGCCGAAGTGACGCGTCTGCAGACCACGGTAGCCGAGGCCGACCAGATGCGATCTGAAATTCGACGCTTGAATGTCGTGGCTGCCGAGAACGACGAGCAGAAGGCGCAGATCGAACGGCTGGAATCGGCGATTGCCGACAGCGCTGACCTGAAAGACGAGATACGCAATCTGCAAGCCGCCGCCGCCGAAAATCAGAACCTCAAAGATGAGATTGCGCGGCTCGCGTCCGTGGCCGATGAGAATGACATCCTGAAGAAGAAGATTCAGGATCTACAGCAGCGTGCGACGCACGGCGACGACAACTCGCCCGAGAGTACCGCGCGCGGCGCCGCTGGCTCGTCCGACATCGCGCCCACGGAGAAAGACACGGTCCAGGTTAAGCAACTGGTCGCCGAGATTCAGCGCCTCCAGATAGAAACCGCCGACTCAAAAAAACAGGCTGCCCGACGGCTCCAACAGCTGGAAGAGGGGACGGCCAAGTTTCAAGCACTCGGCCCGGCTCACAAGAAGCTGAAAGAAGAGGCGGCGAAGGCCAGGCAACTTGCCGTCAAGGTGCAGAGGCTGGAACAAGAAGCAGCCGAGGCCAAGGAACTTACCGTCAAGGCGCTGGAACGTGAGCAAGACGCGACCAGAGCCCATGAAATTACCACCAAGATGAAGCGGCGGGAGCAGGGTCCCGATGACATGAACCGTCTCCGGGCTGAAATCGGGCGCCTGCAGGAAGAAGCTGTCGAGGCTGCCGAGTTGAAGGAGGAGGTTCGCCGTTTGCATATTCTGGCCTCGCAGGCTGAACGGCTTAAAGGCGAGGTGCAGCGACTGCATAAGGACCGCAAAGACAAAGAGCTACTCGAGACGGAAATTCGCCAGTTAAAGCAGAATTGCAAGTCAATGGCCCAGACCACTGGGACGCTGCGCGCCAAGGTGCACGAACTGGCGCATGAGCTCAACCACAATGGCCCGAGTGCCGCCCACGATGGCGTGAAAACCGGCGGTGCCCCGGCGACCGTATCGGCCCGCCAGGAAAGGGATTCTGGTTCCGACACCGACTCGATGCTGACTTTGTCCGAAGCAGCCGCGAACGCGGAGAACGCCGGCGATAGTCTTCAGGCTATCAAGGGCGTCGGCGAAGTGCTGGAGGACAAACTGCGTGCGCTCGGAATCACGAGCTACCGCAGTATCCTGGAGATGGGTCCGGAAGATTACTTACGCGCCGCAAAGTTGATCCCAAACCTGGAAGGGCGCGTCAAACGGGACGGTTGGATCGCGCAAGCCCGAGTCTTGCACGAAAAAAAGTACGCCGAAGCGATCTAACCTAACTGGCGCGCGTCAGCCTCAGCAGCACCGGCAAAAGGGTCAGGTTTGCGATCAGCGCAACCGCCATCGCGATACCGGTGAACAATCCGAAATAAATGGTGGGAATAAAGTTCGACAGCGCCAGGATTGAAAACCCGGAAATAACGATGATCGACGTGTAGTAGATCGCCCGGCCAATGCTGCCGTGACAGCGCCGAATCGCGGCCATGTAATCACGGTCGACCGCGAACTCCGCCCGAAAGCGGTGCACGTAGTGAATCGAGTGGTCTACGCCAATACCAATGCTGATCGCTGCAATCGTAATCGTCATGATATCGAGTGGCACGCCGAGCCAGCCCATGGTACCGAGCACTACTCCCGCGGCCAGCATCGCCGGCAGCAGTGCGATAAAAGCCAGCTTAAGCGAACCGAACAACACGAGAAACATGGCCAGAATCCCCACGAACACCGCCACAATGGTCAAAGTCTGCGATCGAAACAGACTTTGCAGAACGTTGTTGTATAGCACCAACATGCCGGTAATGTGCACTCGGTCGGGGTGGAACCCCTGCACCTGGACCAGCTCGTGTTCAATCTTCTTCAGCAATTCATCGCGCCGCAAACCTTGATCGGTTTCGTACACCCGAACAGACAGGCGCACCTGGTTGCCGTCTCTCGACATGTAGGGATAGAACAGAGTTTCCTTGATGTCCGCGGGCAAGCGTTTGTACAGGATGGACAGAAAGAAGGTTCCCGGCGTTTCGTCGTGGTTCAGGACCTGCAGCGTTTGAATCGTCGTCGCCATCGACAAAACTTTGCCGGTTTCGGGCAGGCTTTCCAAATAGTCGTGCACTCGTTCAACCACGCCGAGCCGGAACGTGTTGTACCAGTAACTGGTAGCACCCAGATCGTCTGGCTGTGCAGCCTCCAGCTCAAAGTAATCCATGAAATCATCGTCGAGGTCACCGAACTCATCGTCCGGTGCGTCACTGGCGAATACGTTTTCCTGCTGCTCTTCGAAAAACGACGGGTCCGCATCCAGAATGACGTCCAGCGGGGTTGTGCCACCCAGTTTCCGGTCGATCACCTGCATGCCCTGGTAAATCTCGGTGGACTCCTTGAAATAATCGATAAAACGATTCTCCACCTCCAGCGACATAATGCCGCCGATACTGATCACAACGATGAAACCGAAGCTCACCAGTACCATCACGCGTGAACGTTCAACCAGGGTCGCGAAAAAACCCGTAATGCGGCTGGTGTAGTCGCGCCGACGCTGCGGTTCGCCCGGCGTGAACAGCATGATGAACGCCGGAAATACCAGGAACGAGGCGACAAGGACCACCAGCATGCCCATGACCATCATCCACCCGAAGTCAATCACCGGGCGAATGCCGCTAAACAGCAGCGACCCGAAACCGACCATTGTCGTCAGCACCGTGTACAGACAGGGCCGATATTTGTCGCGGATGGTCGTGTAGACCAGCCACCCCTGTCCGGATCCTGGAGATTGGGCGTGGAGTTCCTGGTAACGAACAATCAGATGAACCGTCAGTGATAAGCTGAATATCAACAGCAACGCGACAAAATTCGCGGACACGACGGTTACCCGCCACTGAACCAGCCCAAGATAACCCACCATGAACGCTATCGACACCAGCGAGCAGAGCAGCGATACGACAACCCAGCGTGGCCGATGAAAAACCGCGATCAGCATCATGATCAGGAAAACGAGGATGCCGCTGCCGAACACGATGACGTCACGTTGAATGAACGAAATCATGTCGGTCACAATCATTGGCAGACCGCCGAGATGCAGGTCTGCCAACGTCCGGTGGCGGTCCATAATCGAACGAATTTCGGCGATATCGGCTGCTTGATCTTCCATTTGCGAAGAGCGCAGTTCCTTGATGTGCGATGACAGAATCGATAACGAGTTCCGTTCCTCCTCCGACAGGTCTTCAGTAAGCTCCCGCTCGCGAATTCGGTCGCGCTCCGTCTGCAACCCCTCGTACAATTCGTTGACCTTAAAGCGCACCAACAGAGCAGTGGTGCTGGCGTCCCGGCTCATGATCAGCTCGCTCCACAGTGGGCTTTCCCGCAGTTCGACACGGGCTAAATCGAGGTCGGTTTCAGGGCTCAGCAGGGTCGGGACCTGCTTTTGCAGCTTCGCGAGGCTGGTACGTGGACTGTTGATCAGCGGCACGTCCAGCAACGTGAGCACTTGGTCGACACGCTCTATCGCGGCCAGTTCGTCGCGCAAGACCAAGATATCGGCCAGCGTCTCGGGCGCGAACATGTCGTTGTGCGCCGTGTAGGTAAGCATCAAATACGCTTCGTTGCCATAACGGGCGCGAATCCCGCGGTAGTAGCGCAGATCGCGGTCATTTTCGAGCAACAGGGAGTCGGACGAGGCATCGAGCGCGAAGTCCTGTGCATACCAGAGACTGATGCCCACTAACAGCGCTACCAAAAACAGCGTCAGGCGCGGGCGACCCAATACATCGCGGTCGAAGGCCCGCGCGAAATCGGACCGTATTCGGGCCCTGATGGATCTGATTGCATGCATGGGTCGCGTATTCTGCCTGCCCTGCGGTCGAACGCAAGCTTCCGATGCCGCGGATGGGCAATGGGTAGATGCGTTGCACCGACTTTCCATAATCCTGGAATGCGCCCGAGACCCTACCGGCTCGCCGAGTTTGCATCCGTGACGCACACCACATAGTCAGGCCAACAACAGATATAGCATTTGAATCCTAGGCTTCGGTGCTGCGTTTGCGGCAGTGCACCCACGCACGGAAGCGAGCGAAGACATCGTATGCGTACCTTTCGCGGCAAGGTCCTGACCCTAACTGTACTGGTGGTGCTGGTCTCCCAGCTCGCCACGGTCGGGTCGGTATTGATCACGGCCAGGGACGCGTCGCGGGCGCGCGCTGAACAGCAACTGATAGGCGGCGGCGGCACATTCAAACGACTGGTACACAACCGTCGGCAATTGCTTACCCAGACGGTGCGCACGCTGGCCAGTGATTTCGCGTTCAAGGAAGCCGTGGCAACCGGAGACACCAATACCATTGCCTCGGTGCTGGAAAATCATGCACGGCGCGCCGACGCGGATCTCGCGGTCCTGGCGGATACCGACGGCAACGTCATCGCTTCGACCGCTGGCCCGGCGGCCAATGACCCCGGTTCACCGGCTCTGATCGAAATAGCTAACGAACCGGAATCCGCACGGTCTGCAATGATTATCAGTGACCAAGGCTACGAGATGCTGACGGTGCCGGTGCTGTCACCGTTGCCAGTGGCCTGGGTGTCGATGGGTTTTGCGATCGACAATGCGCTGGCACAGCACATGGCGGCGCTGGCCGGCTTGGAAACCACGATTATTTCAACCACCGAGGACGGCCTGAAGTTGATCGGCAGTTCTTTGCCATCCGCGGAACGCGCACTACTGGTCAATGCAGCGCTCAGCCTCGGCAACGGCATCAGCGACCAGGATCAGGCCGTACAAATTCTGCGCGACGAATACCTGTCAACTCGGGAAGACTTCGTGACCGGCCCAATCACGGTATTTGCCGTACTCCAGAAATCCTTGGGTGATGCGATGGCGCCATACGAGGCCTTGCGCACAGCGTTGATACGGATGGCCAGTATCACAATGCTGTGTGCACTGGTTTGCGCGGTCATGCTTTCGCGATCCGTGACCCGGCCGGTCCGTGACCTGTTGCAAGCGGCGAAGCGCATGCGGGTTGGTAATTACAGCAAGAAGCTTAAATTCAGTTCGCGTGACGAGTTCGGCGAGCTGGCTAATGCGTTCACCGACATGCAGGAAAGCATCGCGGAACGCGAACATCGCATCAACTACCAGGCGACCCACGACGGGCTGACCGGTTTACCAAACCGCCTGCAGGCCATGGAACTGTTGCGCGAGGCGCTGTTGAAATGCGCGCGGATCGAGCAACCCCTGGCGGTGCTGATCATGCACCTGCGGCGCTACCGTGAAATCGAATCCTCGCTGGGACATGAGATCGGCGACGAGGTGGTGCTGCAATCGGCCAAGAGAATGCGGGAGAGCCTCAAGGAAAAAGATGTGCTGGCGCACCTCGAAGGAGATCAGTTCCTCGTCGTACTGCCCGGCGCTGACAGGAACGCCGGACTGACAACGGCTGAGACACTGGCGAGACTATTGGACTCCGGCCTGACCATACAAAATATCAACGTGACCCTCGATGCCTGTATTGGCATGAGTATGTACCCCGAGCACGGCCGGCAGCCAGATCAACTGCTGCGCCGCGCAGCGGTGGCCAAGAACGACGCCCAGCAGTCACAGAAAAATGTGCACGTTTACCAGATCGGTCGCGAAGCCCGGCATGTCCGCCAACTCGCGATACTCGGCGATATGCGGCGTGCCGCCACGGACAACGAATTGGAGTTGTATTTCCAGCCCAAAATTGCGCTCGACGACGGCAGCGTCTGTGGCGCCGAAGCCCTGCTTCGTTGGACCCACCCGGAACTGGGTGAGATACCGCCGGCGGAATTCGTGCCGCTCGCAGAAAACGCCGGCAACGTGGGAATGCTGACCGAATGGGTGTTGCGCAAATCGATCGCCCAGGCTCGCAACTGGCGCGAATCGGGACTGGAGCTGCCGGTCGCCGTCAACTTGTCGGGACGGGACTTGCTGAATGACAAGCTGCCGTACCTGCTCATGCAAATCCTGCGCGAAAACGAAGTCGACGCAAGCTCCCTGGTTCTCGAAATCACCGAGGAAGCGCTGGTCCGGGATGTCGACCACGCAATCATGGTCCTGAACTACCTCCGCGACATGGGTGCGCAGATATCGATGGATGATTTTGGCACCGGCTACTCCTCGCTCAGTCAATTGCAACTATTACCCGTCGATGAAATCAAGATCGATCGCGCATTTATCACCGATCTGCCGGAAAGCGAGCCCAATACCGCTATCGTCCAGTCCGTGATCGACCTGGCTCACAACCTCGGGTTGGAACTGGTCGCTGAGGGGGTCGAAACAGTTGCAGCGTTGAACTGGCTGCGGGAACACGGCTGTGAACGCGCCCAGGGTTTTTACATCAGCAAGCCGATGCCGGCCCACAAAGTGAAAATCTGGGTCGATACATGGTCCGACTCCGCTAACAAGGCCGACGACTCGCTGGTTTTTATTCCGCGCCGGCCCACGACCGTCACGCCATAGCTCATCGCAGCGGCGCAAATGGCCGTATGCTGCAATTGCCCTTGCCCACCCCGACGGTACTGCCGCAAGATCGGTGGCCGTGAAACTCAATGAAGTAGCCCCAGCCTGTTGCCGCAAGCTGAGGATCACCTGCCGCGGCCGGAACGCGTTGCTGGCCTGCTGCGCGTTAATTACCGCCGGCACACTGACGGGCTGTTCGCCGCCGGTCGACAGCCCCACGGCGAACAACGTGCCAAATGGCGTTTGGCGCGGCGAAATCGATCAGTTCGGGCGGGTCCTGCCATTCACGTTTACGGTCACGGGCTCCGGCGATTCTTTGCAGGTCAGCTACCGCAATGGCGACGAACAGGTCCCGGTGGAGCGGGTAAGCTACGACGCGACCACTCACGCGCTCGAATTGTGGTTCCCGTCCTACTCATCCGGACTAATTGCGACGGTCGACGGCACGCGCATGAGTGGCGAAACGTTTCTGAAGCGCCGCAACCAGATCCACCGGCTGCCATTTAGCGCACAGCACGGCCTCGAGTACCGATTTTTCGAACAGGCTGCGGACGACTATGTCGATCTAAGCGGCCGCTGGGAGGTTGTCATCAACATGCCCGAATTTGATCTGACGCAGAACGGCGTCGCATCATTCCGGCAACGAGGCCCGTACATCACCGGCACCGTCAATACCCAGGTCGGCGACTACCGTTTCCTGACCGGCGAGGTGCGCGGTCGGGATTTGTATCTATCCACGTTCGACGGCCACGGCACACAACTGTGGCTCGCCAGCCTCGGTCAGGACGGCATCCTGCGCGGCAGTTTTGACACCGTGACGTACCAGCAGGCCGAATGGAAAGCGCAACCAAACCCGGACGCCGAGCTTGACGATCCGATGAGCCTAACCTGGATTAAGCGCCCGTACACTCGATTAGCGTTCACGTTCCCCGACCTTGATGGCAATCCGGTCTCGTTAGCGGACGAAAGGTTTCGCGGCAAGGTCGTGCTCGTCGTCGTCGCGGGTTCGTGGTGTCCGACCTGCCATGACGAGGCGCGCTTCATGGCCCCGTACTACAAAAACAATAAGGATCGCGGCCTCGAGGTCGTGTACCTGATGTTCGAGTACTCGGATCGCTTCGAGGAAGTCGAGGCGCAGGTTCGAGCATTCCAATCACGCTACGGCATCGAACACCAGATGCTGTTCGCGGGCGATGCTTCGCGCACGACCCGCAATGACATCTTGCCGATGCTGAACGGCATCATCGCGTTCCCGACGACGATCTTCGTCGACCGCAAAGGCGAGGTGCGCCGTATCCACACCGCGTTCCCAGGTCCGGCCACCGGTGAGCCCCACGAGGAATACAAGCGCGAGCTTCGCGCCTTTGTCGACGCACTACTGGCCGAGTCAGCCTAGGCGGGTATTGAACTGGCTGACAGGTTCCGCGCAAATGCTCCGGCGCTACGCTGGCGCTAAGGCGCTCTTCGCATTCACCCGGTCCCTGCCGCCCGCCATACACGTCCGGTAGCTGGACGATATACGGGCGCCCGTCCCTGTGAGTCAGCTGTAAGCGAGCTGTAACCCGGCTAGATGGCCGTATATGCCACGATTCAGGCTGTGCTTAGACACCGGGCCCGACGGCCGAATCCGGACAGGTGATAATATGGCTCCAGACCTTAGCAGCAGCCTGATTGGCAGCCCCCAACCGGCATACCCCGGTACCGGGGTCAGTTCGGGCCATCGGCCGCCCGGCAAAACCATGAATAAAGGCGGCAAAACGCCGGACAACGAGCGGCTCGACGAACTCGCGGAACGGGCCCTGGAACTGTATCGAGACCCGTTCATGCCCGGAGACGAGGACCACCCGTGGACCATTTCCGCGCGGCAGCAGCTGTCGATCCGGTTTCTGCGTTTTATCGGCGATCTCGGCGGTTACCTGGAGTCAAACGAGCAGTTCGACGAAGCACTGGATCTGTACTTCCGCGGGCTGGATGCCGACGATCTTGCCGAAGGGCTATACCGACGGCTCATGCTGTGCTTTCAGCATCTCGGACGCAAAGCCGAAGCGATCGAAGCGTATCATCGCTGCTCCCGCACTTTATCAGCGCGGCTCGGCGTCAAGCCCTCCGACGAAACCACAGCGATCTATGACTCACTGATGGCCGCCGCGTAATGTACGGGAGCGACCGGAGTAGATGAAGAAGAAAAAACGGATCAACCGCGCAAAGTCGGCTGTTTCGCAACCGCGCTTTCGTTCACATCTGACCCCGGCCAAAAAAGGCACCAAGTCCTACCGCCGGCGCCCGAAGCACCCCCGCCCAGACGGCGAACCCAATTAGCAATGATCTGCAGGCGCCAAGCAGCCGTACCGGCATCAGCTTTTTGGCGTAAGGTCAGCGCATAAACACAGCCGGTTTCGAGCTGTGAATTCAGAGAATAAGCATGTCGTCTGAAGCTAAATTTTTCCTGATCGTCGGTGCGGTCCTGCTCACGGTAGCCGTGCAACTTGGCGCTATGGGAGCTCACGCGCTAACCGATAGCCTGTCGGTGAGTGATTTAAGAGCGTGGACGTTCGCGGTGCAGTTCCAGTTTTATCATGCGCTGGGGCTGGTCCTGATCGGCATCCTTGTGCACCTACTGGGAAATCGAGCGCCGCTGAACTGGTCCGGCTGGAGCATGCTGGCCGGCATTTTTCTGTTCAGCGGCAGCATCTACGTTACGGCTCTTGGCGGCCCGGATGCGGTAGGTATGGTCGCACCGTTTGGCGGAGCCTTGTTCATGCTGGCCTGGATCCTGATCGCGGTCGCCGTGTTTCGCGCCTGAGTTCGCACCGCATCGCGCCCCGGGCACCGACGCTCGCATTCCCGCATAGCCATGGTCGAATCGCCGCGGCCGAGATTTGCGTATACTGATCAGAACGATTAGAACAACCCAGACTCAAGCTCATGATAATCCCCGTTATTCTTTCCGGGGGCGCCGGCACGCGGCTGTGGCCCTTGTCGCGCGAACTGTACCCGAAACAACTTTTGCCGCTGGTCGGCCAGGCCACGATGCTGCAACAAACGGTGAAACGCATCAGCGGGCGCGCCGGCATCAGCCGACCGATCGTGTCATGCAATGACCAGCATCGCTTCCTCGTGGCCGAGCAGTTGCGTGCGATCAACGTTGAACCGGTCGCGATCCTGCTGGAACCAACCGGCCGAAACACGGCGCCCGCCGCAGCCGCGGCGGCAATCCATGCCATTAAGTTAAACCCAGATGACAACCCGTTGTTGTTGGTTCTCCCGGCGGATCATGTCATCACCGACAACGAAGCGTTTCTGGCAGCGCTGGACCTCGCCGAGCCGGCCGCACTTGCTGGCGATCTCGTGACGTTCGGAATCGTGCCAACACGAGCCGAAACCGGCTACGGCTATATTCGATCGCGGGCGAAAGCCGGTGCGGACGACAACCGCGTGCGTGCGGTTGTGGAATTCGTCGAAAAGCCGACCGAAGCGGTTGCCACCGAGTACGTGCAGTCCGGTGACTATCTCTGGAACAGCGGCATGTTTCTGTTTAGCGCAGCAACTTATCTCGAGGAGCTGCGACGTTATGCACCAGCGATTGCCGACGCATGCAATGCGGCCATAGCAGGAGCCAGCGTGGATCTGGACTTTCTGCGTCTGGACACCGACGCCTTTACTGAATGCCCGAAAGACTCTATTGATTTCGCGGTCATGGAAAAAACGGACCGAGCCGTCGTCGTGCCACTCGATGCCGGCTGGAGCGATGTTGGGTCGTTTGGAGCGCTTTTCGATGTGCTGGCCAAGGACGCCAACGGCAACGTCTTTGAGGGCGATGTCGTCGCCATCGACACACGAGGTTCGCTGGTCAGCGCCGGGAGTCGGATGGTGGCTACTGTGGGTATGGAAGACTGCATCGTCATCGAAACCAAGGACTCCGTGCTCGTATCGACCCGCGAGCGCAGCCAGGACGTCCGTCGCCTGGTGGATCAACTACGCCAGGACCAACGCCCGGAGATAAATCTCCATCGCCAGGTATACCGCCCGTGGGGAAGCTATGACGGCATTGACCAGGGAGACGGCTTTCAGGTCAAGCGGTTGATCGTCAATCCAGGGGCTAAACTCTCGGTGCAATTGCATCATCAGCGGGATGAGCACTGGACGGTCGTCGCGGGTACGGCGCGCGTGACGCGGGATGACGATCAATACCTGTTGGAAAAGAACGAATCGACGTTCATTCCGCGCGGCGCCAAACACAGTATCGAAAATCCCGGCACCAAAGCGTTGCATATCATCGAGGTGCAGGTCGGCGACTACCTCGGGGAAGATGACATCGTGCGGTTCGAGGATCGATATGGGCGAACCGGGGATTCCTGACACATGCATATGAGACGGTGGTCCCGTATGGGACGGTGCTGAATGGAGTTACGGTGACCAACCAGATCACCTGTTTCAAAGCCTATGACGCCCGTGGGCGCGTCCCGGATGAGTTGAATGACGACATCGTCTACCGGATCGGCCGGGCGTATGCGGCCTTCGTCCAGCCGCGCAAGGTCGTCGTCGGTCACGACATCCGGCTGTCCAGCCCCGGCCTGACCGAGGCATTGGCCCACGCACTGATGGACAGTGGCGTCGACGTATACGACATCGGGCTGTGCGGCACCGAGCAAGTCTATTTTGCGACGTTCCACGCCGGGATGGACGGCGGCATCATGGTCACGGCGAGCCACAATCCGCCCGATTACAACGGCCTCAAGTTTGTGCGCGAAGATTCCAGGCCGCTGAGCCGTGACAGCGGCCTGCAGGACATTCGCCGCCTCGCCGAGGAGAATCAATTTGCCGATGTAACGGACCGGGGCCAGCGTCATGCACTCGATGTCGACGACGCATATATTGAGCACCTGTTTGGCTACGTCGACCGGAAGCTGCTCAAACCGCTAAAAATAGTCGTCAACGCCGGTAACGGCGGCGCCGGTGCCATTGTCGACCGGCTCGAGACTCAGCTTCCGTTCGAGTTCATCAAATTGCAGCACGCACCCGATGGCAGATTTCCGAACGGCGTACCCAATCCGTTGCTACCGGAAAACCGCAGCGTGACGGCCGACTCGGTTCGCGAGCACGGCGCTAATCTCGGCATCGCCTGGGACGGCGATTTCGATCGCTGCTTTTTGTTCAACGAACGGGGTGAATTTGTCGACGGGTACTACATCGTCGGCCTGTTGGCCCAAGCGATGTTATCGCGTTCAGCCGGCGAGGCAATTGTGCATGATCCCAGGCTGACCTGGAACAGCATTGAAGTGATCGAAGCGCACGGTGGAACACCAGTGCAAAGCGTTTCGGGCCATGCGTTCATGAAGCAGAAAATGCGCGAGGTCAATGCAATCTACGGCGGCGAAATGAGCGCGCATCATTTTTTCCGCGACTTCGCCTACTGCGACAGCGGCATGATTCCATGGCTGCTGGTAACACAAATCATGTGCGTCGAAGGCAAATCATTAACCGAGCTGGTAGGCGAACGGCAACGCAAGTACCCGATCAGTGGCGAGATCAACCGCAAAGTCGACGACGTCCAGGCAACCATCGCACGGATCGAGGCGGAATACGCCGATCGGGCGAAGCACCTGGATCATTCCGATGGGCTCGGCATGGAGTTCGATGAGTGGCGATTCAATATCAGGGGATCGAATACCGAGCCGTTGATTCGTTTAAACGTCGAAAGCCGCGGCGATCCTGATCAGGTACAGCGGGCCACTGCGGAATTACTCGCGCTGATCGAGCAAAGCTGACTGCGTCAGGCGATCCAGAAATTCGCCGACAATCTGTCTTGTCAATCTTGCGGCCCCCGGCGCACCGCTTTCCCGCGGGCCCGCAATGTTCAGGCATGCAAGCTGGTACTCACCAACAAATGCCAGCATCCGCTGCACTGCCTTTGCCGCCTCGATTTTGCTGGCATCTATCTCAAGGCTGGGGCGGTTCGCTTCGCGACAGCAATGCAGCGTCAGGCGACTTCCACCACTGATGGTTCCGAAATGGATCAATACGGTGGCGTCGCTGTCGAGTACGTTTCGCTCGGTCCGTTGCGCGTAGCCCGCGCCGGCCAATTCGGTCACCGGAAAATGCGCGGGTATGCGACCGTCTTCCGCTGCGCGGTCCGCGGGACACCAACCACCGCAGCTGAGCTGCCGATCCAGCGCAGCTTGCAACGCGCCGCGGTCGACGCCGGTCTGCCCCCCGGAAATAATCTTGATCAATTCAGCGTCTTACTGTTCCAACCGTCTTCACCGTACGCGATCTCGTAGGCGGGCCAATAGGTCTGGTCGAGCTTCAACGTGAGCACTTCGATTGAATTGTTCCAGGTCACTGTGCCCAGACGCACGGAATCCCGGTCCTGCTTGTCCCGGACCGCGGCCAGAAAACTGTCCAGATCCGGGGTCGGCTGACCATCGACCGCGACGATCCGCCGACCAGCCGTGAGTCCGAACCGGGACGCCGGCGAACCGAAACCGAAGTACGCCACGTACACTCCGTACGGTTCGATGCCGCGTTGGGCCGACATGTCCCGGTACGGCTCCTGTAGCAGAGCACCCGCCCACATCACGGCCCGCCGGGTGCCACGGCCATCCAACACAACCGTCCAGACGAGCAGGTCGACAATTTGCCGATCGCGCCAAACCTGGACGCCAACGGTCGGACGCTGCACGGCCCGCTCGACTTCCCGAAATCGCGATATCGGCGTGCCATCAATCGTCAACAGCAGGTCCCCGGGCAGAAACTTTCGTGCTGCATCGGATCCGGCTACGGTACGAACGACCGACAGCAGTTGGCGACGAGCCGGATCATGCAACTCGAGTTGCCGGGACCAATCATCAGACAAACCAAACGTTCTGGCGACGGACAACGGAACCTGGCGAAATTCAACCTCGAGGGAGTGCAGGGATTTGTGCTCACGAACGAGGTCCAGCATCTCGGCTACCAGGTCGATGGGTATGCCTTTGTTCACTTGGATCAGCTCGCTTCCGCGCTGGTAGGCGAAGCTCGACCACAGCGAGACGGCCCGCCCGCCCTTATCCACAATGACCCCGTCGATGTCGCCGGGACCGCTGATCAGTGCGAGGGTTTCCAGATTGGTATCGCGAAATCGCAGCGTTCGTGACAACGGAAAGTTCACCGGTTCAATCGACGCAACTTTGGCAGCCTGATGAATCAGCTTGTTATCGCGGCGCAACCCGATGACCCATATTTCATCCCCCGGTTGCGGTAGCGTTTTGCCGAGTCGAGCCGATTTAACCGGCGTGTCCCCGATCAATGCGGGATCGTAGGACAGCATCGCCAGATTATGCAGTGGATGGATGTATACCACCTCGCCGGGAATTTCCAGCGAACCGGCAAATGTAATCCGCACATCGCCCATCGATTCGGGCACGGTGTTGCGGTCGACAACTACGTAACCGAGATCTGTGTCGAGGATCAGCCCGGTACCGTAATAGTGCTGCTCGGCGACACCGGAAATCGTGTATGGCATATCGTAGTGCACCTGAACCAGTGACGGTGCGAGCGCGCGCGCAACCGATTCCCGGTGCCGGATAAAACTGGCGCTGGCGGGCTCTGGTGTCGCGGCACCGTCAGCCGGCGCCAGCGGTTCGCAGGGCCACACGCCGTCGGTATCGTCACGATGGCAACGGACCGCCGGGAACCAGCGCCGATCCATGCGGATAATTCGCAGCTTGCTGGCACGCGGATCTTCGAACGTGAAGTACCGGACCGCCGTCTCCTGCCGGTCGGTCAGTCCCTCCAAGGCGCTTTCCAGGGAATCGAGATCACTGACCGTGGTGCCGTTCAGTGCAACGATAATGCTGCCGCGCGGGATGGCAGCGGTACCGAACACAAAGCCTGGATTGGCGATGTACACTCCATCGAGGGCGCGATTAAAGTGGCGCGCCTGCTGATAAGACAAGTCGTGCACGACGGCGTCGCCAAAATGGATGTATTCATCCGGCGTGATCGCG
>JAPUGB010000158.1 GCA_027293165.1 Gammaproteobacteria bacterium
TTTCGGAAATGGAGTTGAGTCTAATTGTCTACGACTCCAGTGATTATAATGTCAGGGTGGCGATCCCAAACAAACTATTTGAGTCAATATACTTTCGTGTACCAATATTAGCGTCCTGCAATACCGCCTTGGGGGAGAGAGTTCGGCAATGGCAAGCGGGTTTTACTGTTGATGACCAGAGCCCGGATGCCATTGACAAATTTCTTGGGTCAATCACCAGGGAAGAAATCTCGTCAGTTCGTAAAACTATGGACAAGCACGGTGCGGAAAATCTAATGGTTGACATGCAGCCACTTTTTCAGCGTATTGAAAACGTAATAGCCTAAGTCTTCGGCAGCGTTCGCGACCAAGCTCGACACCCGGTATTCTTTTGCGGCTGTTATCTACTGCGGGTGCGGCCACTTCGGCAGGAATGAGTACGGGTCCAGGTCAGGGGCGTTTTAGTGCAATATGTGGGCTAGTATACGTTTCCGGCTTACCTGGCTCGGTATTGAGAAATAAGGAACGCACATGGCGATTGACACCCCGAAGGTAATGCTTAGCGAGGAGCAAATTTTGCAGCGCGTGGACGAGCTGGCTGTGGAGATATCGAAAGACTACGCGGAAAAGGGTGAGATAGTTCTCGTTGGCGTACTGAAAGGCGCGTTCATATTCCTGGCCGACCTGTCACGCCGTTTGACCATACCAAGGCACATCGAATTTATTGCCGTAGCGAGTTACGAGCATGGCAGTGTACCAACCGGCGCGGTGCGGCTTGTCATGGACGTGCGTGCGAGTATTGAGGACAAACATGTGCTCATTGTCGAGGACATCGTCGATACCGGACACACGCTGCACTATCTGATCGATATGCTGAAAACCCGAAATCCGGCCTCTGTTCGTACCTGCGCCTTACTTCACAAGGAGCACAACACCGACGTAGAAGTTAATGTCGATTATCTTGGGTTCAGTATTGGCGATGAATGGGTCGTGGGCTATGGCCTCGACTATGCCGAACAGGGCCGCAGCTTTCCCTACATAGGCTCGGTGCAACCCGACGATCAGTAGCCCATCACCGACACAACCGCACCGATTGACAGTGGTTCACGACCCATTGGATGGGTATAGTGTGATCGACCTTTTTGAAAATAATCAGGGCATTGGCCGTGCGGCAAAGTGGCTGCGGGAGCCATAAAGAGGAATGGGACGCCTTACGACACATGTGTTGGACGTGGCCAGCGGAAAGCCGGCCAGCGGCATGAAGGTTACGCTCCAGCAGATCGATGGCGACATCCGGCGCGAGGTCTGCGAGATCACGACCAACGCCGACGGCCGTGCCGACGAGCCGCTCCTCGACGGGGACACCTTTCGCGTCGGGGTTTGGGAACTCGCCTTCAACGTAGCCGATTATTTCGTCGCCACTGGCGTTGCGATTTCGTCGCCGCCGTTTCTCGATGTCGTCCGGATTTGTTTTGGCATCTCGGCAGACGACGAAAACTATCACGTGCCCCTCCTGGTAACGCCGTGGAGTTATTCCACGTACCGCGGTAGCTGAGCCATGCCCGCCAACGGCAACGACACTGCGGCAATTCGCTTCCTCCTGGACGGGGATGTGCATGTCGTGCACGATGTCTCGCCGACGACGACGGTGCTCCAGTACCTCCGGGACCACATCAGGCGCTGCGGTACGAAGGAAGGCTGTGCGGAGGGAGACTGCGGCGCGTGTACGGTTGTGCTGGCCGAGCTGGTCAACGATGAGTTGCGCTACCGGGCCACCAATTCCTGCATCCAGTTCCTGCCCACCATCGACGGCAAGGCGCTGCTCACGGTCGAAAGCCTGAAAGCTCTGAACGGGGGGCGCCTGCATCCGGTCCAGCAGGCCATGGTGGAATGCCACGGTTCCCAGTGCGGCTTCTGCACGCCGGGGTTCGTCATGTCGCTGTTCGCTTTGTATCAAACGATCGATAACCCCGACGATGATGAGATCAGCTACGCGATTGCCGGGAACCTGTGCAGGTGTACCGGCTACCGGCCGATCCTCGCGGCCGCCCGGCGCATGTATGCAGTGGGCAGGAAGAACAACGCCGCCTGGGAACAGCGGCTGGAAAAACTGCTCACCGCGATCCGGGTGACCACGGAGAAGCGGCTGGCAATTCCCAATGGTTGCTACACCGCCCCGAGCAACATCGACGAACTCACAGCTCGTCTCGCCGCCGCGCCGGAATCCACAATCCTGGCAGGCGGGACCGACGTGGGACTCTGGGTAACCAAGCAGCACCGAGATCTCCCGGAAATAATCTATCTTGGGAACGTGAAGGAACTCGGTCGCATCAGTCAGACCGACGAGTATCTCGAAATCGGTGCAAGCGTGTCCCTTACCGATGCTTTCGCAGCGCTGCTGGAGGAGTACTCGGACCTGGAAGAAATCATCCGGCGGTTTGCATCGCCGCCGATCTGCAACAGCGGCACCCTGTGTGGCAACGTCGCGAATGGTTCTCCCATCGGCGACTCCATGCCGGCGCTGATCTGCCTGGGCGCGTCGGTAGTCCTGCGCAAAGGCGCCGATGTCCGGATCCTGCCGATGGAGAACCTATATCTCGACTATCAGCGCAAGGACCTGGCGCCGGGTGAATTCGTCGCCGCCGTGCGCGTGCCCCGGTGGCGGGAAGGCCAGTTGTTCCGGTCGTACAAGATTTCGAAGCGATTCGAGCAGGATATTTGCGCAGTCTGCATGGCCATCTCTATCGATGTCGTCGACGGGCACGTCAGCACCGCCCGCGTGGCTTATGGCGGTATGGCCCCGGTGCCGAAACGGGCGGACCGATGCGAGCGGGCGTTGACCGGTGCTGCGTGGAATCCATCCACTGTAGGAAAAGCGATCCAGGCTTTATCCCGGGATTTTCGGCCGATCACCGACGTGCGTGCGACCGACGACTACCGGCTTCGGGTGGCTGGCAACCTGCTGCGCCGGTTTTTTGTCGAGACCGATCAGCCGGATCAACCGGCGACGGTCTGGAACTACGCGGCTGGTTGAACCATGAATGACCTGACAGAAACCAGGAACACGGTCGGTACCGCCGCACCCCACGAGAGCGCGCACCTGCACGTCAGTGGCGAGGCCCGCTATACCGACGACATTCCCGTCCCCGACGGCACCCTCCATGCCGCCATCGGATACAGCTTACGGGCACACGCGCGGATCCGGCGCATGGTCCTGAGCCACGTCGAAGCCGCGCCTGGCGTGGTCGCGGTGCTGAGCGCGGCCGACATCCCCGGGGACAACAACCATGGCCCCGTCGTGCATGATGACCCGATATTCGCCGCAGAGTTCGTGGAGTACGTGGGCCAGTCGCTGTTCGCCGTGCTGGCCACGACGCGAGAGGCCGCCCGGCGCGCGGCCAGGCTGGCGTCGGTGGAATACGTGGACCTGGAGCCGGTGCTCGACATCGATACCGCGCTGGCGCAACAGTCCTTCGTGCTACCGACCAGGACACTGGCACGGGGCGAACCCGCCGCAAGGATCAAATCGGCCCGTCACCGGCTGAGTGGCGGCCTGTCCATCGGCGGTCAGGATCACTTCTACCTGGAAGGCCAGGTTGCGCTCGCCGAACCGGGCGAAGACGCCACGATGGTGGTGCACAGTTCCACTCAGCACATCAGCGAAGTTCAGCGACTGGTCGCCGACTCGCTGTGCCTGCCGGCGACGGACGTTCTCGTCCAATGCCGCCGCATGGGCGGCGGCTTCGGCGGCAAGGAAACCCAAGCGGCGCTGATCGCCTGCATTGCCGCTCTCGGCGCATGGAAAACCGGGCTGCCGGTCAAGCTGACCCTGGACCGGGACGACGACATGCACATTACCGGCAAACGGCACCCGTTTCAGGTGTCCTACGAGGTCGGCTTCGATGATGCCGGCCGCATCCAGGGCGCGCGCCTGACGCTGGCGTCGAATTGTGGGCGTTCCGTGGATTTGTCCGATGCAATCAACGCGCGGGCGATGTTGCATGTCGACAATTGCTATTACCTGTCGGACGTGGAAATCGTATCCCATCGCTGCAAGACGAACACTCAATCCCATACGGCATTCCGGGGATTCGGCGGCCCCCAGGGCATGCTGCTGATCGAATGCGTCATAGACGACATCGCCCGGTACCTGGACAAGGATCCCCTGGAGGTGCGCCGGGCAAATTTCTACGGCCAGGATTCCCGGAACGTCACGCCGTACGGCATGACGGTGGAGGACAACATCATCGAGCGCATAGTCGGCGAAGTTGAAACCACCGCCGGTTACCGGGATCGCCGCAAGGCCATCGCGGAATTCAACGCGCGGAACGACATACTCAAGCGGGGCATCGCACTGACGCCGGTGAAGTTTGGAATCGCGTTCGTCGCGACCCACCTGAACCAGACAGGGGCACTGATCCACGTCTACAACGACGGCACCGTCCTGCTGAATCATGGCGGCACCGAGATGGGACAAGGCCTGCACACGAAAGTCGCCCAGGTGGTTGCCCAGGAATTGCAGGTGGACCTCGACCGGATCCGTTGCACCGCGACGGATACCAGCAAGGTGCCCAATACCTCCGCGACGGCAGCCTCGTCCGGCAGCGACCTGAACGGCAAAGCGGCCCAAGCGGCGGCGGTCACGATCCGGGATCGTTTGATCGCGTTTGCGGCGCAAAAATACGGCGTCGATCCGGCTGCGGTGATCTTCCACGCTGGCACAGTCACGATCGGTAGCAAAGCGCGGCTGAGTTTCGCGGAATTGGTCCATGAGGCCTACGTCGGCCGGGTCTCGCTGTCGGCCACCGGCTATTACCGCACGCCGAAGATCAAGTACGACCCCGTAACCCTGACCGGGCGACCGTTCTTCTATTTCGCGTACGGCGCCGCGGCCTCGGAGGTCGTCATCGATACGCTGACCGGGGAGTCCCGGCTGCTGCGGGTGGATATCCTGCACGACGTGGGCGAGTCGTTGAACCCGGCCATCGACCTGGGCCAGGTGGAAGGCGGCTTCATTCAGGGCGTCGGCTGGCTGACGAGCGAGGAACTGTGGTGGCGCGACGACGGCATGCTGATGAGCCACGCGCCGTCGACCTACAAGATACCGACGTCCTACGACTGGCCGGACGAATTTACGGTCAACCTGGTGCACTGGGGTCGTAATAAAGAACAGACCATTTACCGGTCCAAGGCGGTGGGCGAGCCACCGCTGATGCTGTCCATGTCGGTGTTCCATGCCATCCGGGACGCAATCGCTGCGACCGCGGGTGATCAGCCGGTGCAACTGGACGCTCCGGCCACTCCCGAACGGATACTCGCCGCCCTCGAGGCCGTGGGAATACAGAGCAGTTCCCGCGCAGCCGCGCGCCGGACCAATTGAGCGACCGGTGGCGCTTACCATCTACGTCATCGGCTGGCTGGATCTGGTGTTGCGCTGGGCGCACATCATCACCGGTATCGCCTGGATCGGATCGTCGTTTTATTTCATCTGGTTGGACATGCGGCTGAATGTCCCGCCCAGGGACCCGGAAAACGACGACGTGGCCGGAGACCTGTGGGCGGTTCACGGCGGCGGCTTCTATCACGCCCAGAAATACAAGGTGGCGCCGGGAGAACTGCCGGAGCCCCTGCACTGGTTCAAATGGGAGGCGTACTTCACCTGGATCACCGGCTTCCTGCTGCTCATCATCATGTACTACCTGAACGCGCGGTCTTTGCTGGTCGACCCGCGCATCGCCGATATCGGTCCAGGGACGGCGGTCGGGATCAGCCTGGGATTGCTGCTGGCGGGATTTGTCGTCTACGCCGCCCTCTGCGCGCTGAAGATCAGCGAACGCAGCTTCGCATTGCTCGGCAGCATTGCACTGCTGCTGCTCTGCTGGGCACTGAGCCAGGTGTTCTCGGGGCGGGGAATGTTCATGCAGGTAGGCGCCATGCTGGGCACAATCATGGCGGCGAATGTCCTGATGGTCATCATTCCCTCCCAGAAGAAACTGGTTTCCGCGAAACTGGCCGGCGAGGAACCGGATGCAACCCTGGCAGCGAAGGCGAAGCGGCGCTCGGTACACAACAACTACCTGACCCTGCCGGTCGTGTTCCTGATGATCAGCCCCCACTACCCGATGACCTACGGGCACGCATACAACTGGGTGGTGGTGTTCGTCATCTTCCTGGGCGGCGCCATGGTTCGGCATTATTTCAACCTGCGCAACCAGGGCCGGAACGTGGTGGCGATCCCAATCGCCGTGCTGCTCATCGGCGCCGTTCTGGCGGCCGCGATCCTGCCCCGGAGTCCGGCGGACCGACCGGCGGGCAACGCTGAAGTACCGGCATTCACCGAGGTGCGCCGCATCATTCAGCAGCGCTGCGCGCCTTGCCACGCATCGACCCCCACCCACGTGACCGCGCCGGTGCCGGCCGCCGGCGTAATATTCGACACCGAGCGGGACATCGGGGCCTGGGCGCAAAGAATCTACGATCGCACCGTCGTTAACCCGACGATGCCGCTGGCGAACCTGACCGAAATGACCGAGGAGGAACGTCGGATCGTCGGCGCGTGGTATGTCGGTGGCGCGCCGCTACAGTAACGTTGTCCGCAGACCTGATCCTGATCCCGGCCTATTCATTTCCACCTAGGGTCGGGTGTGATGACGGGCTGTACCGACGCGTCGAACAAGAACTCGTCGCAGTTCTTACCTGGTCCGGCGCGGTCCACCACCAGAAAGTCTGATTCGCTTCCCAGTGCCAGCACCGGGTGGTGCCAGGTACCTGGAGCATAGTTGACTCCCTGGAATCCGTTCGTCACGAAACCGCGAACCTTGCCGGGATCAATCGAAGCACCTGGCGGCGCGACGACGACCAGGAAGGGCTTTCTTTCCAGGGATATGAACAACTGGCTCGACAACGGGTGACGTTCGAGCATGCGTATCGTGAAGGGCATGAGCACCGGCGTCGTCCGATAGATATTGATCTGGGCCCGGCCGCCTTCGGCGGTAACGTCGATCGACGCGAGGCCGGTGAAATTCCTGGTCGTGCCGGCATTGATCGCCTCGAACGCGCCGTCCGCCTGAACGACGTCACCGAACTCTGCGAATGCGTCGGCGTTCAGGTCGGTGATTTCGAGTTGGGTAACGGGCATGCGAGCCTGCCAGCTCTCAGGTCCGGGCAAGCGAACCGTGAATCCGCACCCGGGATACGCCGCCGTCCGGGTGCAGATTGATCCGCACGTGGGAGACTGGACCGGGGTTTGCCAGTTCAACCGTGAAGGCATGTTCCGCGTCCGGGCCAACAGACTGTGGCGGTAGAAGCACCGGCCACTCCATGCTAGCCGCGGACAGTTCGTCCACCGATGTGTCACCCACGCCGGAAACGAGTGCGGCGTTCATCGATACCTGGCCCGGGTAGTTGCCACGGAAATGCGCCGTGTCGACCTCGACTCGCCGGATATGACCCGGGTGTCCGAGCCTGACGATAACCCAGTCGAATCCCAGTTCGCGCCTGCGCCGGGTTTCCCAGCCGTCTCCCATGTCTTTGCCGCGGCCCGGCTTATTCAAGTTCCGGACGTTGCCAAAATGCTGGTCGTTGCAGGCGATGGCAGCGCCGCCGTTGTCGATCGCGAACAGGTCGAGCACCGTCGCGTCACCGACCGCCGTCCAGTCGGGCCTGATCTCACCATATACGCGCAGCCGGGCGATGCCGCCGTCGGGAAAAATATTGAGCCGAACGTACTGCCAGGAATCGTCCTGGTCTACGCGGAAAACG
>JAPUGB010000159.1 GCA_027293165.1 Gammaproteobacteria bacterium
CCAAAGTGATCGGCAATGTGCACTACCAGCTGATTGAAATTGCTGCAGGTGCTGAGATTAATGGCAAACTGATACACGAAGCGCCAAAGGAACAGCACCAGCAGGACAGAGAGAGCGAACCGGAAGTAACAGATTCCAAGGTGAAGCCGATATTTCGCAGTGCAACGACCAGCGTACGCGATAGGTAAGAATCGACTAGAATTAGGTCCAGTAAAGACGAACTACGCCCGATAGATGAACAGCATGAATTCAGTGACTGACAGCCAGGCCAGCGGGCCCGATCCCATCATTTTTACCGATGCGGCGGCGCGCAAAGTGGGTGAACTGATCCTCGAGGAGCAGAACCCTGAATTGAAACTACGGGTGTTTATCGCCGGTGGTGGTTGTT
This sequence comes from Gammaproteobacteria bacterium, assembly GCA_027293165.1. Lineage (GTDB taxonomy): Bacteria > Pseudomonadota > Gammaproteobacteria > Steroidobacterales > JAPUGB01. The sequence goes on from JAPUGB010000159.1 coordinate 389, forward strand.
CAGGCTTCCAGTACGGTTTTACCTTTGATCAGGACTTGCAGGACGGCGACATGCAGGTGCAAAACGGGGACGTGACATTGCTTATCGATCCGATGAGCTTTCAGTACTTGGTCGGCGCGGAAATCGACTTCAAGGAAGACCTGCAAGGAGCACAGTTCGTTATTCGCAATCCGAATGCCGAGACGACCTGCGGTTGTGGGTCTTCGTTTTCCGTATAGTTAGAGGCATTTCCAATCTAGGCGACCTGCCTGTTCTCTGCGAGCTTTTGCAACAAGCTGTCATGCGCCGATAACGGCCTCTCGCCGGCTCTAGGTGAAAGCCGCCGATAGCTACCGTCCGGCAACAGGTGCCAGGCATTAGTGTTATCACTGAGATACAGGTCGAGATCGCCGATAAGCCTCGCCTTTGATTCCGAATCAAGAATCGGAAATGCGATCTCGACGCGGCGAAATACATTCCGGTCCATCCAGTCCGCGCTCGAGCAGAAAACCTCCTCGTCGCCGTTCGCATAAAAATAGTAGATACGCGAATGCTCCAGAAACCGCCCGACGATGGAACGGACCCGTATGTTATCCGAAATTCCTGGAACACCAGGGCGTAGACAACAGATACCGCGCACAATCAAATCAACCAATACGCCGGCTGACGAAGCCTTATACAGGGCGCGAATAATTTCTGGCTCTACCAGAGCATTGAGCTTTGCGACGATATGGCCGTTTCCCCCGGCCCTGGCACTTGCCGCCTCGCGATCGATCATTGCCAGCAGGTTTTCGTGCAGCTGGAACGGTGCCTGCAATAGCCGATTCAATGGTGGCGTTTGCATCATGCTGGTCAGCTGCAGAAATACTTGGTGCACATCATCGGATATCTCTTGGTTGGTGGTAAGTAAACCGTAGTCGGTATACATGCGGGTCGTCTCCGGATGGTAATTACCGGTGCCTAGGTGTACATACCGTGTCAATTTGCCCTGCTCCCGACGAACAATTAATGTCAATTTGCAGTGTGTTTTGAATCCAACGATGCCGTAGACGACATGCGCGCCTGCTTCTTGCAGGCGGTTTGCCAAGGAAATATTAGTCGCTTCATCGAATCTCGCGCGCAATTCGACGAGGACGGTCACCTCCTTGCCGGCACTGGCGCCTTCAACCAGGTAGTCCACAATCCGGGAGTCTGGGATCGTGCGGTAGAGCGTCATCTTTATTGCGACCACTGCAGGATCCTGCGCTGCCGCCTTAACCAGCTCCAGCACGGTACCGAAAGATTCGAAGGGATGATGCAGCAACACGTCCTGTTTTCGTAGCAACGAGAATATGTCCGGATTGTTTCTCAAACAATTCTGCGCACCCGAAGTGAACGGTGGATATTTTAGATCATACCGTTCGCACTCGCTGTAAACCGTCATCAATCGATCAAGATTAACGGGTCCTTCGACCTGGTACATGTCGTTTTCGTCAAGCTCAAACACATCCAGAAGATATCCGGTCAATTCGTCCGGGCAGCGAAATGCGACCTCGAGCCGCACGGCTGCGCCATAACGGTTGGCAGCAAGTTGCCCCTCCAGAGCGCGCATTAAATTTTCCATCTCCTCTTCGTCAACGTAGAGATCGCTGTTACGGGTAACGCGAAACTGGTAACAACCGGTGATTTCCATACCAACGAAGAGTGCGTCGACAAAAGCATGGATGACGGACGACAGAAATACGAAATCGTTTTTGTCCGGCCCAGCGAGATGTTGCGGTAACCGGATCAATCTCGGCAACGAACGTGGTGCCTGCACAATCGCTCGCGCGCACGGGCGGCCGAACGCGTGGATACCTTCGAGGCCGACGATGAAATTCAGACTCTTATTCAGAATCCTCGGAAACGGCCGGGCGGGGTCGAGAGAGATCGGGCTCAGCGTCGGCTCGACCTGTTCTTCGAAGTAGCGTTTGAGCCATTCACGCTGCACGTCCGTCCAGTCATCACGCCGAATGAATCTGATGCCTTCTCGGGACATGGCTGGTATCAGTTCTTCGTTTAGCAAACGGTACTGCTGCGTGACTATATCGCGGGTAATCTGCGCTATCTCGCGAATTAACCGTTGAGGTGTCAGCATGTCAGGCCCCGTCGGTACGGAACCGGCTTCGGCGCGCTGTTTTAATCCGCTGACCCGGATCTCGAAAAACTCGTCCAGATTCGTCGAAACGATGCACAGAAACTTCAACCGTTCCAGCAACGGAACGTTCGAATCCGCGGCCTGTTGCATCACCCGGCGATTGAATTCCAGTGCACTTAGCTCGCGATTTATATAGTGATCGGGCAGTTTGAGGTTGGCGGTGTCCATTGCTTTTGTTGTTGTCGGGGTGGCTGAAATTTGCCGCACCGATTCTGGCTATCTAGCCTGCCGGCTACCTTTGGCAATACCCTGAATATACCAGCCCAGAGCTTCGGGAACGGCAGCGGGTTCTTATGTCATATTGACTAGCTGCCGGGCAGATAAACACCGCCCAACACGGCTGCGCGGGATGCCCCGGTTACCGATGGTATAGAACCCGGCTGGCCAATCAGCCGCTGATGAGCCAGCCACGCAAATGCAGTGGCCTCAACCCACTCGGGCGCCAGGCCCCATGCGTCGGTGGATCCAACCGCCCGGCCTGGCAACGCCTGCTGCAGGCGAGACATCAGGTGCTGGTTCAACGCGCCACCCCCGCATACCCCGATCGCGGTCGCTGCCGGCGCGACTGATCCAATCGCTTGCGCGAGTTCTATAGCCGTCAACTCAGCTAGCGTGGCTTGAACATCCTCCGCTTCAGGTACTCGATCCAATTGCGCGATCAGATCGTCCAGCCAGTCCAAATGGAAGTGTTCCCGCCCAGTGCTTTTGGGTGGAATGCGCCCGAAGTATGGGTCGGCACGCAACAGAGCCAGCAATTCCGTGTGCACCTGTCCCGAGGCAGCCCAGCTGCCATTGTCGTCATAAGGCAGGCCGCGATGTCGACTGACCCAGCCGTCCATCAGGGTGTTGCCCGGACCGACATCGAATCCCGTGACCGGTTGGCCGGGCTGCAGCACGCTGACATTGGCAATGCCGCCGATATTGATGATCACGCGAGCCGCTACCGGGCTGGCGAACATCCATTCGTGAAAGGCGGGCACCAATGGCGCGCCTTGACCGCCGAGTGCAATATCAGCGCTGCGAAAATCGGCAACCGTGACGATACCGGTAAGCGTGGCAAGTGTTGATGGGTTGCCAAGCTGCAATGAAAATGGCGGCGTTGAATCGGGGGAATGGCAAACCGTTTGTCCATGACTGCCGATCGCGGTGATGCGGTCCGTTTTCACCTGTGCAGCAGCCAGTACCTTGTCGACCACGGCGGCGTAGGCGATCGCGATTTGCTCGTGCAGCGAACCGATGTCCTCGAGCCGAATGTGTTCCCGCGCATCGATTAGATTCTGCAAGCTGCGTCGCAGCTGTTCTGGATAGCCTTCGGTCAGCTGGTGCAGCAATTTGCTTTTTTGCCTGGCGAACTCCACCAGTACGCAGTCGCTGCCATCCAGGCTGGTGCCGGACATCAGGCCGATATAGAGCTCGGTCTCCATGTGCTGATTGTTCCTGGTTGCGGCGCCGGAACTACCGGGTTGCAGCCTGGGTGCGGGTCGTTCAAGTCGTGTTCGATGCGGTCAATCCAACCAGAATCTGTTGTTTGGCATCCAGTCTCAGCAGCATCGAACGGGTTGCCCGCACAAAATCTTCGCGAAGTGCCGGATTTATCGGATCGGCTGCCGGTAACGTGACCGTGCGCGGATTCATATACACGCCATTCTTACGGTACTCGTAGTGCAGATGAGGCCCTGTAGCGAGTCCAGTCTGGCCTACGTAACCGATAATATTACCTTGGCGGACACGGGTTCCGTTGCGTGCCTTGCCAGAGAATCGCGATAGGTGCCCATATAAGGTCGTGATATTGCCACCGTGTTGAATAATGACCGCATTGCCGTACCCGCCTTTCCTCCCGCGAAAAATTACTTTGCCGTCACCGGCGGCCTGCACGGGAGTACCTGAAGGCGCAGCGTAGTCAACGCCCTTGTGGGCCCTGATCGTGTTCAACCTTGGGTGGCGCCGCCGCGGATTAAAATTCGAGCTTATTCTTGAGAAGCTCACCGGAGCCCTTACGAATGCCTTGCGGACGTTATTACCCTGCGGCGTAAAGTAGTCGATCTGACCTTCGGGCCCAACATATCTCAGTGCACGGAAAACTTCGCCCTGGTTGACAAATTCGGCGGCAAGTATGTCACCTTGTTTGACTAATTCGCCGTTGCGCCAGAGTTCCTCAAAGATAACGACAAATTCGTCCCCTTCACGAATGTCCAATACAAAGTCGATGTCCCAGGCAAAAATGCCAGCAAGATTCATGATGCTCTGATCCGAGATGCCGGCTTTGGCGGCTGCTTCGAACAGTGAACTGGAGATGCGGCCGCCGGCAACGATCTGACGTGGGACGATTTCGTGCATTACCATTTCCGCAAGATACTCGTCGCCCGAGCGAGAAACTCTCAGCGAGTTCGCAAAGTCAATTTCCCGGCTTAAGCTCAGAACCCGGCCGTCGTGATGCCTGATAGCAACCTCGTCCCCGGGCATGAGAAGGCGAAGGTGCTTGCGGGATAAATCCGGCTGCATCAGGGCTGCGAGGTCGGGAATGCTCAGATGGTTTCTGCGAAACATTCGATCGAGGCTGTCGCCGCGTCGAACCTTCAACAACGTAAGTTCCCCGGCATGCTCGGCTTTCGCGGATGACGCCGGCCCGTTCTTTAAAGCGGCTTCCAAGTCGCCCGAATCCGTGGCGGGCAACGCGAGCGGTGTAGTGATCAACACAGCCCCGCTCAGGTCTGAAACCCCTGGCGCCACGTCGGGCAGAATGTACACAAAGGACATCAACGGGAGACCCAGGCCGGCAATGAACCATGCTAGCCAGCGCACACGGGGGCGCGACAGCGCGACTGTTGGCTTATAGTCCTG
>JAPUGB010000016.1 GCA_027293165.1 Gammaproteobacteria bacterium
GTGCTCGACCCGGACCGAATCGTCTACACCGAGCAGTGGCTCAGAAAAGACGGCTTCGGTGCGCGCCAGATCTGGCACAAGGATCCCGAAAAACAATCCGGAGCGATCAAGTACAGCTATTGAACGGATCCGGGTTCGCCCACACGACGCCATGAAAATGGTTTAAAGCAGATCGATTTTGCCAACGACACGACGGCGGTATTTTTCGCCCGACACTTTTAATTACCGAGCAAGGACTAAGCAATCATGAAACTGTACTACTCACCCGGCGCCTGCTCGCTGTCGCCGCATATAGTGCTGCGCGAGGCGGAACTCGAATTTGAACTCGTCAAGGTCGACATGCGCACGCGCACGATCGATGGCGGCGAAAATTACCGGACCATAAACCCGAAGGCTTACGTTCCTGCATTGGAGCTCGACAACGGTGAGCTGATGACCGAGGGGCCGGCAATCGTGCAATACCTGGCCGACCTGAATCCTGGCGCGAACCTTGTACCGCCACCGACCGATCCGGACCGGTACCGGGGGCAGGAATGGTTGAACTATATCGCGTCCGAAATTCACAAGAGTTTTGGACCCCTGGTCGTACCCGGCGGGTCGGAGGAAAACAAGGAGCGGGCGATTGCTCATATCCACCAGCGCATGGAAATCGTTCGTGACGCGGTGTCGGACCGAGACTACCTGGTAGGGAACCGGTATTCGGTCGCCGATATCTATATGTACGTGATGCTGCGATGGGCGGACATGTTCCGCATGGATGCGGCTGGTTGGCCGGAATTTGTGGCCTACAGAGCACCCATCGACGAACGGCCAGCGGTGGACGCGGCGCTGCAAGCCGAGGGACTCAAATAAACAGCCATTTTCATCGGCTCGGCCGACACCTCAGATCGTCCGGCCTGGCCTGATCACCGCGATAGCCTGGTCGCAGCCCAGCTACCTTACCAGGCCAACACCCGGTGCGAGCCGAAATGCAGCTCGCCGACTGCCCGGACATAGGCGCAGTAATCGCACTCCGGCGCGGGTGCCGGAATTTCGTCGGAGTTCAGACAGGCATGTATCAGCTTCAGCGTGCCTTCAACCCAACTGTCGTCGCCCTCGTGCGCAATCAAGGTGACATCAAACTCGAGCTTGCCGTCGAAGGCCTCGGCATCCGCCCGGCCGTTGCAGTAGACGAAATATCCGGTGTTGGAGACCGGATGGCCGTTCCGGCGCAACAACCATTGGTAGACCTCCAGCTGCCGCTTGTAACCGGAATGCCAGCCCTGGTCGAGCGCGGTGATCGGTTCCTTCTTCGAGGTCGCTTTGTAATCGACGACAACGTAGTCCCCGCCCGGCTCCTGCCACAGATCGTCGATCGCACCGGTAATAATCAAGTTGGTCGGCTCGTGCAGAAACTGCACGCCTTTGAAATTCTCGCGCCACTCGGCCAGTTGCTCGTGCGCCACCGGCCGCGCATCGACGCCGTATTGCTCCAGCAATGGATGCGCAGTGCCAGCGACCCGGTGGGTGTCGAACTCGGCCTTTAAAAGCCGGTCGACGGCGAGGTTCAGGTTGAACGGAAACCCCGGTGGTCTGCCGGTGCCAAGCCGGCGATCGACGTAAAAGCAGCGTGGACACCCGATGAACAGGTCAATTTTCGAGCGGCTCAGCTTGAACGGCTGGGCGCTACCGGGCTGGTACATGTTACGGACGCGCTGGGGGTTGTATTTTGACACGGTCACAGGTGCTGGAAACGACCCGCCCACTGTACCAAAGATCAAGTCAATCAGCTTGCTCGCAGGATGGAGAGCAATGCGACAATTTTCGTGCCTCCAATAATCCTGGGGGTACTATCGCGGTTCGGCGCCGGACCATGACGATCGAATCACGTCGCAGCGCATCGCAACAAAAATCAGAGGATTGCGCCATGGAAATCGACATCATCCTGAATGAATTCACCTCGCCGCAAGAAGCCGCGGAACTCGGCATGCTGGTCGAGGGCTATGGTTTGCGCGGCGTCTGGTCTGCCAACTACGGCGGGTCGCGAGATCCGTTTTTCACCTTGGCGCTGCTGGCTGAACGCTCGTCGAACATCCGGCTCGGCCCGATGGCCGTCACTCCGGTGGAACTGCATCCGCTGAAAATTGCCAACCTGCTGTATGCGTTAAATGACCTAAGCAACGGCCGGGCCATGCTCATGCTCGGCGGCGGTGGCGCCGTAAGTCAGACCATGGGCAAAGGCCGCGAGCGATTCGTCGGCAAGGTGCGCGAATGCCTGGAGATCCTGAAAGGGGTCTCGCCTAACGAGACGATGAATTATAAGGGCGAGTTTTACAAGGTGTTCGGCTACAAGCCCGAATGGGCTACCGATGCACCGCCGCTGATTTATTTCGGCTCCAACCACCCCCAGACCCGGCGGTTGTCGGCACGGCTGGCCGATGGGCTGATCACCAGTGACTTCGTCCCGTCGATGATGAAGGATTTTGTCGACGCGGCCCACGCAGACCTCGAAGCAGTGGGCCGTTCGCCGGCCGATTTCCGGTTCAGCAACTTCTGGGCCTGGCATATCAAAGAAGACGCGGAAGCCTCGATGCGCGAGGCCCGGCGCGAGCTTATGCTGCGCGGTTGGCTCGGAGAGCAGTATTTCGCACCGTTCCTCGAACCCGACGAAGTCAAGTTCATGCGCGATCACGAGCAGGATTTTCTGAACGCGTTTTTGCGCAGCACCGATGTCATCGAAAACGTACCGGATGACCTGGTCAACAAGATGATCAAAAACATCTCATTCGCCGGTGGGTTGGATCAAATCGACCCTGCAATCGAAACCCTGAAAGAATTTGCCGACGCCGGATTGACCGAGATTGCGATACGCGTGCATGACGACCCGGTGGAACAGATTAAACTGATCGGTGAACGGGTTTGGCCCGCGTTGCAATAGAAGCCGGCCTTTTCGTCATCTTGTGGCCACAGAACCGCAATTCCGCATTTATGCTGCGAAGGACTCATGCCATGCTAAATCGCTTCCTTAATATTACGCACACAGTCTCCAGCCCATTCGCCCCTGCCCTGCTGGCGGTGGTCCTGGCAGGACTCCTTCCCAACCTGGCGCAAGCCGCCGAAGAGCCGACGGTGCTCGTTACCGGTTCCAATCGCGGCATCGGGCTCGAATTGGCCCGGCAATACGCCGAGCGCGGCTGGAACGTCATTGCCACGGCGCGCAAACCGGAGGTCGCCGATGATCTCAAGGCGATCCAGGCCAAGCACCCCAAGCTGGTTATCGTGCAACTGGATGTGACCGATCATCAGCGTATCGACGAACTGGCAGCGGAGTACCAAGGCAAGCCGATCGATATTCTTATTAACAACGCTGGAATTTCCGGCGGCCACGAGAAGTCAAAGTTCGGCGAAATGGATCTTGACGTTTACCCCCAGGTGCACGCGGTCAATGTTGTCGGGCCGACGAAGATGGCCGAGGCGTTTATCGATAGCGTTGCGATCAGTGACCAGAAAAAAATCATCAACATCACCAGCGGCCAGGGCTCGATTGGCCGTACCTGGGGCTGCTGTTCGATTTACCGCTCCAGCAAGGCTGCACTGAACATGATGATGCGGAACATTTCGATCGATTTGAAAAAGCAGGGCATTACGGTGGGCCTGGTCTCGCCGGGATTCGTCAGAACCGGTTTCACGCCGGGGCTGGACCTGCCGATGATGATCACTGCGGAGGAAAGCGCGCGCGGAGTCATCGCCGTCATTGACGAATATGACATCGAGGACACCGGGACCTTTGTCGGCCACGATGGCAAGGAGTGGCCCTGGTAATCAGAGGCGATGAGCCTGGCTTATCGGTGCACGCGTGGTTTAATCGCGCCGGTCTTCGAACCAGTAGCTGGTGTGTGTAAACCCCGGGCCGCCCGGGTACCTCGCACTGGTTATCAGGTTGCGACGGAAGTCCCGCTCGACCAGCTCGGGCGCAAACAATTTCTTGATCCGCCGTCGCGAAACACGCTTGGGTCCCATCTGGCGCCGATCAAATAGATGTCGCCGCTCCGCGTGGCGCAGCACATAATCGCCGCCGATTGCCAGCCACTGGAGCAATTGGCGACGGTATGCAGGACGGTCAACCATTTCCAGCGCGTGCAAACATCCCGCGTCGACGATCACGTCGAAGGTCCCATCACCGGGCCAGGTCGTAATGTCCGCAACCTGCGCACTCACCGTAACGCCGGCCGCTTCCGCGCGCTTGCGGGTCATTTCCACTGCCTGGGGCATGAAATCGAGACTCGTCACCTGCCAACCGTGCTGGGCAAGAAAAACCGAATCGACGCCGCTGCCGCAGCCCAGATCCAAAGCGCGGCCACCGTCGGGCCGCGCCGCCACGACCTGCTCGAGAAAATCGCTGGGAGTGCCGTGGTTCCATGGCAGATCCTCCGGCGCAGCGGCGTCACCATAGAGACGATCGAATGTCTGGCGTGATTGTTGGCCCATCGATGCGTCGGATCAGATCACCGGCTCCGCCACAGTTTCGTTACGGCGCGGCCTGCCGTTTGTTCTCCCAGGCTTCCTTTTTGCGTTGCATGGCCGCTTCGTAATACTCGTCCCAGCCCGGCGCGACGCCTTTTTCAAACAGGTCCTCGATGTAAACCATCGTCGCTTTCGGTGACTCGGCCCAATGGATGTAACGCCAGCCGTCCGGTGTGTTGCGGAGCACGGCGCTGACGCGCACGTCCTCGCCAATCGGCTTGCTGCCGCGGACCTTCATTTCAAAATGCATTTCCCAGATTGCGATCGCCAGGTCCGGGGAAATCTGGTTGACCTGAACCTTGGACATTTCCTCGCGCAGCACTTCGATAATCGGGTTCGGCGCCGGGGGATCGAGATAGTCGCGCAGGCGATCCCATCCAACAAACCACTGCGCTTGTTCTTCGGCCAGATACGTCGGGAAGGGTTCATTCTGATCCCACAACTCCAGCACCGATGAGAAATCCTGCGAATTCCAGCGCTCGGCGGTCTCATGTACCACCGCGGCGACGGCAGCCTCGACATCCGGCGCCACGTCGATCTTGACCATCGGCCGCACGGTTTTGTGCCCGCCGGCGACGGCCACAGTGGCCAAGCTCATTCCGGCGATCGCGAACAACAGGGAAACGAATATCGATGAATGGCGCATGCTGCGTGCTCCTGTATTGTTGTGCGCGCAGCATATCATCGTTAGATTGGGCAGCATTACAAGAAAGCCACAGCAGAACCGGTCGGAGGGTAACAGCATGGGACAAGCAGCCGTCGTCGTCGGCGTGGGGCCAGGCCTCGGTGCGTCACTGGTGCGAAAGTTGGTCGATGAAACGTTCACCGTGGTTGCCGTTGCGCGCCACGCATCGAGCCTGGAGGGTTTTGAC
>JAPUGB010000160.1 GCA_027293165.1 Gammaproteobacteria bacterium
CTTCGCCGCCTTCGGGAACATATGTGTTGCACATCCAGTAATTAGTTCGACGAAAGTAGAACTCCCATCCCATCTTGCGACCCTGCATATACGGGACATAGTAGAGCAACATCATGGCTTCGATATTTCGAGCCATGTGCAAAGGACCGGCATCGACCGGGTCCAGGCCCAGCTCGACAGCCATTGCGGCAGTTTTTTCCTTTGCAATCGCATAGTTTGACGCCATCGGGACCGTAACCGGTCCACCTGCCATCAACGGGTCATCGATAATGTTTGAACCCAGCGTTCCAAATGCTTTAACCACCATAGCGCCCGGATTCCAGTCTTGAATCATCTCCGCGCTGGAAGTGTCAATCGTAACCAGGTAGTAGCCATCATCAGTAATTTCCACTGGTGGCCAGGAGACATCGATCATAACCTTGCCGCTCATATCGCCGAGATTTTGCGTAATCGTCTCCATTGCGGGCCACGGCAATAACAACATGACAATGTCACCTTGTTGTGCGGCATCTTTTTGCGTTGTCGCGGTTGACCCGTGGCCGGTCTTTTTCAGTAGTGCTTTGACCTTGTCACTTTCCGGGTTACGAGACCCGTAGACAATCGGGTATCCCAATGCTGCAAGGCGAGGCCCGAAGGAGTTGCCAAAATCGCCGGTCCCAATGAGAGCTATCGTTTCTTTGGGTTGTGGTTCCGTCGGTTCGGCGGCGTAGCCGGTTTGGCTGGTACCGACCAATGTGAATAACGAGAACCAAATGCAGGTAATTTGTAGTTTCATTGTTTTCTCTCATTCTGGTGCGTCGTGGCAGGGTAATTAAAGTTTGTAAGGGTGATGCCCGCTTTAGGTCGAAAGCGGACGTTCAAGCTTCGCATCGAGGGCGCATTTGTCGCGCTCTGGACCCGACCGTTAATCCGATGGCGTGAACTTCAGGACCGTGTGATCAATGTCGGAAACCAGGTAAATAACCCCGTCCGGGTTCACGATCACATCGGTTGGCAGGAAAGTCTTGGCTGTGCCCATGAACGGCGGCAGTCCAACCGGTAAATTTTCGGCAATGACCTCGATCGCCCCCGTATCGGTATCCACGGCAATCAGGCGCCGGGCACCGACTTCGGCGATCAACAGCCGTCCGTCGGGCAAGCGATCGATGCCCTCCGGTTGATCCAGATTATCGATGACGACCACCCGCTCGCCGCTGTCGATATCGTGCATCGATACGCGGCCTGCATCGGCTTCGCTGACGTACAGCTTGTTGTTCTCGAACACCAGAAATTCTACCGGGCCACCGAGGCCATCCAACAGGACTTCCGGCGCCTGGCCCCCGGCTTCGGTCAGGCGCAGGATCCGGCCGGTGCCGTGCTCGGCCATCCACACGCTGTTATCCGGCATGATCTTGACGGCGTACGGGGCTTTGAACCCCGACAGCGTTTTTCGCGGTTGCCCGGTCGCCGCATCGAGCCACTGCAGTTGGCCGAACGCCAGACTCGACAGGACCAGCGTGCCGTTGGAGTAATCGAGCCACCCTGACCAGATCGTTTCACCCTGGCGCGGCAACGCTTCGAACTCGCCGGTCTGGGTATCGATGAAATTCTGACAAAGCATGCCGGCGACCAGCAGCGTCTCCCGGCCATTTCGTTGCATCAAGATGGCGCCGCCCGGCATTCCGATCGACCCGCGCGCGACCTGCCGGATCGCGCCGGTTCGGGTATCGACTTCGCGGATACCGTTGCCGCAGGGCTGTGAAATATACACTCGGTCATCCCGGTCGATTGCTAGATTATCAATCGGTGGGTTTACTTTCGCGACCACCTGCTTGCTACCCGACGCGGGATCGACACGTATGATTTCGCCGGACAGATAATCCACTGCATAAAGATTGCCGTGGGAATCGAAGTTCACCGCCACCGGTCTCGAAAAACCCGTGGCGACGTCGTCGACGGCGGCCGTCTTGAGATCAATGCGAATGATTTTTCCGCCCCACTGCAACGGGCCGAACAGTATGTCGTGGTCGTCGATCTCGAAACTGTTGAGCCCGGGCAGGTCTTCCAGCACCAGCCGAGGTTCGGTCTGGCCGGTGACATCCAGCTCGTACAGGTTGCCGCCGGATACCGTGACCTGGGCCGCAAACAGGCGGCCGTCGCGAGTGAAATTGATCGAATTGATCATCGGTAGATCGGTCGCCAGGCGTTCTACCTGGCCTCCGGGGCGGAGCACGTGAACGATCCCAAAAGGTGTCGAGGTCCAGACCAGGGTCCCGTCCGGGCCAATCGCCAGATCGTCGGCAACGCCACGCGGTGGCCCGACGATGGTCTCTACCGCACCGGTTTCGGTGTCCACGCGGAATACCGAAGCGTTCATCATGCTGCCGGCGATCAGGTTTCCATCCGCATCGAAGTCCATCCCGTTCGCCCCATGGAGCGGCGTTTCGACCACCAGTACCTCCATCGTATAGTCGCCCGCGACGGCGACTGGCAATAACAAACTGAGCAGCAGCGCGACGGCGCCGTGAATTGACAGCAGTGCTCGGCTATCTGTTCTCAAGCTCGAGGCCTGAACTGCATGCGGAGGTGCCGACTCACGCTCGATGTCCGCTCTACCATGGCGTGATTGCGCCGTTATACATGACGAGCCGGCCTTTCATTTCCGGCTCCAATGCCGCGATCAGGGCGATGACGAGGGAGGCGCTTTTCTCGGCGCTGATCGACTTGCCGGTCCAACCGGAATCGCGCATCAGCTGCGTATCGACACGACCGGGCGAAATCATCGTGACGATAATGCCGCTGTCATCGACATCGGTCTGCATCGTGCCCATGGCGCTCAAATGGGCGGCTTTGCTCATCTTCATAAAGTAATGGCCACCGAACATTCGGCCAATGGTCGGCGTGCCCATGCCGCCGCCCAGGCTGATGATTTTCTTCTGGTCGCTGGCGGCGACGTTAGCGAGGAAAGCCTCGCTGACCCGCAGCGATCCGATCGTGTTGACATCGAATACGCGCTTGAGTTCTTCGAAATCAAAACTGCCCAGCGTTTGTTTCTCCAGCGTGCCGTAGATCCCGGCATTGTTGAGCAGTACGTCGATCGGCTGATCACGATAGGCAGCCGCAACAGAGCGCACCTCGATGTCGCTGGTCACATCCAGCTCTTCGATGACCACCCGGTCATATTCTTCGGCCAATGATTGCAGCGCATCGGCCGCCTTCGGGGTTCTACAGGTGGCAATCACGTTCCAGCCTGCCGCGGCGTATTGGCGGGCAAACTCCAGACCGAGCCCACGATTGGATCCCGTGATCAGTACGGTTGGGGTGTCTGGATCGAGCGTCACGGACGCGCCCGGGGCCTGCGTCCGCTGTTCGCAGCCAGCGATGAATAATGTGCACAACAAGGCACCGCATAAACATGCTCGAAACGCTGTGATCATCGAAATCCCCTTATTGTTTTATGCTGACATCGATTGCCAGATTTCTGCGCATTGTCGCAGAAATTTTTGGAGCGTGGCAGACTGCTGTTGACGGCGTGTCCTGACACATTGCCTGGTTTGATCCCGTTCGTGAGTCGCTGGGGGCTGTCCTGATGTCCGATCAACCGACGCTGAAACGCGCTCTTTCCCTGCCGGTTATTACATTCTATGGCCTCGGCACCATCATTGGTGCCGGAATCTACGTGCTTGTCGGGGAGGTTGCCGGGAAGGCCGGCATGCTGGCGCCGTTTGCCTTTGTTGTGGCAGCGTGCATTGCTGCGCTCACGGCTTTTTCGTATGCGGAGTTGTCCGCCCGCTACCCGCGCAGTGCCGGCGAAGCGGTCTATGTCCACACCGCGTTCGGCAGACGCTGGTTGACTGCGGCGACGGGTTGGGCGGTCGTATTAACCGGCCTTGTTTCAGCAGCTACGATAACCAGGGGGTTTTACGGTTACCTCGATTTGTTCGTCACGGTGCCGCCTTGGCTGGCGATTTCTGGCTGCGCATTGTGTCTTGGCCTGATTGCCTCGTGGGGAATCAATGAATCGGCCTGGACGATTACCGCGATCACTGTGCTCGAGCTGATGGGTCTTTGCCTGGTGTTGTTCTGGGCGGGCGACAGCCTTCAGGATCTGCCGGTCCGATGGCGCGAAATGATCCCGGGAGCGACCTACGAAGTCTGGGTGGCATTGTCGGCAGGCTCATTCCTGGCTTTTTATGCGTTCATTGGGTTCGAAGATATGGTCAATGTTGCCGAGGAAGTGAAAGACCCCAGTCGCAATCTACCGATAGCGATATTTCTCGCGCTAAGTGTTTCAACATGCCTGTATGTACTTATTGCGCTGGTTGCGGTGCTCTCGTTGCCGCTCGACCAGCTTGCAGAAAGCGCTGCACCACTGGCCGACATCGTTACCGGGGGCGGCAAGCTCTCACGAAACGTGATCGGGGGGCTTAGTCTGTTTGCGGTGATTAATGGGGCACTCGTGCAAGTCATCATGGCATCGAGGGTGCTTTATGGGCTCGCGCAGCAGGCCATGGCTCCCGCGCGATTTTCGTCGATTAACCCGCGGACCAGAACGCCGGTCTACGCAACCTTGTTCGTAACCGTAGTTGTGCTGGCACTCGCGCTCTGGTTGCCACTGGTTACCCTGGCTGAAATGACGAGTTTTGTGCTGTTGACGATATTTGCGCTGGTCAACGCTGCTTTGGTGTGGTTGAAATTGAAAGGCCCGAGCCCGACCGGGAGCGTAAGCTACCCCATCTGGATACCCGTCGCTGGCACCGTGGTTTGCATCGCGTTCGTATTCGTCAATATCATCTTCGGGTTGTTGAATTAATGCGCTGTTCGCATTCACCCGGCACCCACCGCCAGCCATAATCGTACTGCCGCTGGTAGTCTCCTGCGGCTTACCTTCGTCGGCAAGTATCGCGCAAATGCTCCGGCGCTACGCTATCGCTCGCGCTCTCTAGTTAATGCCGCCGGCTACGGCCAGGTCCGCGGTGAGTACGCGACTGGATGGCGCCAGTTGGTTCCAGATATCCTGTGGTCGTTCGGAAAAGACGATTTCCTCGGTGGCCGGTACGAGGTGCCAATCGCCTCGGTCAATTTCGTTTTCCAGTTGGCCGGCCGTCCAGCCGGCATAACCCGCATAGAGTCGCAGCTCGCGCTCGCCGAGACCCCTGGCCGACAACTGGCGCAACAGCTGACTGTCACCGCTGATGTGTACAGCCCCAAACACATTTTCGGCGCCACCGGGAATGTCCCGGGATTTCAGCAGGACCAGCACACCATAGGCTGCCACGGGACCTCCGACGTAGACCTGGCCGTTGTAACTTTCAAGTTCCTGTATATCTGGCAGCATACTGCTTGGGCTGATGTCGCTGACACGGTTGATGACAATTCCCATCGCGCCGTTTTCATTGTAGTCAACGAGGAGTACAACCGATTGGTAGAAATTTGGATCGATCAAGCTCTTGTCGGCGACCAGCAACTTGCCTTTTGCGGGCATGCGGTCGGCGGCAGCCTGGCCGGACTGTAGAATCAGTCCGAGCACAGCGAAAAAGATAAGATTCCGCAGGCGATTCCTATGCCAGCGGCTCCGACGGCGGATTCCCGATTGCCTGTTTTTGACGACCAAGCGTGTAGCTAACCTGTGCTTACGGGTAGCGTTACCGGCGCGTCGCTGTTCACGGCGCAAAGGCGCTGGCGAACGGCCGGGCGTGGTTCGTACTCTACACCAAACTCGTAGGCCACAACATTCAGCAAGGGATCAAATACCTCGAGTAGTTCTCCCGGCCGCAGCAAGTAGTCGGGGTTACTGGGCCGACCGTAGCGCTCATTTCCTTGGCCGAAGGTCTCATAGATCAAAACGCCGTTTTTGCCGAGGGCTTCGGTCAGCTTCGTCAGTAGCGGCCGATGCAGGTAATTGATCACCACGATGCCGTCAAACGACTGCCCTTGAAACGGCCATTCGTCTCCCTCCAAATCGGCTCGCAGCGTTTCGATCCTCGCCACGGATTCCAGGCCGGCCAGAACCGACGCCTCGATGTCGGTCGCAATCACGCTGAATCCGAGATCGGCGAGGTAGCGGGCATTGCGGCCACGGCCACAGGCCAAGTCCAGTACCGTGCCGCGCTCCGGTATCAGGGGCGCCCAGCGTTTGACCCAGCCGGTCGCCGCGTCTGGCAGGCTGTGTCGGTTAGCCGGGTCGTTCATGGTTTTGATTGCTCGTGGTTTTTTGTGCTTGTGTCTGCCGACGTAGTATAGGCGTTGCACATGGTGACTCGAGGTGCTATTGACTACGCTTCGGGAACAATCGGTGGAACCGCAAATGCTCGGCGTTACAGTCAAACGGTTAGCGATTGCTTTGATGAAAACCGCGTACATGAAAAAAACGGGGGATACGATCGATGGGACGTAAGATACTGGTGTTCGGCGGTACCCGTGGTACTGGCTTGGAGGCGATAAAACTGCTGGTCGCCGGTGGTGATCAAGTGACGGTCATGGTGCGGCCCACTTCTGATCGCAGCGGGCTTGAACCGTTGGATGTAAACATCGTGGAAGGCGACGCGCTGGATGGCGCCGACGTTGAGGCAGCATTTGCAGCAGCCGAGCCTGACGCTGTGATCAACAGCCTTGGCGGCAAGCGGGGCGAGCCTCGTCCCGACCTGGAAGGGACCATCAGTATCGTCGACGCTGCCGAAGCGGCAGGAGTCCGGCGCTTGGTTATGGTTACGGCCGTTGGGGCCGGCGACAGCGCGGATGCGCTATCTCCAAACGCATGGAAATTCCTCGGGCCGATCATCGAGTTGAAGACCCAGGCGGAAGATCGTGTTACCGGCAGCAAGCTGGACTACACGATTCTGCGACCCGGGGGTATGGGGTCGGATCCCGCCACCGGTACGGCGATCAGAACCGAGGACCATTCGGTGATGGGCATGATCAATCGTGCGGACCTCGGGCGTCTGGTGGTCGAATGCCTGGATGATGACAGCACGATTGGGCATATCTATCACGCGACCGATCCCGAGATCGATGAACAGCCACCGCTGCAACGGGGCGAACCGCTTGGTACTGGCCCTAAGCCCTGAAAACCTGCCGGCGCGCCGGTATTTCACCGAACTGGGCCGCAGGCACCGCGCAAATGCTCCGGCGCTACGCTGGCGCTAATGCGCTCTTCGCATTCACCCGATACCTGCGGCCCGCAGATCGGATCTCAGTGGTGGCGTGCAGGTGATGTTCGCCGCCTTGTGCGACCCAGGCGCGGTGCCGGCCCCTCCAGGGTGTCGAGCTGCGGTTGAGCGAGGAACGCGTCTCGGCTACCCGAGCGGCAGGCTGGCGACGCGCCACAAGTAATCGCGATTACTTTTCGGAGCCGCGCCAGTATTCGGCCCATTTGCCGTCGACGAGTTCGAACGCCTCGGGACACCCTTGCTCTAGCAGCACCTTTGAGACCGCTGGCCAGGTGTTTGGCCCGCCCTCGGCCGGCAGCTGCCGAGTGGCGTCGATGACGAACTTGCTGCTCAACCCCGTGGTTGGCCGGCTCGGGTCCGGCATCATCATCTGCGTTTGCGGAATCATCAGGCTTGCGGTGGCGGGTTGCCACCGGGCGCCGATCGCGTGCAGCAGGGCAAGCGGGTTGAGAATGTCGATGTCCTTGTCCACGACAATCACCACTTTGTTTAAAGCAGTGTTGGCGACGACGCTTTGTCCTGCTGCCATGCCCTCGCCGGGGAACCGCTTGTCGATACTCAATGCCACCACGCCGCTGGCGCCGCGGAGTGAGTAGATCGCGACCAGGTTCGGGATGAGCCGCTTGTAGCGTTTGAATTCGCCA
>JAPUGB010000161.1 GCA_027293165.1 Gammaproteobacteria bacterium
ATGCGATCGCGCTCAGTATCGTTGCGTACCTGACGTTGAGGTTCCACTTGCAAATCCGAATTTTTCCGATGTGGCAACTTACGATGACCGTATTTGCGCTGCTTGCGATTAACGCCTTTATTCAGTTCTGGATCGATGGCGTAGCCGGCGTGGGTGCGGCTGGCATCGGTCGCTGGACTCAGGTTATGACCGGGGCAATCCTGTGGCCGCCGCTGATGGCGCTGATGGATCGGGTACGCGTGCAAATCCAAACTCGCGGTAGTGCATTCATTTAAAACAATGAGCCAACTAACGCAAATCAAGGATCACTGGTCTGAGCAACGTATGTTTGTTCGTCGTGTCATCGTATGCGTCTTTCTTGTATTGGGGCTGACCGGGCTGGTGGTCACCCGCCTGGTGCAATTGCAACTCGTCAACTTCGAATACTATTCGGCTCAGTCCCAGGGTAACCGCATTCGAGTCCAGCCCCTACCGCCGACCCGTGGGCTGATTTTCGATCGCAACGGCAAAATTCTCGCTGAGAACCTGCCTACCTATCAGCTGGAACTGACCCCGGAACAAGTTCCTGACGTCGATGACACCTTGCGTCGCTTGGCCGAGGCCGGACTGATCGATGCCGAAAACCTTCCGCGGCTCGGCGACCTGATTCTCAGCCACCGGCGTTTCGATTCGATCCCGCTGCGCCAGCGACTCTCCGATACAGAAGTCGCCAGGTTCGCGGTGCAACGACCGTATTTTCCCGGTGTCGAGATCCGCGCAAGACTCACCAGAAATTACCCCTATGGGCCCATTGCTGCGCATGCGCTCGGATATGTCAGCGGCATCAGCGCCGCTGACAAGAAGATTCTGGACCCTGCCGGCTACGCCGGCACTTCGCACATCGGCAAAGTCTCAGTCGAGCGGGCTTATGAAGCGCAACTGCACGGTGAGGTTGGCCATGAAGATGTGCTTGTCAATGCGCACGGTCGCAACATGCAGGTTCTCGATGCCGAGAGTTCGGTACCGGGGCGCGATCTGCTGCTTACCTTGGACATCGAAGCACAGATCGTCGCGGAGCAGGCTTTGGACGGCCGCCGCGGCGCAGTGGTCGGCATTGTACCCAGCAGTGGCGAAATCCTCGTGTTCGCCAGCGCCCCCAGCTTCAACCCGAACGCCTTCAGTGGCGGTCTGACACCCAGTCAATTCCAGGCCTTGCAGGAAGATAGTAATCAGCCATTGTTCAACCGGGCGCTGAGCGGCCAGTATCCGCCCGGCTCGACGATCAAACCGATGCTGGCATTGGCGGCGCTGGAGCAGGGCACCCTGGATCCCGCTACGCGGATCATCTGCCGGGGCTTTTATACGCTACCCGGCAGAAGCCACCGTTACCGTGACTGGAAACCGGAGGGACACGGTTCGGTCGACCTGCATGTCGCGATCACCGAATCCTGCGATACCTACTTCTACGGAGTTGCCAACAATCTAGGGATCGAAGCTATCGGTCGTTCGCTGCGCAATTTTGGACTGGGTTCACCAACCGGTATCGACATGCCCGGAGAGAGTCGTGGGCTGGTTCCATCGCGAGAATGGAAGCGGTCTGAGTTCGCCAACCCCGCCGATCAAGTCTGGTTTCCCGGCGAAACAGTCATCACCGGAATCGGCCAGGGCTATTTGCTTGCTACGCCATTGCAACTCGCACATGCCGTGGCCACGATCGCGACGCGCGGGAAGCGTTATCAACCATCGATGGTCAGGGGTTTGCGTGATCCGGTCACCGGGGCCACCGAATTTCGGCAACCTAAACTCCTGGCATCCGACGACCTGACCACTGAAACCTCCTGGCAGCTGATTATCGATTCAATGGTCGCTGTCATGCAGGGACCTAAGGGCACCGCGAGAGCATCGGGCTACGGCAGCGCCTATTCGATCGCCGGCAAGACCGGCACCGCACAGGTATTCAGTTTAGGGCCGGACGAGGAATACGACGAAGAAGAAATTGACGAGAGCAAGCGCGACCATGCTTTATTCATCGCCTTCGCGCCAGTAGAAAACCCGGCAATCGCGGTTGCCGTAGTCGTAGAAAACGGCGGTAGCGGCAGTTCGGTCGCTGCCCCGATTGGAAGGCAGATTCTCGATACGTTCCTGGGGAGTCGTCCCCTGTGATTCTGGCATACGGATTAGAACCATCGGTACGGCACGGTCGGGGCGGAAGGATTTTGCAGCGCCTGCACCTGGACGGATTGCTGCTCGCTGGCATTTTCGCCACCCTGCTGGTCGGTGCGGTCGTGTTGTATAGCGCCGTGGGCCAACACACATCAGTCATGTACGGTCAAGGCCTGCGCGTTTTGATCGCCTTAGGCATCATGGTCGCTATGGCCCAGGTCAGTCCCAGCGTCATTCGACGCATCGCACCTTGGGTGTACGGTATCGGGATCATCATGCTCGCCATGGTACTGATGGCCGGTGAGGTCGGCAAAGGTGCCCAACGCTGGCTGGATATCGGCGTGCGGTTTCAACCGTCGGAGATAATGAAGCTGGCGGTCCCGGCAGTACTGGCTTGGCTATTGCACGAACGGCCCTTGCCACCATCGCTATGGCTGATACTCGCGATGCTGGTGATGATCATGGCGCCCGTCGCGATGATCAGTCTGCAGCCGGATCTTGGAACTGCAATCCTTATCGGACTTACCGGTGCCACCGTGATTTTTCTCGCCGGCATTGGCGCGCGCTACATTTTCGCCGCGCTCGCCATCGTTATGGCATCCATGCCCGTGCTCTGGTATTTCATGCATCCCTACCAGAAGCTACGTGTCCTCACGCTGGTGAACCCGGACAGTGATCCACTCGGCGCCGGTTATCACATTATCCAGTCGAAGATTGCAATCGGTTCCGGAGGAATCTTTGGCAAGGGCTGGTTAAATGGTAGCCAGGGCCAACTCGAGTTTCTTCCCGAACGGTCCACCGATTTTATTTTTGCCGTTGCCGGTGAGGAATTCGGACTGTTAGGTGCGGTCGCGATTCTGCTTCTATATCTAGCGGTCGTTGGCCGCGGTTTCTACATAGCAGCGACCGCACAAGATACTTTTTCACGGCTCCTCGCGGGAAGTATCAGCCTGACATTTTTCTTTTACGTTTTTGTGAATTCGGCTATGGTCACTGGATTGGTTCCGGTGGTGGGTATACCGCTTCCACTGGTAAGTTCAGGCGGTACTTCCATGGTCACGCTGCTGGCTGGATTCGGTATCTTGATGTCCATACAGACCCACCGGAAACTGTTGCCCCGATGAACTCCACGGTCAGGACGACAAAGCCGGCTTCGATCGTCACGGTCGCAGTTTCTTCATTGCTGATGTTTCCGTCATTTATACAGGCAATTGACCTGGACCGCGCCGAGGTACAAGAATTCGTTGCGGATCTCGTGGAGACCCACGAGTTCGACCCGGCCTACGTCCAGGCGGCGCTTCGCGCTAGTAAGTCGAATGACAGCATACTCGAGGCCATCAGCCGGCCGGCCGAGCGGACGATGCCGTGGCATGAATACCGGGCAATATTCATGACACCGGAGCGCATTCGGGCCGGAGCAACGTTCTGGCGCCAGCACCGGGAAGTTTTGAATCAAATCGAATTGAACACCGGGGTCCCGGCCGAGATGCTGGTCGGCATCATTGGCGTGGAAAGTTATTTCGGGCGCAGAACGGGCAATTACCGCGTTATCGACGCTCTAGCAACACTCGGCTTTGATTATCCTCCGCGCAGCAAGTTTTTCCGGCGGGAACTTACCGAGTTGTTCCTGCTGGCGCGGGAGGAGCGTTTTGACCTTGAAAGTCTGCAGGGTTCATACGCAGGCGCGATGGGGCCACCGCAGTTCATTCCCAGCAGCTACCGCAGCTATGCCGTCGACGGGAATGGCGACGGGCAGAGAAACTTGTTTACCGACTGGGACGACATACTAAGCAGCGTCGCCAACTACTTCGCGGCTCACGACTGGCGGCCGGGCCAGCCGGTTACGGCAAGGGGTACGCTGGGCAGTACCGCGGCCGATCCACCAGCCGACAGTGGTCTGAGCCCCAAGGAAACGGTAGCGTCGCTGAGCGCGAGCGGCGTGATGTTCGCCACTGAGCTCGAGGGAACTGCCCCGGCACAGCTGATGAAGCTGGAGGGTGCCAACGGAACCGAATACTGGGTCGGTTTCCACAACTTCTACGTGATCACCCGTTATAACAGGAGCGTGTTATACGCACTGGCGGCATTTCAACTTGGGGTGGCGGTCGGACTTGCAGTCGACACAGGGCCCGCAGAAACCGAGCTCGGCGAAGGCATTACGAATGCAACACCGTGACGATATCCGCTTCGGGCGAGTCTGCGCCGGCGTACTGACAACCGTGCTCGTCGTTTCTGCCTGCGTACCGACGCGCTGGAAGCACCCGGCACCGCCCGACGACCCTGCAGCACGCAGCGAAACGGGCAATCCCCGCAACTACGAAGTGTTCGGTAAGCGATATGTAGTCATGCAAAGTAGCTATGGCTTCAGCGAACAGGGCATAGCTTCATGGTACGGCAGCAAGTTTCACGGAAACCCCACGTCCAGCGGGGAAATCTACGACATGTATTCGATGACGGCAGCGCATAAAACGCTGCCTTTGCCCACCACGGTGAAGGTTACCAACCTGAGAAATGGCCGAAGCGTGGTCGTGAGAGTGAATGACCGGGGTCCATTCGTTCCAATGCGGATCATTGATCTGTCGTACTCGGCGGCCCGGAAACTCGACATGCTTCGATCCGGCACCACGCGGGTTGAGATCGCGGCGGTGACGGGTTCCGACGCCGGGTACCCGGTTAGCGTGCCCGCAGAAACACCAGCCAGCGATGCTGCCGCGGCGGCAAACGGGATAGAACAGCCCGCCACCGACAGGGCGGAACCGACGCTCGCTGTGGCCTACCTTCAGGTTGGCGCCTTTGGTGAATCGATCAACGCGCAGTTATTGAAAAGTCGCTTGCAGTCCGACGGGCTGGTGGACATCTTTATCCATTACGAGCCTGGGGTGGCGCCCGCGCTGTACCGGGTACGCATTGGTCCCATCGGAACGGTGGACGAATACCAACAACTGGTCAATCGAGTCGAAGCGCTGAATGTTATGGGGGG
>JAPUGB010000162.1 GCA_027293165.1 Gammaproteobacteria bacterium
GTGTAAGCTGCGAGTTGTGCAAATATCTGCTCGACCGTTAACTGGTTCTGCAGATCGAAGGGGACAGAGCCCGCTGCGTGTTCCCGAAAACGTTCGCCTATTCTCAGCAGCGCCTGCAGGGTTCCGAAAAATCCGGCAAACACGGCCATGTAGAGCCACGTCGACTTCGATATGCGAATAATCAGTTGGTTCAAGAAATTCATGGTCTGGTGGGACTTGCGTGTTTCGGATCAATAAACCCGGATTCATTCAGTTGGCTGCTTTGGTTGAGCCAATGTTATAGTTCGGTTCTTAGAAACTGGACATAGAATAAGCGGGAGTCCATTCCGCGGCTACACCGCAACGTCTTAGTAATGCAGCACTGGTTGGTGAAATCCCCGCCCAAACGTTACAGCATCGACGATCTGAAGGCAGCCGGCGTCGACTGCTGGGACGGCGTGCGAAATTACCAGGTCCGTAACATGTTGCGTGACGATTTCCGCACAGGTGATCTGGCGTTCTTCTATCACTCGGAGTGTCCAGAGCCCGGCATCGTCGGCACCATGATGATTGCCAGCGGAGCTTACCCGGACCCTACGGCGTTTGATCCCAAAGAGAAGTATTTCGACCCGAAAAGCGATCCGGAGAGCCCACGCTGGCTGATGGTGGACGTACGCTACAAGCGCAAGCTGAAGCGCCCGATTCCGTTGAAAGAGCTCAGGGCGCACGACGAATTGACAGAAATGCCGCTGCTGCGCCGGGGCAACCGCCTGTCCATCACGCCGGTTACGCCGGATCAGTGGGCGTTTATAATGAGCCTGGAATAGGCGGGCCGTTACCCGGTGAGGTAGCCCGGTCCGAAGTCGAACAACACACCAGACGACACGCCAGGGCCGGCAGCCGTTGGGAGAAAGGGCATGGACCGGACTGAGCGCTTCTACAAAATCCAGAGACTGCTGACCGAGCGCCGGGTCGTCCCGCGGGACGTGTTCCTGGAAAATCTCAGTGTGTCCCGAGCGACCTTCAAGCGCGACCTCGAATACCTCCGTGACCGGATGCGGATGCCTATAGTCTGGGACCGGGCGCAGGGGGGCTACCGGATCGACGAAACGGATCCGGATGCGCATACCCACCAGTTGCCGGGCCTGTGGTTCAGCGCAGAAGAGATCCACGCGCTGCTGACGATGGAGCATTTGCTGGAGGGCTTGCAGCCGGGCATGCTGACCAACCTGGTGCGGCCGCTGGTGGTGCGCATCCGCCAGATACTGGGCACCGGCGACTATACGTCCGCAGAAGTCAGTCGCCGCATCAAGATCATCCAGATCGGGGTGCGTCCGGTCGAACATACTCATTTTCAGGCGATTTCGTCGGCATTGCTATCACGCCACCGGCTGCGTATCACGCACCACGGGCGTCAGAGTGGCGAATCGCTGACCCGGGAGGTCTCACCGCAGCGGCTCGTTTACTACCGTGACAATTGGTACCTCGATGCCTGGTGTCATTTGCGGAAGGCATTGCGCACCTTTTCACTGGACGGGGTTGAGTCGGCAACCGTGCTAGGTAAGCGGGCGCGCGATATAAAGGAGCAGACGCTGGACGAAACGCTGGGCGCCGGATTCGGTATTTTTTCGGGCCACGCCACGCAGACCGCGATTTTGCGATTCGATCCCATCAGGGCCCGCTGGGTTTCCAAGGAGACCTGGCACTCGCAACAGGAGGGGGGGTTCGAACTGGACGGCGCCTATGTGTTGAAGGTGCCGTATAGCGATCCACGCGAACTGGTCATGGACATACTGAAGTATGGCGAGGACGTTGAAGTTCTCGCTCCCGCGGAACTGCGCCAAATGGTCCGGAAGCAGCTGACCGGCGCGAAGCGGTTGTACCCGGAGCAACGTCTTTAGTTACTGACGCGGCTGGCCATGATTCAGGCAAGGAGAACAAGCAGTGAACCCACGCGCGGAAATTGGACGGGAGCGCCGCCGGCAAATCCAGGTACGCCAAGCCTTCGAGGCTGGCCTGGCGAAGCGCGGCCATAACGACACGGACCTCGCAGGCTTTTACCTTGCCTGCGGCGACTACATCGTCTGGTCGATGGCCCGCCTGCATGACCAGGATCAGCGCATCCACGACCTTTTGGTAGAGCGTCTCGATCCCGGTCGAACCGATGTGCGTGAGCAACTTGCTGGTCTTAATGAACGCCAGGGCAAAAGTCGTGTGTTCACCGCGGAGTTCCAGCAGGCAGTTGAAGCGCTACGGGACAGCGGAGCGTCAGGGCAGGCGCAATTCGAGGTGGCCGCGCAGGCATTCGTTGACTTGTTTACGAGCCTGATGGCGCCGCGGAAAAACCCGTTTCAGGAACATACCGACGTGCTGTTCACTGATTCAGACTGGATTGACATTGCCGGGGTTTCCACCGAAAGTCTCGCCGAGGAAAAGGAATTGTATGAACTGGTCGAGACTACGGCACCGGCCGGCATTGAGCCGGCAAGCTACACCGCCGAGCACGCTGTAGGGTGATTTTTTCGCGTTGGCCTGGTGCCGGCGCAACGATAATGTGAGGAATAACCGTATGGAACCTTTGTCGCAGCGACCGTTAGGTCGATTCATAATTGTCTTTTCGTCGATCAGCTTGTGTTTGTTTGCGACGAACGCATGGGTCGCCGAAGGCGAAGAAGAACACAGTGCCGAGGAACATGCTGAGCACATGCAGGCGGCCGAACACCAGCACGATGCGGGCGCTGATCAACATGCACAGCATAGCGCCGAGCGCGATGCACAGGGCCGGCGCCTGCATGACATGAAGCATGAGATCACCGATGAAATCGCGGACGAACTGCGGGCCAAGGTTCCGTCCTTCGAGAATTATTCAAATGCCGATATCGGCATGAGCATGGCAATGATGGGACCGAATTACGAGTGGTACATCAGCGATACCAGCCTGACCGGTGATCGCGGCCTGCTGATACTCGCGCATGGGTTTCGTGATCGCGGTGACCGCGATTTCAAACAACAGGTCCAGCCGATGGCAGATGTTTTTCCGACCGCCTTCGCGTTCGGCATGGCGATGATGATGTCAGATCATATCCAGCTCGCGCTGGATGATCTGGAAGCGGCGGGAGCAAAGCAAATTATCGTGATTCCAGCGGTCAGCACGCCACACAACTCGTTGATGCGCCAGTGGGAG
>JAPUGB010000163.1 GCA_027293165.1 Gammaproteobacteria bacterium
ATCGTCGCACTGACTTCGATCAAGGAAGTATTGAAGCCCCGGCTAATGGATCTGCTGTAGGCAAAGCACGGGTGCGGCAGGGTGAACGGACTCGAATAGCCGCAGTATCATATCAAGCCGGTGTATACGCAGTCCCCAACCGTCATCGTTGCGGAATAATTACTAAGCCCTTCAACATTATAGTGATGGACTATGGTTATCCCTTTATTGAGCCACGCACGTCGCACTTTGTCCCGGCAGTTAAAACTCGTATGGTCATTGGCGATATCCATGATAATCGCGTCGATCAAATCCGCGGTGGTTCCGGCGCCAATCGATATGCTATAGGTGTATGCCACTACACCATCAGCATAGTCAGCTAGCTCGAGCGTGACGGCGTCATCAATCTCTTTGGGCAGTCCTTGCCGATACTCCGCCATAAACGTCGTCATGGTGTTATCGAAGGTTTCAGCGGCCATGATTTCTACAGCCTTCAAGGTTTTGCTCTCTGTGGGTATGGTCAGAGCTCCAAACAGGGCGAAACGCGTAAAGAAATAAGCGACGAGGCCGACGCCGATCAAAAAAAGGCACTTCGTCAAAGTCTTCACAATAGGCTCCGCCCGCTTAGAGGGTTCTCAGGATGTCGACGGATCGTCCGTTCGTAATTCTTGTGCGCCATCAGCTTGATGTTGTTATTGCTTCGGTGGGAGCGCCGGCACGGTCGGTGCCCAGGCATCCGAGCGAGTATTTTTAGTTATTGCCGTTCGAACGCCTGCTAAAGCTAGCACAAAGAAAATGCCCTGAGCAACAATTTTGCTAATTAAGTCAAGTACTTAATGGCGCTGCACACGGGTAAGCCGATGCTTGAGCCCATCAAACACAGCGCTCAATCCTGGTTCCGTCGGCAGAATGAGCTCAGGCTGCCGCCCTGCATTGCCTGTTCGGGCCAGCGCCGCCAGAACCGGTTAACTATGGGCCCTGGGTCACAGCACAATTCCCTGGGTTTTCATATCCTTAGACGATTCCAACGGCCCGTCCGGGACCGCCGTCAGTGTGCGTTCGATCACAGCACGATTATGTTGATTTCCCTAAGCTTCCAACGGGTTTGTGCGTGTTTTGTGTCCATTTAAATCATCTGAATTATCGATGCCAAACGAAGCAAGCAAGGTGATTGATTCCTGGCTCATGCTGCAGTGCAAACTGCTGAGCGGTGCCATCCGATCCGTGGCGCTGCTGGGTGAACCGGATCAGGGACCCTATCGGCCGGTAGCGTCGTGGCCCAAGGCGGCTGGCACCACGCCGGGATTATCCAATGCCGCCGCATCGGCGCTCCATCAGCGGCGTCTGGTCGTGCGTGGCAAGGAATCGGCGCCCGAGGCTGCGAAACAACAGGGCGACATTGTCGCCTGCCCCATATCGAAAGACGGCGCGCTACTCGGCGCGGTTGCGGTCGAAATCAGCAGCCGGTCACGCGCCGAGCAACAAGCGGCAGCGGCGTCACTGGCGGCCAACTCCGTCTGGCTGCAATTGCTGATGCGTCAGCAGCCGGCAGCGAACGATTCACAACCAGTTGCCGTTGTGGATCTGGTCGCAGCCTGCGTTGAACATTCCCCCTTCGAGGCGGCCGCGAAATCCGCGGTAACCGAGTTCGCGACCAAGCTGGGCTGCGAACGGGTGAGCCTGGGGTTTGTTCGGCACGATCACGCCGAGGTTCGGACGATGTCCGGCACCGCCAATACAAATTTGAAAATGCATGTTACCCGCGCCATCGGCGCAACCATGGATGAGGCTATCGGTCAGGACGCCACGATAGTTTTTCCGAAAGCATCGACCGGCAGTTTCCACGCCACCCGGTGCCACGAAGAGCTGGCAAAATTGTGTGGCGGGGGAGCTGTCTGCACGATCCCGATCAGCTACGAAGGGTCATTGGTGGGCGCCATGACCTTCGAGCACGAAGACGAGAATATATTCGACCAGAAAATCATAGCGCTGTGCGAAACGGTGGTGTCCCTGATTGGACCGATCCTGTTCGAGAAATCTCTACGGGATCGATGGTTCGGAGCCAAATTGCGCGAGGCGCTGAAGGCCCAGCTGAAAAAGTTGCGTGAGCCCGGCAGCCTGGCGCTGAAAGTATGCGCTGCCGGGACAGTCGGTGTCGTCGTATTCCTGATCTTCGCAACCGGGGAGTATCGGGTTACAGCCGACGCCACACTTGAAGGTACCGTGCAACGCGTGATTGGCTCCCCAGTCGCCGGTTACATTATCGAGGCGGCCGCTCGCGCCGGCGACATTGTCACGAAGGGACAGCTGTTGGCCCGGCTCGATGACAAAGACCTGGAGTTGGAGCGAGTCAAGTGGTCGAGTGAGAAAATTCAGTTGCAGCGAGAGTACCGCCGGGCAATGGCGGAACACGACAGTAGCCGCGTTAGCATATTGAAAGCACAACTCGATCAGGCTACAGCCAGGCTCGCGTTGACGGAAGAGTATCTGTCGCGGATGCGGGTCACGGCTCCAATGAATGGCGTGATCATCAGCGGAGACCTGAGTCAATCACTCGGCACCCCGGTTGAGCGAGGCGATGCCTTGTTTGCAATCGCGCCGCTGGACTCATACCGGGTCATGCTGGACGTGGACGAGCGCGATGTCCGGCAGCTGAGTCCTGGACAATCGGGTCGATTGGCCCTGGTCGGTTTCCCGGATGAGTACCTGCCTTTCGAAGTCGAGCGAATTACACCGATTGCGACACCGGAGGATGGGCGAAATTTCTTCGCCGTCGAAGCACGGCTCGAACAGCACCCCGAGCGGCTGCGGCCGGGAATGGAAGGGGTCGGCAAAATCGACACGGGACGACGTCGGCTCATCTGGATCTGGACGCACCGGTTGATCGACTGGTTTCACTTGTGGATGTGGACCTGGACGCCCTGAGCATTTATCAGCATGGCTAGCCAACTGTTCAGCCCAATGTGGTATCGCGTCGCCAATCTGCGGCCGATGCTGCGCCGTAACGCTGAGTTTCACCGGCATGTTTATCGTGGCCTGCCATGCTATGTGCTCCAGGACCACTCGTCAGGGCGAGCCCATCGATTCACGCCCGCCGCGCATCATTTTATTGCGCTGATGGATGGGAAGCGCAATGTTCAGGAGATCTGGGATCTCACCGAGGAATCCATCGGTGACGATGCGCCCACCCAGGAGGAGGCGATCGAGCTGTTGTCCCAGTTGCATGCGGCGGACCTGTTGAAAGCTGACACCACCCCGGATACGCGTGTACTTTTCCGCCGTTACCAGTCAGGCAAGCTCAAGAAACTGAAGCAACGGTTCATGAGGCCCATGTCGATTCGCATCCGGCTGATCGACCCGGAC
>JAPUGB010000164.1 GCA_027293165.1 Gammaproteobacteria bacterium
TCGAAATT
The DNA here is from genome assembly GCA_027293165.1 of Gammaproteobacteria bacterium. Taxonomy (GTDB): domain Bacteria; phylum Pseudomonadota; class Gammaproteobacteria; order Steroidobacterales; genus JAPUGB01. Next base: position 9 of record JAPUGB010000164.1, read on the forward strand.
TCAAGCCACGCCTTGATCGACTCGCTCGTTGGTACGCCCTGGTTGCGCTGGTTGTAGGTATCGCTGGCCACCACGGCCATGCCAATTTCATCGATGTTTACATCCCGCGCCCGCTCAAAGCCTTTTTTATTGAGCACGAGCCCGATGAAAATAACATCATCGCGATCGGGCAAGCCCCGAATGACATCCTCAGCGTCGGCCATTTGGGGTACCCGTTTTGGATGCACAAAACTGGTGACCTCCATGCGCCGGATGCCCGCGTCGATAGCTCGGCGAATGAACTCGAGCTTCACTGAAGTGGAAAGAATCTCGGGTTCGCTCTGAAGCCCGTCCCTGGGTCCAACTTCGATGATGGAAACCGCGTTTGTTGCCACGCTCTACCGCCCTTGCAGCGAAACCAAAATAAGCTATTGTATACAAGGCCATCGCTTATACAACAACAGGCGAGCCAAGCAGCCGCTGGCTGGCCCGCGGGTGCTGCGCGAACGCCCGCTTGGCTAAGCAGGTCGAGATTAAGATGCCTGCAGCCATTTGCTGGCGACTCGACAGTTGACTAAGGACTTGCAAATGACAACCAAGCAAATACCGAATCGGGGTCCCTTGTCGGACCTCCGACTCATTGAAATGGGCACGCTGCTAGCGGGCCCGTTTTGCGGCCAGCTGATGGGCGATTTCGGGGCTGAAGTGATTAAGGTGGAGGCACCCAATCAAGGTGACCCGATGCGGGACTGGGGGCAGGAAAAGCAACACGGCATGTCCTTATGGTGGCCGGTGATCGCTCGCAACAAAAAGTCGGTCACTTTGAACCTGCGCGTTGAGGAAGGCCAGGAATTGGCCAGGGAACTTATTTCCAAGGCCGATTTTCTACTGGAGAATTTCCGCCCCGGCACGATGGAACGCTGGCACCTTTCGTATGAGGAGCTGCGAAAAATTAACCCGCGTCTGATTATGATTCGAGTCTCAGGCTACGGGCAGACCGGCCCCTATGCGAAACGGGCCGGTTTCGGTGCGGTTGGTGAATCGATGGGCGGCCTGCGTTACGTTTGCGGCGATCCGTCTACCCCCCCCAGTCGTATGGGTATCAGTATTGGCGATTCGCTGGCCGCGACATTCGCGTGCGTCGGAGCGCTCACCGCACTGCATCACCGGGAACGCAGCGGCGAGGGACAGGTCGTCGATTCCGCAATCTACGAGGCAGTACTTAACATGATGGAATCGGTGATCACCGAATACGACAAAGCCGGGTATATCCGTGAGCGACAGGGCGCGATTCTGCCAAATGTGGCCCCGTCGAATGTCTACCCGACTAAAGACGGTAGCATGATACTGATCGCCGCCAATCAGGACACCGTGTTCGGCCGATTGGCGGAAGCGATGGGACAACCCGAACTCGCCAAGGATGAACGCTACGCCACGCACGCAGCCCGTGGGGCGCATCAGGAAGAATTGGATGAACTCGTTGCCGCCTGGACTCGCACAGTCGATGCTGACGAAATCGAATTGAGCATGGAAGAATTTGGAATTCCGTCGGGCAAGATTTATCGGGCACCGGATATGCTCGAGGACGCCCAGTTCAAAGCCCGCGAGGCGATAATCACCACGATGCACCCCAAATTCGGCGAGCTCCGCATGCAAAACGTTGCGCCGAAACTTTCGGCAACGCCCGGTAGTGTTCGGACGCCAGGTCCTGAACTCGGTCAACACAATGAAGAGATATATGGAGGCCTGCTGAATTTCTCCGCCGAACGCATCGCGGAACTCGAGTCCGAGGGCATAATCTAAGGTGCCCGACCAACCTGGCCCCTCGTCGCTGGGAAGAATTACCTGCGTTACGGTGCGCGCACCTGATCTCGGTGCCATCGAGGTCGCGTACACGAATTTTCTGGGCTATCGACGCACTGATTCAGGCGCAGTATCTGCTGAGCAAGCCGCGCTGTGGAACGCGAAATCGATGATTGGCGCCCCGTTCATTTTGTTGAGTCCGGTCAGCGATAGCGATTTCATGTTTCGCTTTATCGAGTGGCCGGCCGACCCCGACTATGTACCGTATACCACCTACGGGTGGAGCGCGTCCGAATTGATCGTACAAAATGTCGATCAACTTGCCGATGAACTTGCCGATTCGCCGTTCGACATCATTGGGCCGCCGAAAAACCTCTCGTTTACCGACGACATTCGAGCCATGCAGGTACTGGGCCCGGCAGACGAAGTCCTGTATCTGACGCAGGTCAAAAACAGTGTGCCGGATCTCGATTTACCGTCGGCGCGGTGCCCGGTCGACCGCAGCTTCATTGTCATTCTCGCTGGCGAATCCATGAGCAGCATGCAAGCTTTCTATGCGCAGCAGTTTGACGTAGCCAACGCTCCGGTTTTGGAATCCCGGATTACCCTGGCGTCGAAGGCATTCGGGTTACCCGCAGAGCAAAGGTACCCGATTGCTGCGTTGTCATTGCAGGATCAGTCATTTATTGAAGTGGATGAGTTTCCGGCTGCGGCAATGCCACGCAATGCTCCGCCGGGTGAGTTGCCTCCGGGAATCGCCATCGTGAGCTTTCAGTGCAACGCGTCAGCGGACAGCGTCAACCCGCTCAGTAGCCTATCCGGAGCACCGTATGGGGAGCGTTTGACCGGCTGTTGCCGCGGCGCCTCCGGCGAATTGATCGAGTTGCTGCTGCCGGCATAGCCCCCAGCCTAAAAGCGCCAGAACAGTTGCCGAGTCAACCCAACTTGCGAGCCAAGGTCAGGCCGTCCCCGATCGGCACCATTGAGATATCGACCCGTGGGTCTGCATGTAATTGCAGGTTAATCCGTTTGAGGGCCTGGGTGTCGTCGTCTTCCGCAGCGGGATCCGCCACCCGTCCCGCCCAGAGCACATTGTCGAAAGCCACCAGACCGCCTGGGCGCAACAACTGCAGACCCAATTCGTAATAGGTCGGGTAACCGGTCTTGTCGGCATCGATAAATATAAAGTCGAAACTGCCCTGATCACCACTGTCGATCAAATTGCGCAAGCTGTCCTCGGCGGGGCCCAGCCGAAGTTCAATTCGGTTCTCAACACCCGCTTCGGCCCAGTATCGTTGCGCGATCACGGTCGTTTGCTCGTCAATGTCCAGCGTAATGAGCTGTCCATCTTCGGG
>JAPUGB010000165.1 GCA_027293165.1 Gammaproteobacteria bacterium
GGGGGCAACCGGATGAAGCATCATGCTCTGGACGATGTCAGCCACGCCGGCCATTGTAACGCTTTGTATCAGCGCAGCAATCTGTTCCGGGCCGTGCGCATTATCTCCGGTCGGTATATCGCCTTGATAGGCACGGGCCGCAGCACCGCTGAACGGGCGGCCAGATACGAGAATTCCTGTGGTATGTTACGGGCACAGCTGGTGCTGTCGACGGGACGCTAAAGACTGGGGATAACAAGCAGGGGCGCCCGGGTTGGTAACAATAAGAATTCCTGTCCGAAATATTTCTCTTGGGGGGATTTTTCTGCTGGGCGCCTGCTCGCAGTCCAAAGAGCCCTCTTACGAAGTCTCGCAAGCCGCGCTCGCTCAATATGCGAATACCTGCGACGGCTGTCACGGGGAAGGCCTCGGTGGCGCGCCGATTACCGGCGATGCCGAGGACTGGGCGGCACGGGTATCCAAGGGCATGCGCACGGTGTACAAAAACTCGATCGACGGGTTCGAGGGCGCGACCGGCATCATGCCGGCCAGGGGCGGCTATCCGGAACTCACCGACGAGGAAGTGAATGCAATTGTCGATTACATGATCGACGTATCGCGGTAAACCAAAGGACTCACTGCAGAAAGGCGGGAATTTCGATGAGCAGATACGGTAGATACAACTTCGTGGCAATGCTGAGCCTACCGGTGATCGCAGCGCTGACATCAATCATAATGTTCGGCTTCCGGCTGGACACCGTTGCGTTCGTGTTCGGCACGAATCTCGCACCGATGTTGATCGGCGCCTTGATATCAGGCTTGTTGCTGCGGTATGCGACCATGCCCGGGACCAAAGCCCGGTTCATCGCGATATGGCCAACGCTGGTTCCAGCCGCGTTCGGTGCCTTGTGGTACGTGGCCGGCGTGGTGATTCCAAACGACTCCGATCCGGGGCGCGAATACTTCGCGGTCCCGCTTTATTTATTGATGTGGGTTGTTGGCGTGGCCGTCGTCGCCTTGATCGGTTGCCTGATGACTCGTTCATCTGGTTCCGCCACTTAGTTTGATTCGACTGCAGTATCGGCCGTCGTCGTTTATGCGACTCGCCACATCAGAAACGGTGAATAAAATGAGAATTCTGGCAAGCCTCACAGTAATCCTCGCCATGACCTGCTCACAGGCGCTTGCCGAGGACTGGCCGACCTGGGGCGGTCCGCCCGGCGGCTCAAAGTATTCGCCGCTGGACCAGATCAACCGCGATAACGTTAAGGATCTCGAAATCGCGTGGACCTACCGCACCGGCGATTTCACGGGCCGGATGGCGCGGTACGGCAACTCGTTCGGCCTGCAGGCCGTGCCGATCCTGCTGCCCGAGGAGGCCGGGGGTCACCTCGTATTCTGCAACCCATTCTGGCGGGTCATCGCGCTCGATCCCGTCACCGGCAAGCTGCAGTGGGAGATGGACCCCGGGGTGGAGAAGGGCCTTAGGGACTTACAGTACAAGTGCCGTGGCGTAGCCCAGTGGCACGACACCGAGGCCGCGCCGGGAAGCCTCTGCGAATACGCGATCATCCAGGTCACCGGCGACCGGCGCATTTTTTCGATGGACGCGCGGACCGGCGAAGCCTGTCCCGACTTCGGCGACAACGGCGAACTGGACGTTGCGCCGGCAATCGGTTCGGTTCCCCGCGCACATGATGTCAACGCGATCCGGACCTATTTTCCACCGGCCGTCGTCGGCGGTTCGATCATCATCGGCAGCGTCGTGGGCACCAAGTTCAAAGATGCGCATGCACCGAGCGGCGCGGTTCATGCGTTTGACGTACGCACTGGCGCATTCAAATGGTACTGGGATCCGGTTCCGCGCAATCCCGGTGACCTCGAAGCGGCGAACTGGACGCCGGAGTCGCTGGCGACCACGGGTGGTGGCAACGTCTGGACCTATATGACCTGGGATCCCGAGCGCGACCTGGTGTTTCTGCCGACGTCGAGTGTGTCGCCGAACTACTATGGCGTTAACCGGCCCGGCGACAATCGCTACGCGAACTCGACGGTGGCCTTGCGGGGTTCGACGGGCGAGATGGTCTGGCATTTCCAGAACATCCATCACGATATCTGGGACCTGGACACTGCGCCCGAGCCCATGGTCATAGAACTCGACTGGGAAGGCGAAAGGAAAACGGCCGTCGTGCAACTCACGAAGCAGGGGCTGACCTTCGTCTTCGATATCGAGACCGGTGAGCCGCTGTGGCCCGTCGACGAGCTCCCTGTCGATACCAACGGTATCGAGGGCGAACAGGTGTCGCCGACGCAGCCTTACCCGGTCAAGCCCCCACCGCTCGCAAAGTTCGTCACGACCGTCGATGATGCCTGGGGCTATACATTCATCGACCATGCGGCATGCAAGGCAATCTACGATAAATATAGCCACGGCACGAGGTGGACGCCACCGTCCGAGACGGGTTTGATCATCCAGCCCGGCATGGTCAACAACTATGGTGGAGGCGCATACGATCCCGAACGCAATTTGTTGATTACCAATGCCCGTCGGTTCTCGCTCTACGTCGGCCTGCCGCCGGCTGACACGGTCGACGAGGAAGATGCGAGGAGCCCGATGGCCGGCATGCCCAGCGGTCCAGCGGGGATCATGAAGAATACCAAGCATGCGATGGAGCGCGGGCCCGATAAAGTCTTCTCGTTCCCCGAGACCTCGCCCTACTTGCCGATGTTCTCGCCGTGCACCAAGCCACCGTGGTACGTGCTGGTCGCGATGAACCTGTCGACCGGTGAAGTCGAGTGGGAGGTGCCGCTCGGCGTACTCGACAAGTCGTTACGCTTGCCCTTGCCGCTGAAGTTTGGCGCCGTCGGCATCGGTGGACCGATGATCACGGCCGGTGGCATCGTGTTTATTGGCGCGACGGCCGACGAGAGGTTCCGCGCTTTCGATATCGACACGGGTGAGGAAATCTGGTCCGACGAACTGCCGACGTCGAACATGACGAATCCGATGACGTATGAACGCAACGGGCGGCAATTCGTCGTGCTCGCTGCGGGCGGTCACCATATTTTCTACCCGCAAAAAGTCAGCGACTGGCTGATTGCATATTCTCTGCCGGACTATATGGAGAAAATGAGGAGCCAGAGCGAATGAGAAGACGAACATTTGTCCAGTCTGCGCTGGCCACCGCGGTTGCCGCGTCCGTGCCCGTCGGCCAATTGCTCGCAGCCAGCGGTCGAAGCACGACGAAGATCGCCGGGGACATCACCGCCATCACCGGCAGCGGCGAGGCGAAAGTCATCGAGAAAGCGGTTGTCGAGGAACTCGCGGCCAGCCTGCGCGGCCGGCTGCTGCTGCCCAGCAGCGAAGGCTATGACGCGGCCCGCAAGGTCTGGAACGGCATGATCGACAAACGGCCCGCACTGATCGTGCAGTGCGAGGGCCCGGCGGACGTGACCCACGCGGTCAACCTGGCCCGGGACTATGAGCTGCTGACGGCGGTGCGGGGTGGCGGTCACAACGTTGCCGGCAAAGGCGTCTGCGAGGGCGGCATCATGATCGATCTGTCGCCGATGCAAGGTGTGCGGGTCGACCCCAAAGCGCGCATCGCCTGGGCGGAAGCGGGAACATTGCTGCATGCACTCGACCACGAGAGTCAGTTGTATGGTTTGGCGACGCCGGCCGGGGTCGTATCGCACACAGGCGCTGCAGGCCTGACGCTGGGTGGCGGTTTCGGACGTCTGAGCCGGGTCTATGGGCTCACCTGCGATAACGTGCGCTCATATGACGTCATTACCGCCGCGGGTGAGTTCAAACGGGCCCGGGTCAGCGAGAACCCGGACCTGTTCTGGGGTCTGCGTGGCGGCGGCGGGAATTTCGGCGTCGTAACGGGGTTTGAGTATCAACTGCATCCGGTCGGCACGGAATTCCTGGCCGGCGCAATCATGCATCCCATTGCAAACGCCCGGGAAGTTTTTACGTTCTTCGCTGAAGTCGAGAGCACCGCGCCCAATGAACTGCAGATCAGTTCCAACGCCATTGTGCTTCCGAACGGCAAAGGCTTCGTCAGCATGGGCCTTTTCTACAACGGCGACATGGCGGAAGGCGAAAAAATAATGCAACCGCTGCGTGAGTTCGGCAAACCGATGAACGATGACATCGGGCCCATGAAATATGTCGACATCCAGCAGCGTATCGACCGCAACGTGCCGCATGGTCAGCGGTATTATCAGAAAGCGGGATTTTTTGACGGGATTCAGCCCGGCTTGATCGATGCAATTATGGACATCGTTGACAACCCGCGCCCGTTCTCAACCACGCTGATCTTTTCGCAGGTCGGCGGTGCCATCAAGGACGTCCCCAACGATGCCACGGCGTATGCAAATCGCGCAGCACAGCAGCAGATGGTGCTCGGCGCATCATGGCCGAAACAACATGACCAGGAGGACGAATACATTGATCGGGTGCGCAAGGCGTGGCAGACGATCGCCCCATTCAGCAATGGCGTATACACCAACAACATGATGGGGGATGAGGGGACCAAAAAAGTCATCGCCAACTACGGCGAGAACTACCAACGCCTGGTGGCACTGAAAAACAAATACGACCCGACCAACCTGTTCCGGCTGAATGCTAACGTCGCGCCTTCGGTTTAGATGCGGGTGCCCGGATCCGCCCTGCTGAAGTCGCACTTGATGCATTCGCGGATCATCGGCCTGATCGTGGCCGTTTGCTGGGCTGCAAGCGCCGCCGCGAGCGACGCCTATAAGATTGATCCCGGTCCGTTTGAGCCCGTGGTAGCGGAAATCGGCCTGCCGTTTCCG
>JAPUGB010000166.1 GCA_027293165.1 Gammaproteobacteria bacterium
GGGCAATGGTCCCGAATGTAGGCAACTTTCGGCTGTTCAAAACTTTTGGTGTCGGCGCCGGTCATCTGGAAGAAGCGCCGGAAGGCTGGCGCATTCTTTCACGCGAGGTGTTGTATTTCCTCGACCCGGACAGCGGTGGCATTCTCGACACCTGGAAAAACCCGCTGCGTGACGGGAAGAAAGTCGGCGTCGTGCACATCAATAACGATCCGATCAACGGCGTGTTCACAGCCGGTGGGGAAGGCGTGCTGGCCGCACCGTACCCCTACGTGGCCTACGGCGACGACATCATCTTCCAGTGGAATTTCTTCATCTACCGGCCGTCATACCTGCCGATGAAGGACTACCCGCTGTACTCGGCCGGCGACATCGACCAGCACGCTGAACTGTGGGGCATCCAGGGGCGCAAGAGCGACGTGCTGAATCCCGACGTGACCAGCGCGCCGTCGACGATCTCGTGGTCGCGCGTGTGCCAGTGGTTGCCGTTCATGGAAATGAGCGACGCCCCCGGCGTCCTCGTGTTCCACAGCCACTGCTACAAACTGACCGGTGGCGTGCAGGATCTGCCAAGACACATCCTCGATTACACCGAGAAGCATTTCCCGAAGTACCTGGAGTCTCCGACCGAGTGGAATGGGTTCGAGATGCAGGACTATTCCGATGTGTTCCGGGAGATGGTCGACCGCGGAGAAATCCGCAAGTTCGACTGATCACTGGTCGTAGCTGATGCAGTGCCGTGCGACCCGGATTGGCCTAGCTAAACTCCGGGACGACGCGCTCGCCGATCATTTTCAGCCCGTCCATCGGGTCGTCGAATAAACGGATCGCTATATCGGTCAGGCCGCCGGCTTCAAATTTCTTGAACCGCTCGATCTGGTAATCGATGTCGTCCAGGGTCCCGACCGACGACAACTCGGCAACCAGTTTTTCGACCAATGGCTCTGGCACGCCTTCGATGACGCCAGAACGGGTCCAGAATGCCTTGGCGATGGCATTCCATTGATCAATGACCAGTTTCTCCTCGTCTTCGTCGAGGAAGTGATGCAGCGTAAACGGCGGCAGCATCGAACCGCGGAAGATCAACTCCCGGCGTGCTTCATACATCGCAACCTCCCGGTCCTTTTTTATATGCCAGGCCCAAAAGTTGTCGATGCGGAAGTCGTCGGCCGGCGCATCACGTTTTGCCAGACCGGTCTTTATGCTTTCCATCGCTGCGGGGAGCATCCGCAGCGTCGCGTCGCTCATCTGCAGGCTGTCGGCGACACGCGCACCCATGCGCAGCATCTGATCTTCGGTCGAACAGGCATAGATACGGGCCGGCCGGTGCTGTATCCACTTCAAGTGATGCGGACGGGTCAGCTGGAAGATTTCGCCTTCGTAGGCTGAGTGGCGCTCACCCGAGGCGACCGACTGGACAAGCTCGATCGCCTCGCGCACTGCCCGGACAATCCGCTGTTTTTTTGGATTTAATGGTTTACCCATGGCAGCGAGCATGCCGCCGCCGGCACCGATAGCAACCATCGACCGGCCTTCGCTGAGCTCGTTAAGAGAGCTGATCGCGTTGGCGATTTTCAGTGGATGCATTTCCCACGGACTAATCGCCAGGACGCCGAGCTCTATTGTCTTGGTCGCCAGCGCCGCCGGCACCAGGCTGATAAATCCATCCCAGTGCGCCCAGAAGTTTGATGCCCACAGCGCACGAATGCCGTAGTTTTCGGCCGCAACGGCGATTTCGGCAAGCTGTGCGGGCGGAATGTCCGGTTCCAGGACGATTTCGATATCCATGGTTGGTTCTCATTGGCTTAAGCCATCGATACTAACGGAAGGCGCCACCCGGACCGTGCGGACGGGTGGGCCGCGACTGCTGCGCGGTCCGGATCTTTCGGTCATTACGTATATCCGGGCCAGGGCCGGGACCGCTAGCATGGCTGGCTATGCGACGGCTCTCTTTGCCGTGGCTGCCCCAATGGAGTAGCCTGAGCGGTCGAAATTTGGCGGTCATTGGCCGCTGCTAGCAGGGCGGACAGAAGCAAGAAGACAGCGCCAGCGGCTGATTCGATAAAGAGGACGCATTATGTACATCAACTTTTGGTATCCGGTTGCGCTCAGCGAAGAAGTCAAAGCCGATGAGCCGTTGCGGGTCGAAATCCTTTCGTTGAAATTCGTTGCGTTCCGGGATGCCGACGGCACGGCCCACGTGCTGAGCGACACCTGCGTGCACCGCGGCGGCTCGCTGGGAAAAGGTTGGGTCAAAGACGGCTGCGTCATCTGCCCGTATCACGGCTGGCGTTATAACGGCAGCGGCAAATGCACGACGGTTCCATCGATTGGCTACGACGGCAAGCCACCACCACGTGCCAAGGTCGACAGTTACCCGGTGCAGGAAAAATACGGACTCGTGTTCGCGTTTTTAGGCGATCTGCCGGAACAGGAACGTCCGACGCTGATGCCGATCGATGAATACGACGACGACGCATGGCGTGCCAGTGAGACGATGGTGCTGCCCGTCAATTATTACTACGAACGCTCAATCGAGAATGGCCTGGACCCGGCTCACAACGAGTTTGTTCACCCGACCCATGGCTACGCCGGCGAAAACCCCAGTTACAAGGTGCCGGATATGACGGTCAAGGAGCTGGAATTCGGCTGCTACATGGGCGGCGAGATGGATTCGTCGGAATACAAGGAACCGACAATGCGACAGGTACGCGACGGTGCCGGCAAAACCCATGCCGGAACCGGTACGCACGGCCCAAACTCGATGTATACCTGGATCGAATTCACCGCCGACAAAGCGTTCCACCAGTATATGTGGGAGGCGCCGATCGACGGGAACCGGACGCGAATATTTTTCATCAACCTGCGAAACATGATACTGGATCCAGCGATGGACGAGCGGGTCAAGGAGCGCAACCTGGTTATCGCACATCAGGACATCGACGTGTTGGGCGAACTCGACCCGATACGCACACCGGCCTCGAACACCAAGGAAATCCTGATGCCTGCGGACAAGGCCGTGCTGCGGTACCGAGAATGGATGAAGCAGTGGGAAGACAAGGGCTGGCGCATCGATCAGGAAACGCTGCGTGCCAAGCGCGGCGATGTGGCATTCGCCATTCCCTGCCCGGCTCGCCGAACGTCCGGCAACTGGGTGCTGGATACGGTGCCGCTGATGCCGGCCCGCGAGGCCAAGGCATCGGCTGCGAGGAAAACCGGCACCGGTTAACCGCTGCGGTCACCCGGTTCCCAACGGGCCCCGGCGAAGAAAACGGTATCGATTTAGTGGAGCTTTAAGCCTGCGCTCAGAACCGCGCGCAAAATTCTCCGACGACACTGTTGAATTCCTCCGGGTGTTCAATATGGGATGCATGCCCGGAACTGTTGAACACATGCATTTCCGACACCCGCGTCGCTGGGTTGATCACATCGAACAGCAAGAACCCGGCGGATACCGGCGATGACGGGTCGTTATAACCCCAGATCACCAGGCTCGGCACCTTGAGCATCCCGGCAGAAATATCGTCGCGCGCCTGCTCGAACAACGCACGCGCATCGGGGTGGCGTGGATTCATCTGCATCTTGGTCATGATGACCGTGGCTTCCTCGAGCTTCGGCAATTGTGACAGTGCGTAACCACGCTCGGCGCCGGCAGCGGTGAGGTTATTCAGCGTGTATGACTGGAATTCACGGGTTCGCCGGATGCTTTCCACGGTTTCACCGCCGGACGGGTGAAACTGAATCGTGTTCATGTAGTACCGAGCGGTGTGCAAGGCCTCCTCATTTCCCGGTGCCAGCACGCTATCGACATTGACAACGCAGTAAACGCGATCCGGATGATCGAGCGCCATGCGCGACACCGGCCATCCGCCCTGCGAGTGGCCGACGAGCCCGACGCGTTCGATACCGACTGCATCGACGAACCCCCAGGCGTGGTCAACGACGTGCTCGTAGTAGCGTTTGTAGTCATCTTCGTTCGGCAGGTTGTCGGTCAAACCCTGGCCGACCCGGTCGATCGCATAGACGTGAAAGTTTTCAGCGAGGCCATCAAAGTTGCGCACCCAGGTCAGTGCGCCACCGGCTTTTCCGGTGGGTTGACCTCCGTGCAGCAGTAACAGCGCCGGGCCACTGCCTTTATCCCAGTAACGCGTTCGGATGCCGTTGACGTCGACGAATTTCGCGTCTTCATCCGCCATTGTTTGTGCCCAGGACGGTTCCGGCAGCCGAACGTAGCTGACGCCTTCTGCCACGTCACCCGATGCCAGCCTGACATCGGAGATGACAAGCTTGGCGGGATCGCGCTGCTGCCCGCTCACATTGACCAGTGCCTGGATGGAAGACTTCTTGCAGCTGATCGGCTGCTTATGATTGCGAAACGGGCGTGGGGTGTGGTCCATGTCGCTGGGCGAGACCAGCGTCAGCGTCGGCCAGCGCGACGGTTGCCGGCCCCAGGCTGGGAAATCGATGCCATCGGTGCAGGACTGCGTCAGATCCTGTCCCGGCGCGGCCTCGACCTGCAGCAGGTGTACGGTCGAACTGGCGTCTTTGGAAGCCGTTAACGTGGCCGGGCCGAGCCGCACCCGATTGGGTACGGTCAGGGACAGTGGCTCGCACAACGGCTCATCGCTGTTGGCATCGGTGACGCTGATCGTCGCGCTCGTCGCATCCGCCCCCGCTTCGAGCCAGAAGAATATCCCCCGCCGGTTGTCGCCGACAGCGCAGCGGCGGATGAATTGATCGTAGGCGACCGCGATATTGGCCTCGGCCAGACCGCCAAGTTTGTAATCGCTCGTGATGTCACGGCTGCAGATATAAAACTGTTTGCGCTCACCGCGGTCGATGTGGCTGGAGTCGATCGCGCACTCGGCCGCAGAGATCGCCGCGAGCGGTACCAGCCCGAGAATAACGGCGCTTAGCCAGGCTAGTCGACCGGGACGGATCGGTTGCGGACTGACGTGCGCCGACCGGACGATCGACCCTGCCGGGCCAGGTGCGGAAGTATTTTTGTTTATCGTTGCGCCATGCATAAGGAAATCCCCCTGTCTTAATAGCGCCCGCAGAACGTTGCAACCACCCTGCTAAACTCTTGCGGGTGCTCGACGTGCGATGCATGCCCGGAGTCGTTGAACAGATGCAGTTGCGCCACCGGCGTGTGCGCGCTGATCAAATCGAACAACAGCCGTCCACGGGACACCGGTGCGGACGGATCGTTGTAGCCCCAGATCACCAGAGTTGGCACCGTAAGTTTGCCGTCGGCAATGTCGGCATGCGCCTGCCCGAACAATGCCGCAGAAATCGGATCCTGCGGGCTGTTACCGATTTCGTCGATGATTGCCACCGCTTCTGCGAGCTTGTCCAGCCGTGATAACTCATAGGCCCGCCGTGCACCCGCTTCGGTCAGGTTGTTCAACGTGTGCGACTGCAGTTCCTGCGTCCGGCGCACGCTTTCCGGCGTTGCCCCTTCCGGCGGATGAAACTGGCTCGAGTACAGATAGAACCGCGGCGTCTGCAGGTTCGGTGGACCACCACGCGGCGCCATCGTGCTGCCGTCGACGACGACCAGGCAGCTGGTGCGATCGGGGTGGTTCAGCGCGGTACGCATGACCGGCCAGCTACCCTGTGAGTGACCGACCAACACGAATCGTTCGATGCCTACCGCGTTGATAAAGCCCCAGACATGCTCGACAACGCGTTCACGGTAATGTTCGTAATCGTCACGGGTCTTCGGGTTGTCCGTCCGCCCCTGGCCAATTCGGTCCAGCGCATACACATGAAACTGCTCGGACAGACCGTCGAACACCCGGGACCAGGTCA
>JAPUGB010000167.1 GCA_027293165.1 Gammaproteobacteria bacterium
CCAATAGTGACGAGACAATCGAGGTGCCCAGCGTCGGTGATCGCCCGCCCGGGCGGCTGGCTCGACAAACCCTGGGCGAAGTGGTCGAACCCAGATATGAAGAGCTGTTTACGCTGATCGGCAACGAATTGAGGCGCAGCGGATTCGAAGAAATGATTGCCGCCGGCATCGTCATCACCGGCGGCAGCGCCAAGATGGAAGGCGCGGTGGAACTTGCTGAAGAGGTTTTCCACATGCCGGTGCGCCTGGGCCTGCCGCAGCACGTTCGAGGTCTCGGCGAGGTTGTGCGCAACCCGATCCATGCCACCGGTGTGGGAATTCTGCTCTACGCGCGGAACAAAGGAAAGCAGCAGGCGGCTGATACAACGATGCGGGGGAACGTACGGGAAATCTGGGAAAGAATGAAAACTTGGTTCCAGGGAAATTTTTGATTGCTAAAACTTTGTTGACGATAAGGAGACGAGTCAATGTTTGAACTCATGGACGCATACAGCCAGAGCGCTGTTATCAAGGTGCTGGGGGTCGGTGGTGGTGGCGGTAATGCTGTCAAGCACATGGCCAGCTGCGGTATCGAAGGCGTGGATTTTATTTGTACGAATACAGACCGGCAGGCGCTGCAATCGTCCAAGGTCAAGACCACGCTGCAGATCGGTTGCAATATCACCAAGGGTCTCGGCGCCGGGGCGGACCCGGACGTTGGCCGGCAAGCTGCTATGGAGGATCGCGACCGCATTCACGAAGTGGTTGAAGGTGCCGACATGTTGTTTATCACCGCTGGTCTTGGCGGCGGAACCGGGACGGGCGCAGCGCCGGTGATTGCGCAGGTCGCGAAGGAGCTCAACATCCTGACCGTGGCCGTGGTCACCAAACCGTTTGACATGGAAGGCGCTAAGCGTATGTCCATAGCTGACGAAGGCATCGTGGAGATCGGCCGTTACGTTGATTCGCTGATCACAATCCCGAACGAGAAGCTACTTACCGTGCTGGGCAGTGAAACGACGTTACTCGAGGCGTTCAAGGCAGCGAATCAGGTGCTGCAGGGAGCGGTGCAAGGAATCGCGGAATTGATCACTCGCCCGGGACTGATCAACGTCGATTTTGCCGACGTGCGCACGGTCATGGCCAAAATGGGCATGGCGATGATGGGATCCGGTACCGCTACCGGAGAAGACCGCGCCAGAGAGGCGGCCGAGGCCGCGGTATCCAGTCCGCTGCTGGAAGACATCAACTTGGCCGGTGCCCAAGGGATTCTCGTCAATGTCACTGCCGGATCGGACCTGTCGATCGGTGAGTTTGACGAAATCGGTAATACGGTCAAGGAGTTTGCCTCGGATGATGCGACGGTGGTTGTAGGGACCGTGATCGATCCGGATATGACCAACAATATCCGCGTTACCGTGGTCGCCACGGGTTTGGGCAAGCCGGCTGGATTGCAGCAGGCGGCAATGCGGGTGGTTCGGCCCGAAACGGACGGTAAAGAGCCGAATTATGCAGTGTTGGACAAGCCCACGGTGCAACGGCGCGCGGTCGGTGACGAGCTGGCGGAATCGCCAGAAGCCCTTGATATGCTTGATATTCCGGCGTTCTTGCGGCGGCAGGTGGACTGAAGCAGGCAGGGATTTGAGCTTGCGCGAGTTTCGGTGTCTATGGTAGCGTTCCGCGCGTCTGTACCCTCGATGTCCGCGGTCTACCCCGAATGCCTGGACGCATTTGATGGGGTGTTGCTATGAAGGAGTGGCTTCCGCATAGCGATATGTAGTCAGGTGAATCTATGCTCAGACAGCGAAGCTTGAAAAATTCGATCAGGGCCACAGGTGTAGGCCTGCATACCGGACACAAAGTCTACATGACGCTGCGTCCGGCGACGGATAACACGGGAATTGTGTTCCGGCGGGTTGACCTGGAACCGGCAGTCGATATTCCGGCAGCCGCCGATTCAGTTGGCGATACAATGCTCGGAACTTCGCTGGTCAAAGGCGACACCAAGGTTTCTACGGTCGAGCATTTAATGGCAGCGTTTGCTGGGCTGGGCATCGACAACGCCTACGTTGATTTAAGTGCGCCAGAAGTCCCCATCATGGACGGCAGCGCCGCACCATTCGTATTTCTGCTGCAGTCGGCCGGTATAGAAGAACAAACGGCTCCAAAGAAATTTATTCGGATCAAACAAAAAGTCCGCGTCGAGGACGGTGATAAATGGGCGGAGTTCCGGCCATTCGCCGGCTTCAAAGTAAATTTTCAGATCGACTTTGACCATCCGGTGTTCAAGAAACACACGCAGGGGGCCAGCATCGATTTTTCTACGACCTCATTTCTCAAGGAAGTCAGCCGGGCAAGAACGTTCGGTTTTCTGCGCGACATCGAGGTGTTGCGGACCAATAAGCTGGCGCGCGGCGGCAACATGGACAATGCAATAGTGCTCGACGATTTTCGAGTGTTGAACGAGGACGGCTTGAGATACGAGGACGAATTTGTCAAACACAAAATTCTCGACGCAATAGGCGATCTTTATCTTCTGGGGCGAAGCCTGATTGGCGAGTTTAGCGGCTACAAGTCCGGACACGCCCTCAACAATCGATTGGTTCTCGCGCTGCAGGCTTCACCGAAGGCCTGGGAAGAAGTCACGTTCGCCGATAGTCGGAAAGCGCCGATCTCCTACGTCAAAGCCACTGCCGCTGTTTAATCTGTCACCGTATTCGCGACACGTAGCTTGACGCGCTGCACCTGAGGTTCAAGCCTGCGCCCGATTTGCAGCAGCTGCACCGACTCGAAGCGCAGGCGGTTGGCCCATTCCGGACTGCTGGCGATCACCACCAGAGTTCCGTCCGAACGAATGTTGCAGGCCAGCACACCGGCACTCAGGGACGCCGGCAATTGGTTGCGCATATGGTCGGTCAGGCTGACCCGCCGGTGCGCCTCGGCCGCCAGTTTGTGTAGCGGGGAGCCGGCCTCATGAACCAGTGCAGACAATGGTTTAGGCTCTTTTTTTAACATAATTTATCGGACTCGGCCTCCGCTTACAGACACAGTTCCTTGTTATAAGGAGGGGATTTTTGCATATTTCATGCCGCGACATGGCGAACCCGGGTAAAGCCGGGTTGGCGCAGCCGTTGGCCTTAAGGGAACCGTTCAAAAATGGCCCGGTTATCGTCTGGCGCAGCGAGTACGGGATGCGCGGCAGGCGGACAAAAGGCCGGCCGGAGAGGGTATCGAGCCACCGTCAGTTGGTAACCGACGGCGTAGTTGGTACGGGTATACGGAGTAGCGGAATCGATGAATCTGATCGTGCTTGATCGCCACGGCGCTGCGCGCAGCCTGCGACTGCCCCTGCCTCCTGCGGCCGCGGCAGCAGCGGTGATTGTGACGCTGACGGTTGGGGGCATTGTGCTTGGGTTTAGCTACGCTCGATCGAACGGATCACAACTTCCCGAGGACCAGATCGATATGCTGCAGTCGAATCTGACAGCGCAGCAGGCGGAACTTCAGCGGATACGGGAGACTGCAGGTGAGCAGCTGGATGCGCTGGCCCTGCGTCTGGGGACACTCAACGCCGACGTCATCCGGCTTAACGCATTGGGGCGCCGGCTTACCAGCATAGCCAAGCTCGATGACGGAGAATTCGATTTCGATAGCCCGCCGGCGCTGGGCGGCCCGGAAGAACCGGCAGTCTCAGGCTCGTATGGGCAGTTACCGGACCTGCTGGCGGATCTGGATGGGCTGGCAGCGCAACTCGACAACCAGGAGCAGCAGTTGGCCGCCCTGGAAGGCATGATGCTCAACCGTAAACTGTATGACCGCGTGCATCCGAGCGGTAAGCCGGTCAAATCAGGTTACATTTCCTCATTTTTCGGCAAGCGCACGGACCCGTTCACCGGCAAGCCTGCCAATCATCGCGGTATCGATTTTTCCGGCCGAACCGGCGCTGAGGTGATCGCAGTTGCGGCCGGGGTGGTCAGTTGGTCAGCTGATCGTTACGGTTACGGGAACATGGTGGAAATCAACCACGGTAACGGTTATTTCACCCGCTATGCCCACAACTCCGAGAATCTTGTCGCCGTCGGTGACCAGGTGCAGCCGGGTCAAAATATTGCCCGAATGGGGTCAACCGGCCGTGCAACAGGGCCCAATCTTCACTTCGAAGTCTGGCGCAACGGCCGGGCCGTGGATCCCAGGAAGTACATTAGTCAGACGGACTGACGTTTCCTCGTCCCGTCGATACCCGTAAAATAGCGCGGCTCGCCAGTGGGGCGAGCGATAAGCGTGCGCACCACAGTTGAACTCATTCCATAGGCGTCCGTCGCAAACTGACAGCCTGGCGCGTGCGCATGATACGGGGATCCGTGTTTGGCCAATTTTCTGACAACGTTGTTTGGGAGTCGCAATCAGCGGCTGTTGCGCCGTTACCAGCGCGCCGTGGCCGCAGCTAACGCCTGCGAGAGCCGGCTTGAATCTCTGAGCGACGCTCAGCTACGCAACAAAACGGCCGAGTTTGAACACCGTTTGGCGGATGGTGCCCAGCTCGACGAACTGTTGCCCGAGGCTTTCGCCGTAGTGCGCGAGGCATCCAGGCGTACGCTGAAGCTTCGACACTTCGATGAACAGTTGCTCGGTGGCATCGCATTGCACCAGGGCAAGATTTCCGAGATGCGGACTGGGGAGGGCAAGACCCTGGTCGCAACCATGCCAGCTTATTTGAACGCGCTGACCGGAAACGGCGTCCATATAGTGACGGTCAACGAATACCTGGCCCAACGCGATGCAAAGTGGATGCAGCCGATCTTCGAGTTCCTCGGTATGCGGGTCGGGGTGATTAAAAGTGGCCAGACTCAGGCCGAAAAACGGGAAGTCTACGAAGCGGACATCGTTTACGGTACCAACAATGAATTCGGCTTCGACTACCTGCGTGACAACCTCGCTTTACACCCTGACGACCAGGCCCAGGGTCGGTTGAGCTTCGCCATCGTCGACGAAGTGGATTCGATCCTGATCGATGAAGCGCGCACACCGCTGATTATCTCAGGCCCCAGCGAAGAGAGCACCGAACTCTACGTGCGGATAAACAAGTTATTGCCACGCCTGACACAACGGGAACTGGAGGGCGCGCCACGCAATTCCGATATCAGCGCGTCGACGGTTGACGTAACTGACCAGGACGGCGAGAAGCTGGGGCAGATGCCCATTCAAAAGGCACTCGATCTGGCATTTGCGGCTGGCCACGACCTCGTCGAGGTGGATCCGGGAGCCAAGCCGCCCGCCTGTGCCCTGAAGCCGCCCGGCGACTACAGTATCGATGAAAAATCCAAGCAGGCCTTTTTGACCGAAGAGGGTCACCAGAAAGTCGAACAACTGCTGATCGGCGAAGCCATGATCGGGCCCGATGAGAGTCTGTATGACGCCGGCAACATCCGGCTCATGCATCACGTGACAGCGGCGCTGCGTGCCCACGCGCTGTTCAAGAAAGACGTCGATTACATTGTCAAGGAAGGGGAAATCGTCATCGTCGACGAGTTCACCGGGCGCACGATGCCTGGTAGGCGCTGGTCGGATGGGCTCCACCAGGCAATCGAGGCCAAAGAGGGAGTCGTCGTTAAAGAAGAAAATCAGACCGTTGCCTCCATTACATTTCAGAATTATTTTCGCATGTACGAAAAGCTCGCCGGTATGACCGGTACAGCCGACACCGAAGCGTTCGAGTTTCAGCAGATCTACGGGCTTGAAGTGGCGGTTGTCCCCACCCACATGCCGATGATCCGCGACAATCAGGCCGACCTCGTTTACCTGACGGAGAAGGACAAGTTTGCGGCCATCATCGAGGACATCAAGGACTGCCAGGAGCGGGGGCAGCCGGTGCTCGTAGGCACGACCTCAATTGAGACTTCGGAGTATCTGTCGGGGCTGCTGAAGAAGCAGGGGGCCAAGCATCAGGTGTTGAATGCCAAGCATCACCAAAGCGAGGCGACGATCGTCGCTGAGGCCGGTCGGCCGGGCACGGTGACGATTGCGACCAATATGGCGGGGCGTGGAACGGACATCGTACTCGGCGGCAACCTCGACGCTGAACTTGCGGATTTGCCCGAAACTACGACTGAAAAGGCGAAAGAGGACCACCGCGCCGACTGGTCGCAGCGACACAAACAGGTAATCAAGAGCGGCGGCCTGCGAATCATCGGCACCGAAAGGCACGAATCACGCCGTATTGACAATCAACTGCGCGGCCGGTCGGGGCGCCAGGGAGACCCGGGTTCCAGCCGATTCTACCTGTCGATGGAAGATAACCTGATGCGCATTTTTGGCAACCCGGAACGCACCAAGTCGATGTTGTCCAGGGTTGGTATGCGCGAAGGCGAAGCGATAGAGAGCAATTTGTTGTCACGGCAAATCGAACGGGCTCAGCGAAAGGTCGAGGCGCATAACTTCGATGCACGCAAGGCGCTGTTGGAATATGACGACGTTGCCAACGACCAGCGGCGCGTTATTTATCAGCAGCGCAATGAGCTGATGAACGCAGACGACATTGCCGATGCTATCGCCGGCATCCGCGATGAGGTGGTCAACGTCACCGTCGACGATATCATTCCTCCCGACAGCCTCGAGGAACAGTGGGATATCGCCGGACTTGGACAAGCCTTAGAACGAGACTTTGCCGCTACCCTGACGGTCTCCGATTGGCTGGAGACTGACCCAGGTCTCGATCAGGACAAGTTGCGGGAACGTATTGTCGATGCAATCGAGCAACAGTACGAGGAAAAAATTCGCTCCGTTGCTGAGCCGGCGATGCGTCAAATCGAAAAGAGCGTCATGCTCCAGCAGCTCGACATACATTGGAAGGAACACCTTGCCGCTCTCGATTATTTGCGGCAGGGCATTCATTTGCGCGGGTACGCACAAAAGAATCCGAAGCAGGAATACAAGCGGGAAGCTTTCGAAATGTTCGGCAGTATGCTGGACCAGGTGAAGCACCAGGTGATCAGCATACTGTCTCTGGCACGCTTACGTGGCGCGGCGGATGTCGCCGCGGTGGAGGAACAGCGGCGGGGAACTGAACGCATGCAGTTCCGCCATGCTGCCGCGCCGTCGGCGATGGATGCCCCGGCAGCGGCGCTGGCCGCAGCCGGTGGTTCGTTGCCGGTAGGGACTGCTGCGCAAGGGCCGGAACCGGTCGTGCCCTATGTCCGCGCGGAACGTAAGGTGGGCCGGAATGAACCCTGTCCCTGCGGATCGGGCAAGAAGTTCAAACACTGTCACGGTCGTCTGGACTGAGTCCAAGTGGCCGCATGTCAAAGCCCGAGAAATCGCTGAGCGTTAACGTCGCCGCCGGCGTTTTGCAGGACACCCGTGGCCAGGTGCTGATCAGCCAGCGGCTGCCCGGTACCCATCAGGCGGGTGCATGGGAATTTCCAGGCGGCAAAATCAAAGTGGGCGAAACGCCGCTGACGGCACTGACCCGAGAACTCGCCGAAGAGCTCGGTATCGTCGTCAGGACCGCTGCGCCGCTGACGCGATTTACGCACCGCTACGCGGATCGAAGCGTTGTGCTGGATGTCTGGCGGGTGACCGAGTACGACGGGATGCCGCGGGGCTTGGAAGGTCAGCCGATTCGTTGGGCGGTGCCGGAAAGCTTGCTCGAGCAGGGACTTTTATTGGCCGATCGCCCGATCGTTGATGCGTTGCTGCGTTCGGGCTGACGCCTCGACAACACCCCGCCACCGTTCTTGGAAGCTCAGTTCGATGAAGTTCCGGCACACTGCCGGCCTCGGGCGACCGAGACGCGTTCCCCGCTTAACTGCGGCTAGGCAGCCCGGAGGGGCCGTACGCTTAATCTCGCTGTGCCATCCGTGGCGCCGCTCGAATCGGCGTCCACTCGCCGGGGTGGCTGCCCCACGCAATGACCGCACTAAAATTCGGCGCTCGATTCCTCTCTATCACTTCGTTTCACTCCAGTGGCGGCGCCGCAGCTCGCTCCCGACGACGCTCACGGCCCCTCCAGGCGCCCGCGCGCCGGAAGTGAGCGATGGGTTATTGGCTGCAGGTGCCGGGTGAATGCGAAGAGCGCCTTAGCGACAGCGTAGCGCCGGAGCATTTGCGCGGTGGCTGGCAGCCTGGTTCGATGACGTCACGGCGCGCTGCCGGCCGTATTGGCTCGGCTCGGGCGTGCCGCGGTTGCTGAATCAGCAGGTCGCCAGTGAAAAAGGAATGTCTCGCTCTGCCTGAACGGGGCGGCTGTTTCCGGCGGGCCACTCCATGAATCTCAGCGTAAACCGATGGTGACCGCCACTGATTTCGGGATATAGCTCACTGCCGCCCGGTAACGAAACGCGCAGCAATACGGTCGCGCTGTTCCGGTCCAGGGTGTGGTGGTAGACGCCGTTGACAGCCACCTGGTCGGTGGATTCATGACTCTGCCGGAACAGCCACAAAAGCTCGGCAACACTGTCGCATAATGGCCGCACGACCTGCAGCCAATCCTGCATGTCACGCGAGCGTCGCTCGAAGTTCTGCCGCAACCAATGGGAGTAGTCCGGCAGGTCGAATGCGCAGGTTCCTCCGGGAATAGTGCTGCGATGACGAATGGCATTCAAAAACTCACTCTCTCGCAGTTCTTGCACGTATTGCGGACCGACCGCATGAAGCTGGGCTCTCAGGTTTCGCAGATTGTCCAGTACACCGTGCAAGCGTTCCGCATCGACTTGCTCAACGGCTTGGTAGCGGTCCAACACGGTGATCTGGCGTTCCAACTCCTTTAGCACGTCGCTGCGGACGTCGCCCCGGATCAGAATTGCAACGATGTCGAGCATCCCGGTGACTGCGCTGCGGCTCGACCACGGCGAACTTTGCTGGATATGGTGACGCAGTTGCTGATAGAGATATTCGATACGCAAGAATGTGCGCATCCGCTCGTTGAGCGGCTGCTCGTACAGGACCATGTCACCTGAGCTTGCAGATTGGGCTACGGCTTCGGCCGTCTGGATCATAAAAAGTGTCTGGGGTTGATTGCCGCGCACACGACAGGGGCCACGGGACTATTCTGCGACAGTCCGCCGGGGACCGCAATGGCGCTCCGCAGGACGGGCATCATGCCGACGCTGCGAGCTCGCGGTAGGTATTGTGCAGCGCCTCGACCTGTTGCCGGGTCGTCGCCAGGTCGCCGATAGTGGTAATGGTATCGTCGGCTTCGCGCAGTCGATCATGCCGGTCTGCCTGCGCGCCGATCATCAAATCCGCGCTTTCGCCTGTTTCGCTGTCTCGCGCGATCAACCGCTGCCGTTGGACCTCTGCCGGACAATCGACCACCAGCACCCGGTCGACTTGATCCTGAAAGCCCACCTCGACGAGCAGCGGCACGACCAGCAGCTGATAGGGGCCACCGAGCTGCTGGGCTGCCTCCAGCATGGCTGCCCGTACCCGGGGGTGCAGGATGGTTTCCAGCCGTTCTCGCAACGCGTCGTCAGCGAACACCAGAGCCCGTAGGCGTGAACGGTCCAAGTGCCCACGGGCATCCAGCGCCTCGGGGCCGAACGCGGCGACGATATCCGCCAGGGCAGGCTGGCCGGGTTGCACAATCTCGCGCGCAATAGGGTCGGAATCGATCACCGGCACCCCGAGGCCGGCAAACATCGCGGCCACCGTGCTTTTGCCGGTGGCAATTCCCCCGGTCAGACCGACGCGGAACACTGTCCAGCTGCGATCGCTCATTGACGCTCGTTCCCGGTTCGTTCAGACGCCCCGCATTCCGAGATAGGCGGACACAAGCTCGGGCCCCCAGAGCAGGGCGAACAGGCCGGCCGCGGCCAGGAACGGCCCGAACGGTATCGGCGCCTGCCGGGCATGCCGGCCGACCACGATCATGGCTATCCCGGTGACGGCTCCGACCACTGCCGCAAGGATAATCACCAGTGGCAGCATCTGCCAGCCCAGCCATGCGCCCAGTGCGGCGAGCAGCTTGAAATCGCCATAACCCATGCCTTCCTTGCCCGTCAGCCACTTGAATACCTTATATACCGTCCACAACGACAAATAGCCCGCCATCGCTCCCAACACGGCGGATTGCAGGTCAGGAAACGGTGGCGTGTCGGCGAGCACACCCGATAGGCCGAGCGCCAGGCCCAGCCATAAAAGCGGTTGCGTGATCGAATCGGGCAATAACTGATGGTCCAGGTCGATCGCCGCTGCGGCAATCAGCGCCCAGCACAGCACCAGTGCCGCTGAGCCTGCGAGCGTCGGGCCGAATTGCCAGATCATGGCCGCCGACAACAGCGCAGTCAGCAGTTCGATCAGCGGATAGCGTGGCGATATCGCCGCGCCACAGGCGGCACAGCGGCCTTGTAAAAGCAGGTAGCTCAGCACCGGCAGGTTGTGCAGGGCCGCAACCTGGGACTGGCAGGCGGGACAGTGCGACCGCGGCGTGACCAGGTTGAATGGGGCTTGGGTGGATTGCGCCTCGTTGGGCTGACCGAGCAGCTGGCGCGCTTGCTCGCGCCATTCCCGGTCCATCATCAGCGGCAGGCGATAGATAACGACGTTCAGAAAACTGCCAATGATCAGCCCGACGAAGGCTGCGCCGATAATGATCAGGAATTCAGGCAGCTGTGCTGCAGCGTCGAGAATCAGATAACCGCACCCATCTTGAAGATCGGCAGATACATAGCGATCACGAGTCCACCGACGAGTACACCGAGGATTGCCATGATCAGCGGCTCGAGCAGGCTGCTAAGACCGTCTACAGCGTTGTCGACGTCGTCTTCGTAAAAATCCGCCACTTTTGAGGCCATTTCGTCCAGGGATCCGGATTCTTCGCCGACCGCGATCATCTGGATCACCATGTTCGGGAACCGCTCGGTATTTTCCATCGCATGCTGCAGGCGCTGACCTGTCGCCACTTCGTCGCGCATTTGCAGCACCGCGATTTCGTAAACGATGTTGCCGCACGCACCGGATACCGATTCCAGGGCTTCGACCAGCGGCACGCCGGCCGCGAACATCGTCGCCAGCGTGCGTGCAAACCGGGCCACGGCGGATTTATCCAGAATACCGCCGATGATCGGCAGCTTCAGGGCGATCCGATCCTGAATCTCCCGCAGCTTGCGGTTACGTTTGTATGCATAGATGTAGCCGCCGATGGCGCCGCTTATCGCCATCACGAGAAAGATACCCTGGGCGCGGACGAAGACCGACAAGTCGATGATCATACGCGTGAAGGCCGGCAGGTCGGCACCGAATCCCTGGAACAGCGATTCGAATTCGGGAATCACGAAAATCAGCAGGATCGTCGTGACGATCAAGGCGACGACCATGACCGCTCCGGGATAAAACAGGGCTTTCTTGACTTTTTTCTTGATCGCCTCCGTCTTTTCCTTGTAGGTGGCGATCTTGTCCAGCAAAGTCTCTAGCGCACCGGCCTGCTCGCCGGCCATGACCAGGTTTACGAACAGGTCATCGAAGTGCAGCGGGTGCTTGGCCAGTGCTTCGGCCAGCGACGCGCCGGACTCGACATCCTGTTTGATGTTCATGACCAGGCGCTGAACGGCTGGGTTGTCGTGCCCGTTGCCGACGATATCGAAGGCCTGCACCAGCGGGATGCCCGCCGTCAGCATCGTGGACAGTTGGCGGCTGAAAATCGCGATGTCCCCCACTGAGACCCTGCCGGCACTTTTGAATAGGGTCGATTCCGTGCGGATGCGTCTCGGCACCACGCCCTGACGCCGAAGTTGGGACCTGACCGCCGCCTCGTTGGCGGCCGTGGTCTTGCCCTTGATCTTTTTGCCCCGGGTATCGGTCCCTTCCCACTTGAAGGGAAACTGTTTTATCGCAACGCTTGCAGCCATGGTTCTACGACGGGAATCTGGTGGTAGGACCCGTCCCGGAATTGCTCGCACAATGCCAGGTGAGCCCAGATAACTTAATCAATTGTAACCAGGTTGATCTC
>JAPUGB010000168.1 GCA_027293165.1 Gammaproteobacteria bacterium
AATTTCGCGGTACATCGCGGTCAGGTCGCCGCCTGACCAGAAGCTCGATTCGAACGCGTCCGAGTCGCTCATTGCTGCCTGCAACAAGCGGCGTTTGCGGAAAATGATCGCCCAGGACGCAATCGAGGCGAGAAGCAGCAGAACCAGCACCAGTTGCACGACAAAGCTGGCCTCGATGACCAGCTCGATGAAGGACAAGTTGGCCGTCATAGATCAAGCACCTCGCAAAAGCCTGTCATCTTGTTACCTCGCGGCCTTCAGGTGCCGCTGTGTGTCGATGCAGGGTCAATCCCGGTCCGCGTCAAACAATGACCGTTCGCCTGTGGACGAACCGCCGGGCACAGCTAACCCTAGCTGCCGGTATGCGAGGGGCGTCGCCGTTCGACCACGTGGCGTTCGCATCAGAAAACCCTGTTGAATGAGATACGGCTCGATCACGTCCTCGATCGTCCCGCGCTCTTCGCCGATTGCGGCGGCGACAGCGTCTACACCCACTGGCCCGCCATCGAATTTTTCGATGATTGCCGCCAGCAGCTTGCGATCCATTAAATCCAAGCCATCCGGATCGACGTCGAGCATATCCATCGCTGACCGCGCCACCGAGGCGTCGATGCGCCCATCGGCCTCGACCTCGGCAAAATCGCGAACCCTGCGGAGCAATCGGTTCACGATGCGAGGTGTGCCACGCGCCCGCCCGGCAATTTCAGCAGCACCGTCGGCGTCCAAATCCACGCCAATGATGCTGGCCGTGCGATTGACAATGGTCCGTAATTCATCGGCGGTGTAGAACTCCAGCCGTTGCACAATGCCGAACCGGTCGCGCAATGGTGACGTCAGCAACCCGGCCCGGGTGGTCGCTCCAACCAAGGTAAACGGCTTCAGGTTCAGCTTGATCGAGCGTGCCGCGGGACCCTCACCGATCATGATGTCCAGCTGATAGTCCTCCATCGCCGGATACAGGATTTCCTCGACGATGGGGCTGAGACGGTGAATCTCATCGACGAACAGCACGTCGTCGGGCTCCAGGCTGGTCAGCATCGCCGCCAAGTCCCCCGGCCGTTCCAGCACCGGGCCCGAGGTGTGCCGCAGGTTGACGTTCAATTCTTTGGCGATGATGTGGGCCAGCGTCGTTTTTCCCAGACCAGGAGGGCCAAAAATCATTGTATGATCAAGAGCTTCTGAACGATTCTTCGCAGCAGTTATAAAGATTCGCATCTGCCGTTTGACCGCTTCCTGACCGACGTACTCATCCAGTCGCAGCGGCCGAATGGCACGCTCGATCGCTTCTTCAGCCGGACCCAGGTCCGCTGAAATCAGCCGCTCGCCTTCTGCCAACTCTCGGTACCCCCTTTATTCAGCCGCCCTGCCCGCACCAGCTGATCGCAGCGCGCGGTGGAGAATTTCCTCGGTCGTTTGGCCCTCGACCATTGCCGGTTCCAACATTCGACGCACTTCGGCCGGCTTATAACCCAAGGCCGTCAGCGCATTGTAAGCTTCCGTGCGCGCTTCGCCGCCATCGGTAGCCCCTGCTTTAGCCGGTTCCGCGAGGCCATCCAGATGCCGTTCAACCCGGTCACGCATATCCATGATCAACCTTTCGGCGGTTTTACGGCCCACGCCCGGCAGACGCACCAATGCGGCTTTGTCGTCTTCACGCACGCAACGAATAAAGCCGTCGACGCTGATGCCGGAAAGTATCGCCAGCGAGAGTTTCGCCCCAACACCCGTCACCTTGAGCAAATCGCGAAACAACTGACGTTCATCTTCGGAGAAAAATCCATACAAGGTTTGCTGGTCTTCCCGGGCGACGAGATGAGTACGCAGGTGGACCACGTGGCCGATCGGTGGAAGTTTGAAACAGGTCGATGATGGCGCTTCGATTTCGTAACCGACTCCGTGCACGTCGACCAGCAGAAATGGTGGCGATTTGTGCGCCAGTATCCCGCGAATGAAACCGATCATCGCCGGGTTCCCGCCAGTGCCGCGCGGCTTTGTTCCAGGCGCCGGGCCAGCGGCCGCGTATGCGCGTGGCACAAGGCTATGGCCAGGGCGTCCGATTCGTCAGCCCCCAACGCAGCCTCTATGGTCAGCAGTGCCTTGACCATGTGCTGAACCTGAACCTTATCCGCGCTGCCCCGGCCGACCACGGCTTGCTTGACCGCCCGGGCCGCATACTCGTAAATGACCAGCTCGTGTCCAAAGGTTGCGCAGATGGCTGCCGCCCGCGCTTGCCCAAGCTTCAGCGCGCTGTCTGCATTGCGGTGCATGAATACTTTCTCAACGGCGACTTCATCGGGATGATACTCAACGACGATCCTGCGAACCTCGAAAAAAATTGACTTGAGCCGGGCGGCCGGGTCCGAGCTGACGGTCCGAATGTTACCGCTGGCAATGTGACGCGACTCCTGCCCGTCGGTATCGATGAGTCCGTAGCCGGTCAATCGGTAGCCCGGATCGATACCCAGCACCCGGATGCGCTTGTTCAAGGCATCACCCCGGCTGGCCCTGAAATCCGCTCACACGCGCCAATACGTCATCGGGAATTTCAGCATTCGAATACACGTTTTGAACATCCTCGAGGTCTTCGAGCATTTCTAACAGTTTCAGCATGCTGTCCGCTTCTTGCTCCCCTAATTCCGTAGCCACGGACGAACGCAGCGTCACCTCAGCCAGTTCGAGCCGCAGCCCGGCATGGTCCATGGCGTCTTTAACCGTATTGTAATCGGCCGGGTCAGTCAGTACGTCAATTGATCCGTCGGCGTTGACGATGACGTCCTCTGCACCGGCGTCAATAGCGATTTCCATGACCCGTTCTTCGTTCGCACCGGGCTCTACGCTAAGCAAGCCGACCTGGTTGAACATGTATGCCACCGACCCGTCGGCACCCAGGTTGCCGCCGAATTTGCTGAACGCGTGGCGGACTTCCGCGACGGTGCGGTTGCGGTTATCGGTCATGCACTGGACCATAACCGCCACACCGCCTGGGCCGTAACCTTCGTAGGTTACGTCCTGATAATCGACCCCGTCCAGCTCACCTGCGCCGCGCTTGATGGCTCGCTCAATGTTTTCCTTGGGCATGCTCTGGGTTTTCGCTTTGTCGACTGCGACACGCAGTCTCGGATTTGCGGCCAGATCCGCTCCCCCAGCACGGGCGGCGATCGTGACTTCGCGGATCAATTTCGTGAACAGCTTGCCGCGTTTTTTATCCTGGGCACCTTTGCGGTGCTGGATATTGGCCCACTTGCTATGACCGGCCATCGCGACTCATCAGCCCCCGGGTTAAAACTTGACATTGAAGCCGACATGCATCCCGTTATCGAACAACACATTCGGCGCAGTATCGAAGTTGCCTTTGACGTATCGCACCCCCAGGTAGACTTCGGCTTCCCGCGTGAACTGATAGCCGACTTTGGCGGTGTAATCCTGGTACTTCTCCAGGTCACTCAGCGTCGCGATGTCGGGAGCAAAATACGCTGCACCGGTCACGTTGATGCGGTTAAATTTGGCCAGGGTATAGCTCAAGAAACCGCCAAAGCCGAGTCCGAACCCGCTCTGATCGGGCAGGTCACCGTCAACGTAAACCAACCGCCCGCCTAGGCCTGCCCGAACCGGATTGGCTCCCTCACTGGCAAATCCCGGCAGGGTTAAGCCGAGGTGCACCGCATTGCCATTGTCTTCGTGATACAGCCAGCCGCCATCAAGGTGCAGCTGGGTGCGTCTCAGATCGTGAACGTAGATAAAGCGCAGCGCGTCACTATTCAGACTGAGGTCAATTTCGTCAGCAGCTGCCTGTGCACAACACAGTCCAGCGGCCAGCAGCACAACGACGAATCTCATGCCGGCACTCCTCGACAACAACAACCCGGGCATGATACCGACAATCAACCGGATCACCTAGCCCGCAGGCGCAGGCCTTGGTTCAGCGGTTTATCGCATGAATTGCGCGTCGGTCCACTGCCAGCGCGGCTTCGTGGATCGCCTCGGTCAGGGTTGGATGGCCGTGTATGGTGCGTTGCAGGTCTTCGGTGCTGGCCTGGAATTCCATGGCGAGCACCGCCTCACCAATCAGTTCGCCCGCCATCGGTCCGACGATATGTACGCCCAGTATCCGGTCGGTTTCGCTGGACGCTAGAATCTTGGTTAGCCCAGCCGCCTGGTCCATGGCCTTAGCCCGGGCACTGGCGGCAAAACTGAAGGAACCGGTCTTGCAGGCGACCCCGGCTGCTTGCAGTTCCTCCTCGGTCTTGCCGACCCAGGCAATTTCCGGAGCCGTGTAGATCACCGACGGCACGACGTCGTAGTTGACTTCGGCGCGATCGCCCGCGATGAGGTCGGCCACCATGATGCCCTCTTCGGATCCCTTGTGCGCCAGCATCGGACCGCGGACCACATCCCCGACCGCGTAGACGTTCGGCGCCGAGGTGCGACAGGCTTTATCGACGACGATGAAGCCGCGATCGTCCAGTTCCACGCCCGCCAACGGGTCAAGCAAGCCATCGGTGTAGGGACGCCGTCCCACGGCCACGACGACTTTGTCCACCGCAATTTCATGGCTGCCCTGCTGATCATCGTATTGCAACAACAGTCCCGATTTATCGGTGGCGGTACCCCGCACCATGGCGCCCAGTCGGATATCCAGTCCCTGTCTCTTGAATTGCCGCTGGGCTTCCCGGGCAATTTGCCCGTCGACCATCGGCAGGAATTGGTCCAGTGCTTCCACGATCGCGACACTGGAACCCAATCGATGCCAGACGCTACCAAGCTCCAGTCCAATAACGCCGGCACCGATCACCCCCAATCGCTGCGGTACTTCGTCGAATTCCAGCGCCCCCCATGAATCGACAATCTTCTTTCCGTCAAACGGTATGCTCGGCAGTTCGATCGGCGTGGATCCACTGGCCAGAATAATGTTCTCGCCCTCAATCAGTTCTGTATCACCGCCATGGGGTGTGAACTGGACCTGATTATTCGGCAATAACTGCCCATGCCCATGCAGCCCTCTGACCCCATTGGCCTCGAACAGCGAATGGATGCCGTCGGTCAGTTGTTGAACGATCGTGCTCTTGCGCTGCTGCATCGCGTCCAGGTCCAGCGACACCTTTGCGATCTTAATGCCGTGATTGCCCAGCTCATTGCGGGCCCGGTGGTAGAGTTCCGATGATTCGAGCAACGCTTTCGATGGAATACACCCGGCGTTTAAACAGGTGCCCCCGAAAGCCGGCGGACCGCCCGGATTTTGCCAGGCGTCGATGCATGCGGTGCTCAACCCGTGCTGTGCTGAACGAATTGCAGCGACATACCCGGCAGGGCCACCACCGATGATGACGACGTCGAACCTATTGTCCATTTATTATTCCTTTCTCGCGCTGGCGGGCCCGCGCCGGCCCAAGCGAGTGCTACTCGCCTGCTTAATTTCGGCTGTTGATCAGACCTGCAGCAGCAATCGGCTTGGATCTTCCAGCGACGCTTTTACGGCGACCAGGAATTGAACGGCCTCGCGCCCGTCTACGATGCGGTGATCGTACGTTAATGCCAGGTACATCATGGGTCGGGGAACCACCGCCCCGTCGATCACCACCGGCCGCTCCTGGATTTTGTGCATCCCGAGTATCCCACTTTGCGGCGGATTCAAAATCGGCGTTGACAACATCGACCCGAATACGCCGCCGTTGGTAATCGTAAACGTACCGCCGGTAAGGTCATCCATGGTTATCGAACCATCACGCGCTTTCTGCCCGTAACTATCGATGGCCGATTCGATGCCGGCAAAACTTAGCCGATCTGCATTGCGAATAACCGGGACAAGCAGTCCACGCTCGGACGAAACGGCGATGCCAATATCAAAGTAATCGTGGTAGACGATCTCGTCGTCTTCCACCGACGCGTTGACAACGGGAAACTTTGTCAAGCCCTCGATACTCGCCTTGACGAAGAAAGACATAAATCCAAGGCTCACACCGTGCGATGCTTCAAACGATTCCTTGTATCGCTTGCGTAAGGCAATAACCTCGGTCAGGTCCGCTTCATTGAAGGTTGTCAGCATGGCGGCCGATTGTTGCGCCTCAACCATGCGCGCGGCGATTCGTGCCCGCAGCCGGGACATCGCCACGCGTTGCTCCCGGCGTCCGCCAACGGTCGGTTCGACCGCTTCAGACGGCAGGCTAATAGCCATGGTGTCGCCGAGCGTATCCGGCTGACTTTGCAAAAACGCCTGTACGTCGGATTTCAATATTCTTCCCCGACGTCCGCTGCCGCGCAGTTGTTTGGCATCGAT
The DNA here is from genome assembly GCA_027293165.1 of Gammaproteobacteria bacterium. Classification (GTDB taxonomy): domain Bacteria; phylum Pseudomonadota; class Gammaproteobacteria; order Steroidobacterales; genus JAPUGB01. The sequence goes on from JAPUGB010000168.1 coordinate 6,275, forward strand.
ATCGTGCTCCTCGACCATGCGCCGAACTGCCGGGCTGAGTTTGATCGCGTCGTTTGATTCAGCCGTCGATTGCGTTGCAACAGATTTCGCCACAACCGGTGATTCAACCGGTTCCGCTATTCCCGATGGTCCTTTCGCGGAGCCGTTTCCATCGCTCGCCGCCGTGGCGGCATTGAGCTTTGCCAGAAGATCTCCACTGGCGACGGTAGCACCGTCCTGCACGAGAATTTCGGTCATGACACCGTCGGCCGGAGCCGGCACCTCAAGCACCACCTTGTCGGTCTCGAGATCCACCAGCGTCTCATCCCGCTGCACGGTATCGCCCGCCTGTTTGCGCCAAGCCACCAGCGTTGCGTCGGTCACCGATTCGGGAAGCTGCGGAACCTTGATTTCGATATCCATGTTTGTCATGCACCAAGCGCTTGGGCTACCAGTGATTGCTGCTCCCGGATGTGTACCTGAAAGTTACCCGCTGCCGGCGCCGCCGCGCTGGGCCGGCCGGCATAGGACAGGGTCTGCTTCGTCAATGGCTCCTGCAATTTATGCCGAATCTGGTACCAGGCCCCCTGATTCTGTGGTTCCTCCTGGCACCACACCACATCAGGTTCCTGAGGGTACTCCGACAGCGCTTGAGCATACGCAGCACGCGGAAACGGGTAAAGCTGTTCAAGCCTCACGATCGCAATGTTCCGTGCATTGCGGGTTCGCCGCGCTTCGAGCAAGTCGTAATACACTTTGCCGCTGCAGAAAATCAACCGATCGACCGCGTCTGGCGAAAGATCGTCGATTTCCGGAATGACCATCTCGAACTGACCGTCGGTCAGCGTGCTGAGCGGTGAACTCGCCAGCCGATGTCGTAACAGACTCTTTGGAGTCATGATGATGAGGGGCGTACGCAGGTTCCGCAACATTTGCCGCCGCAGCAGGTGAAAAATCTGCGCCGGTGTGGACGGAATGCAAATCTGCTGGTTGTGCTCAGCAGATAGTTGAAGAAACCGCTCCAGGCGCGCAGATGAATGCTCCGGGCCCTGCCCTTCCTGACCATGCGGCAGAAACAGCGTCAATCCGGACAACCGGCCCCACTTTGTCTCGCCGGAACTGATGAACTGATCGATGACCACTTGGGCCCCATTGCAGAAATCGCCGAACTGAGCTTCCCAGATTACCAGCGTGTCCGGGTCTGTCGTGCTGTAGCCGTATTCAAAGCCGAGCACCGCCTCCTCTGACAACAGCGAATCGGTGACAGTGAATGAGCCGCGCCGATTATCGATATCATCCAACGGGTAATAATCGCGGCCGTTACCCTGATCGGTAAGTGCCGCATGCCGGTGAAAAAATGTGCCTCGCCGGCTGTCCTGACCGGTCAGGCGAACTCGGTAACCGTCTTTCAGCAAGGTCCCGTAAGCCATCATTTCGGCAAATCCCCAGTCCATTGGAATTTTCTCCGCCGCCATATCCTGACGGTCGCTCATGATGCGGGCCACGCGGGGGTGCAGCGCCATCTGTTGCGGAATGCGTGTAATTGCAAGTGCGATTGCCGTGCGCTCACTTTCGCTGACCGCGGTGTCGACCGGCGTATCCCAGCTCGCATTCTCGAAGCGGCTCCAGTCGACCGTGAATTCATTGCCGATCATGCCGATTGCGGTTTCGGGTAACGGATGTCCCGCTTCGAGACGCTCACGGTAAGCTTCCACCATGCGTTCCGGATCAGTGGCATCGATCACGCCCTCCGCCACCAATCGCTCCGTGTAAAGTTGGCGCAGTGTCGGATGCTGCTTGATGGCGTGGTACATCCTGGGTTGTGTCACCGCTGGCTCGTCGGCTTCGTTGTGACCGTGGCGCCGGTAGCAGACGAGATCGATCACGACATCTTTGTTAAAGGTCTGCCGATAGGCGAGCGCCATGCGAGTAACGAGAACAGCGGCCTCTGGGTCATCGCCATTGACATGAAACACCGGCGCCTCCAGCATCTTGGCGACGTCACTGGCGTAGGGTGTCGAACGCGCATCTCGCGGGTCGCTGATGGTGAAACCGATCTGATTGTTGCAGACGATGTGAATCGTCCCGCCAGTGGAAAATCCCCGCGTGCGGGACATCTGCAAGGTTTCAGCCACCACGCCTTGCCCTGCAAATGCTGCATCCCCGTGGATCAGCACGGGCAGTATCTCATCGCCGCTTTCATCACCCCGCCGTTCCTGGCGGGCGCGCACCGAACCCTCCACGACCGGGTTCACAATCTCCAGATGAGATGGGTTGAATGCCAGCGTGACATGAACATTCTCCGCGGGTGTGCGGACGTCGGCGGAAAACCCCATGTGATACTTGACGTCGCCCGATCCGTCGTCATTTGCCGGGCTATAAGATCCTTCAAACTCTGAAAAGAGGTCATCCGGCGATTTTCCCAGTACATTAACCAGCACGTTGATTCGGCCGCGATGTGCCATGCCGATAATGATTTCCTGAATGCCTTCGATGCCGCCTTGCTGGATCAGGTCATCGAGCATCGGGATCATGCTTTCACCGCCCTCTAAAGAAAATCGTTTCTGTCCCACGTACTTGGTATGCAGGAATCGCTCGATGCCCTCCGCGGCAGTGACATGTTCGAGGATGATGCGGCGTTCGTCGCGACTGAACTGCTCCCGCAGAATGCTTTTTTCCAGCCTTTCGCGTATCCAGCGTCGTTCCCTGGCCCTGGAGAGGTGTGCAAAATCGGCGCCGACTTTGCCGCAGTAGACTTTCCGCAGGATTTCCAGAATCTCGTGTAATGGTAGCTGGCCACTGCCGGTGCCGGCCAGACCACCGGTATAGAACTCGGCATCCATGTCGTCATCGGTGATGCCGAGATAATCGAGCTTTAGCACCGCCGGCGTATGGCGCTTTTGCAGGCCCAGCGGGTCAAGATCAGCGATCTGGTAGCCACGCAGACCATACACCTGGATCAGGCGTGAAACGGCGGCCTGCTTCGCTGTGGCGCCCGGTCGGCCGAGCGGGCCCGATGCGGCAGATAGGGGGGGCCGCCGAATCCGCGAGGCGACGTCATCGAGAACCGCTCGATGCGAGGTCTCGGACTCCTGGCCCCGGTTCAAACCGCCGAAATAGGTTCGCCAGGCGTCCGGGACTGATGCCGGATCCCCGAGGTAAGTCTCGTACATGTCTTCGACGTACGCTGCATTGCCTCCGTAGAGGGGAGACGAGGCGTAACGTTGCTGCAGGTTCTGGCTCATTGTCGGTTAGCACGTCAGAACTGGCGGAACAGTCATCATATTGGAGTGCCGACAGGGATCAAGAGTCCGCCCGCCGCAAACCGGCACCACGAGCCCGCTCGATTTGGCTTTGACGGTAGAGGGCTAGCCGTTCAGTGGCCAGGCGACGACCGCAAAAACATCGCCGGCGTTGACGCTGAGAAGAACGATCTCGTACACGAGAAGCGCGGCATAGATTAGAAACAGGCCGCGCAACAGCAAGCGCACCGGTACCCGGCCCAGCACCCGGTACTCCGACGCTGCGACCAGCGTGACGACGCTGATACAGGTTGCGCCAATCTTTACCACAAGAAAACGATTGATGTCCGCGTTGATCAACGAACGCATCAGGATATTGATCTCTTCGGCACCGATAGCCAGCAAGTTCAATGTGAACATAGCATCCAGGCAACTCATGATTACGATGCCCAATGCAAGCCACATCAACTCGGAGTCGTGCAGGTCGAGCACGTGATATTGCTCGTTGTAGTCCCGTCGGTTTTGCCTGCGGCGCGGCCGCAAGCCGCCGTGGAGCAAAGATTTAACCGACATTCGGCGGCGGTCCCGGTTTTCCAGACGGCGCTCCTCCAATTCACCAAGCGCTGAGTTGGGCTGGCCATCCAGTTGTTCGACCATCCGTGCCTCGAGTGGCTCCTGTTGTTCTGCATGCATGACTGGCGGTTTTGTTGCTCGCATATTTTTATTATTTTTCATGGCTGGAACGCTTGGCCGCATGGGCCAACGCGGGAAACACATCCTATGCGCTGCGTGGCCGGTGACTCATGCGCTGCTTCACACTACCGATTAATGGAAGCCGTCACATCGATTCCGGCGGGTTCGTCAATAGTCAATTCTACTTGTTAATAAAGGGTCTTAGTCTATTGATTTAACTTAACTATATTGATCATTGAATCCATGGTCAGCCGATCAAAGCAGCCCGGCCTGACATCTCTGTAGGGATTCCCTGGTAGCGAAATTGCTGTAGCGGCCGTGATCCTCAGATCGGGATATTCGCCGATGGTGGCCGAATGAATATGGTAAAAACGTGCTTGTGAACTTCCCTGACTATTTCCCGCTGAAAAGCTTAACGGTTGCCGGGATCGTTGCCACCGCGTCGTTGATCATTTCCGACGCAACGGCGCAATCGACCGAAGAAGAATTCACGGACGAAGATTTCGCCCAGTTTTTCGGGCTTCTGGTCGACGGCAAGATCACAAAGGAAAAACTCAACCAGCGCTGTGCCAAAAAGGCGATCGGATTTACTTTCGCGGCCGCAAATTTGGTGCAGGAAGGTCCGCTGGAACGAGTTGAATACAACAAAACCGGGTTAAAACAGTCGATCGATGGTCGATCGTTACGCTCCAAGCATCACAACGCTGCTTTCGGTGAATGGACGGGTTCTGTATTCAAACCAATTTGCCCCGGCCTGTACGTTATTTCCGTCGATTTCTCCACCCGTGGAAAGCAAACTCATGTGGCCGACACGGTGCTGGTTCACCTGTACCTCAGAAGGGCTGGCGAAGCTCGACCGGGCAAGCGCTTGGTTACGGCGGTCAAGGCTGGCCCGTCGCCCAGGGGCAACGGTCACGCAACCATTTCACTGCCGTTACGAACCGGTGACGAGGTTTCAACGTACGCTGAGAGCGCGGGGCCGCAGGACCGCCGGGAGTTCGAAAGCGTCACCTTCACCGCGTACAAGATTGCCCATCTTGCTGAATACATCGAAGCGTTCGATATGGAGGCATGGGGCGCAGATATCAAGGCGCTGAATTGATTCCAGCAGGCCGGGGTGCCGGCCAAGCGATGACACTGTGTTGGCGATCAGCAAGGGGAGATTCCACTATCATCACGCGCCGTGAATTGCTTGCGGCATCTGGCGCCGGCGCCCTCGCGGCAGCCCTGAATGCGGTCCTGCCAGCCGCGCCGCTCGGCGCGGCCGATCTATTGACGCCATATATCAAACTCGCCGGGAGTCTGGATGAACGGCTTATCATCTGGTGGCTGAAAGGCCAACGCTACGGAACCGTCGCGGCACAGGCGACGCCATTGTTCGGTTGGGAAGTCGGCAGATTCTACCAATTCTTCAGGCAAGCGAATGGCTCCTTCTTGCTGGCCATGTTTCAACTGGGTTACTACACGGATACAAATACCGGAAGACGGCTGGAGCGATTCCCAAATCCCATTACCGGCGTAGTCAACGATGTCACGCACCTGGTTCGCCGCCCCGCTATTTACCAGTACACGGCGGCCGGCCGGTTTATCCCGGCGCTGAACGACAGCGTCGTGCGTTACCGAAGTCAGGTGAGTCCCGTGTCAGTCAACGGCGATACCGTGCAGATCGCAAGCAGCATTAATGCCGAGATGTTGTCGCCGTTCCCGGGCACTCCGAACAGATGCATTAATGACCACATAACCGTGACAGGCCTCCGCTCGGATTTGCTGGACCCGGGCACCCCGTCGGCGCCGGCAGCGTTGTCATATCGGAATGTTGAGCCCTGGGAACCGTGGATGAAGATGGGTAATCAGTCCGGTCAGATGACGAGTTGGGCAACCGGGCGCAAACTCGAATCCCTAGCGGAGATGCCGACGGGTTACCTGGAAATGGCCAGGGCTGTGCACCCGTGGCTGATCCGTGATCCGATCGAGACGCTGGCCGTCCAGGTACAGAAAATACGGAATTTACTGGCTGGATGACTCGAAACGGAACCGGCCGGCTAGGATTTTGCCCAACTCCGAACGAGGTCGCCCCACTTAGTTTCGGCACGGACGAATGATTCCGGAGCACCTTGCTCCAGAAGCGTACGGCTCAATTCCGGGTACACTTTGGGACCACCTTCTTCCGGCCACTGCCGGGTGGCATCGATAGCGATCTTGCTCGTCATCGGCCGGTTCGGCATACTGGGATCCAGCGGCATACCCCGGAGCTCTTCGTAGATATAGCTTGCCGTATGCGGCTGCCACCGGGACCCGAGCGCGAACACCATTTCTGTGCGGTCGGTCACGTCAAGGTCATCGTCCACGACGATCAGGATTTTTGCAATCGTGGTTTCGGCAATGTGCCTGCCGACCTTCAGCCCCTGGCCGGCTTCGGTCTTTTTGATGCTGACCAACACGACACCGGTCGTGTCGCCGGGTGCAAAATAGTCGACCACCTCGGGCAAATCCTTCCGTATGTTGAACAGCGACATCGCGTCCAGCGGTGCCCGAACATGGCCGCGAACCACGCCGGTAAAACTGTTCAATAACCATGGGTTCTGACGGTGCGTTACGGCCGTGACTGTCATCCAGAAGTTCTCATCTTTTCTCGCCCCCAGGTAGCCGTACATTTCGCCGAACGGGCCCTCCGACTTCCACTCAGTCAGCGAAACATCACCCTCGATGATCATTTCGGCCTG
>JAPUGB010000169.1 GCA_027293165.1 Gammaproteobacteria bacterium
TGCCCGCACTGGCTCAACTACTGGACTGTCTCGACGGTGCCGGCAATGGTCCCGAGCAGACGGTGGTCATCGACGGCAATGCTTCGGGTGCATGTGAGCGCATCTGCGCTGAGCGGCAGTGTTTATACGTGGCGCTGCAACCGAATCGGGGCCGGCAGCTCGATGCAGGCGCCACAGCCGCGACCGGCGATGTCTTGTGGTTCCTGCACGCAGATTCGGTGCCCCCCGCTGAGGGCGCTGAATTGATTCGGCGGCGGGTCAGTGCCGGTTACGTCGGTGGCTATTTTGACTTCGCGTTCACCGGGCAGCAGCGCTGGTACAAGAACGCGCTATCCACGTCGATTAATCTGCGGGCCCGATTTGGAACCCCCTATGGAGACCAGGGTCTGTTCGTCGCGCGCGATGCTTACCATCAAAGCGCCGGTTATGCACCCACCCCGCTGTTCGAGGAGGTACGCTTGGTGAGGAGCCTCAGGCGCATGGGGCCGTTTGGCCGCGTTGATGCTGCGATCGGCGTGTCGCCACGGCGGTGGGAACGCGACGGCTGGGTACGCCGCACGCTCAACAATCGCCTGATGGCCTTAGGCTATCTCGTCGGCGTCTCGCCGCAGCGGCTGGCTCGCCACTACCATTCAACGGCTTCCCGCTAAACCATGGATATGGAAGTAAAGCGTTTGCACTGGACGAAAACGTCGACGGGTCAGCCACGCGGCTATATTCAACCTCACGCGTTAGAGGAGCTCTGGTTTCATACCGGTACCGCCTGCAACCTCGAGTGCCCGTTCTGCCTGGAAGGTTCCCGGCCGGGCGACAACCGTTTGCAGAAAATCACGCTGCACGACGCGCAGCCATTCATGGACGAGGCCATGACACTGGGCGTTCGCCAGTTTTCATTCACGGGCGGCGAACCGTTCATCGTCAAGGGTTTCATCAATATATTGAGTTACGCGTCCCGACTGCTGCCGTGCCTGGTTTTAACCAACGGAACCGATCCGGTTCTGAAACGGCTGCACCAGATCGAATCCCTGAAAGACAGTGAGCACCCCGTAACGTTTCGTGTCAGCATCGACTATCCGGATGAAGCCCAACACGATGCCGGTCGCGGCGCCGGGAATTTTCAGAAAGCACTCCAGGGGATGCGGTCGCTGCACAAAATGGGTTTTAGGGTCTCCGTCGCCCGCCAAATGCAGCTGGACGAAGACACCGCGGCTGTCGATGCCCGCTACCGGGACATGTTGGCATCGGCGGACCTGCCGGCCGATCTGCGCATCGTCGCCTTTCCGGATTTCGACACGCCCGGCGCAACCCGCGACGTGCCGGATGTCACCGAAGACTGTATGACTCGCTACCAGACCGAGAGTTCACGGCGCGAGTTCATGTGTGCATTCAGCAAGATGGTCATCAAGAAGAATGGGCGCATGCGCGTTTACGCGTGCACCCTTGTCGATGACGACGACGACTACGACCAGGGAGAAACGCTCGCTGAAGCATTGCGCGAACGCGTCATGCTTCGCCATCATCGCTGCTACAGTTGCTTCGCCTACGGCTCGTCCTGCAGCGAGATCGAACACTAGGCCCACGGATATCCCGGGCACTTTGCGGCTTTGCGACCGGATTGACATGCGCGGCAGCGCCGCTATCTTGATGTGCGGGGCAAAACCAACAACCGGATTCTGCAACCGGTCCTACGTCGGGGGAACAGCGCAATGCTTACTGTCCATGTCATTCCCGCTAGATTCGTCCTGCTTGGCTGCATAGCCATCGGAATGCTGCCGCCGGCCAACGACTCCGTCCATGCGGCCACGCCCCAGTCGAGCGCCTATAAGCCGACCGTTCTGATCACCGGCTCCAACCGGGGCATAGGCCTGGATTTCGTGCGCCAGCTATCAGCTCGCGACTGGCGGATCATTGCCACCGCACGCACGCCGGACAACGCCGCCGATCTGAAAGCTTTGGCCGGCACCGACCCGGATATTCTTATCGAAACACTGGACGTCACCGACGATGCCGAAATTGCAGCGCTCAAGTCAAAGTACCAGGAGCACCCGATTGATATCCTGATGTTAAACGCTGCGACCGGTCCAACGGGCATCTTTTCGTTTACGAATCTCGATATGGATCTTGCGCCGCGATACTTTGACGTCAATGCAATTGGCCCGATGAAAGTTGCACAAGCGTTCTATGAGAACGTCCAGGCCTCCCGGATGAAGCAGATATACGCGATGTCGAGCGACTCAGGATCATTCGTTGGCGGTTCCCAGTTCCCCATCCTGTGGCATTACAAGGCCAGCAAGGCGGCCCTGAACATGTATTTCCACACGCTGGCCTTCGCAGCACCGAAGCGCGGCGTGACCGTGGTCATGCTGCACCCGGGGTTTGTCGCCAGCAACCCGCAGACCGCACGACTTCCCGGCGCCATACCCACCGAAGACAGTGTCAGCCAGATGCTTGTGGTCATGGATGCAATCACTCGCGAAAACAACGGGCGATTTGTCAGCTACCTCGGCGAAACCATGCCCTGGTAGCGCTACCGAACTCCCAGGCCGTGCCCCGGGATGCGCCCCGCAGCGCGCCGAAAGCCGCACGGCAAATACCAGGGAATGGCGGCGGACGCGCTGGGCCAACGGCGCAAAATTTAAGGGTTTACAATGAGGCCGGACACCTGGACCGCGTATCATGGGCGACGGCCAGTTCCTGAATCCATCCCGACTTGAGTACAAAATGCCACGCACCTACGAAATGTCCGAGGTCGAATACATCATCGTCGAGTCCGTCGATCCGTATGGTCCGTTTGGAGCCAAGGAAGTCGGTGAGGGCCCGATTGTCGTGACCGTCGGCGCGATCGCGACTGCCGTCAGCAATGCCGTCGGAGCTTATATTCCCGAAATGCCGATGACCCCGTGGAAGGTATTGCGGGTCATCAGACAGCAGCAGCGAAAAACGCAGCGGGCCGTGGCGGATCGGGTCACGGCGGCCTGATGCTTTCCGCTGGTGGCCGATGGATAGACCCGACCTGCACCCAGGCAGGAAGGGCTAAGACATGGTTCCTGATTAGTTCCCGGTTTGTAGGTCCGATAAGGAGGACAGGAGATGTTTAACGCACTGGATTCCCTGAAACCACACGCACACTGGCTGCTGCGCATTGCTCTCGCCAGCGTGTTCTTGTATCACGGTTTCGGCAAAGTAATGAACCTGGGTGGTTTCGTCGAGATGAGCGGACTTCCGATGCCGGTTGCCGCGCTCGTGGCCTTTGCCGAAGTGGCCGGGGGCGCTGGGATTATCGTCGGCGCATTCACGAACGACCTGATCACTCGCCTGGCAGGGCTGGCCATCATTCCGGTCCTGCTCGGTGCCATATTCATGGTGCACTGGGGCCAGTGGAACTTTATGCCGTCCGAGAGCCATCCGACGGGCGGGATCGCTTTTCAAACGGTTCTGCTATTGATCGCACTGTATTTTCTCGTCATGGGCAATGCAGCTGACTCAGGTCGGTCCGGCGGGTCAGCGCCAGCGTAGACACCGGTCCGGTAGCTGGACGGCAGCATTTGTCCGTCGGTGTAATGGGGCTACGCGCTCGGTCGAACAACGTCGAAACGAGAGCCCAGGGGCACAATGGAAGCGATAAAGCCGGCCGCGCGCCTTTCGCCGTGGAAACGGGTCAAACAAACGCCCGCTTTCCAACGCGGCAAATTACTCGTTAAGCGACTTACCGGACGGGAGCTCTGGTTACGTCCAGAGGTGCAGTATCCGCAGCGCCGTTACGGCGAGTGGACCATTTGTCCTGAGTTGCTGGAACAGCGCGTTGTCGTCTATTCGATGGGTATCGGGGATAACATCGACTTCGAGCTTGCGGTAATGGACGAATGGGGTGCGGAAGTGCACGCGTTCGACCCGACGCCTCCAGCGGCGTGGGTAAAGAATCTCGGCCTGCCCGACCGGTTTCATTTTCATGCGTGGGCGGCAGCGGCCGAGGACGGCGAGTTGATGCTTTATCCGCGGATAAAGCGGGATGGCAGTACCTCAGACGATATGTACACGCTCGTAGCCGGGGAGTCCGGACGCCACGACGGGATCAAGGTCCCGGCAAAGAGTATCTCTTCAATCATGGCCACGCTTGGCCACGACTCGGTCGATATCATCAAGTTGGATATCGAGGGAGCGGAATACGAAGTTCTGGAAGACCTATTGTCGGAAAAGATCAGACCCCGGCATTTGCTGGTGGAATTTCATCACCGCTTTCCCGGAATCGGCAAGAGCATGACCACCGCTATTGTTCGGCAATTGCGGCTGAATGGTTACCGAATTCTCTTCGTCTCGGCCACCGGCCGGGAAGTGTCGTTCATCAGAACCTGATCGTTTCGACCGACGAGGCTTGACGCTCGTAACTGCCGAATTTATGGGTCCACCCTGACACGCCAGCCAACCCGCTGCGTCCACGCTGTACGGCTGTTGTAGTTATACTGTGGCGGTCCTAACAGGAGGAAGCCGCATGGAAACCTTTATCGTCACCGTGTTTGCGAAACCCGGCCACGAAGAGGACGTGGCAAAGTTTTATCGTGAGATTGAGGAGTTGAATGATCAGGACGAAGGCTTTCACGTTCGACAGGTTTTTCAGGCGAAAAACGGCACCATGGTCGAATCCGTGTTGCGGCATTACACGGAGGAAGAACTTAAGGCACATGCCGAAGCGGGCCCTCCGGACGGCACGCAATTTATCATCATCGAACACTGGGACAGCGTCGATCAGCGCACTCTATTCTCCAAGAACGTGTCCGGC
>JAPUGB010000017.1 GCA_027293165.1 Gammaproteobacteria bacterium
GCCCAAGCATTTTGATACGGCTGCGCAGGTAACCCGGGAGTTGGTTGATCGGTTGATAGTGGTGCCGTTGCCAGCGGATACGATTCTTAACGTCAATGTCCCGGATGTGCCGTATGGCGAACTAAACGGTATCGAGGCAACCCGGCTCGGCGCCCGGCATCGTTCGGAACCGGTCGTGACATCGAAGGATCCGAAAGGCCGAACCGTCTACTGGGTCGGTCCGGCGGGGGCCGGTCAGGACGCAGGCCCGGGCACCGATTTCCATGCGATTGAACACGGCAGCATTTCGGTGACGCCGCTGCAGGTAGACCTGACGCGCCATGATCGTGTCGCCGAGCTGAGGTCATGGCTAGCGCAGTGAAAACCGACCGTCACATGATGAGCGGCATTGGCATGACGTCAGCCCGGACCCGTGAGCGTTTGGTGCAACGGCTGGAGCAAAACGGCATCAGCAATCCGATAATTCTGGATCGCATTCGCAGCGTTCCGCGTCACCTGTTTGTCGACGAGGCACTGGAAAGCAGAGCCTACGAGGACAATGCCCTGCCCATCGGCCAGGGCCAGACCATTTCGCAGCCTTATATCGTTGCGCTGATGACGCAGGCACTGCTGCAAGAAAATGGCGATTTACGGGTACCGAAAAAAGTCCTCGAAATCGGCACGGGGTCGGGCTATCAGACCGCGATTCTGGCTCCCCTGGTGGGCCAGATTTTTTCGCTTGAACGGGTTGGGCCGTTACTGGAGGTGGCCCGGAGACGGCTGGCGTTGCTCGAAGTCACCACCGTCAGATTTCGGCATGACGATGGTCATCGCGGCTGGCCGGGTCAGGCGCCATTCGACGGGATCATCGTCTCAGCCGCCCCCGAGGGGGTGCCGGAAGTGCTGCTCGAGCAGTTGGCTCCCGGCGGCCGCTTGGTGATTCCCGTTGGGTCTTCCGGTTTCCAGAACCTTATACGCGTTACCAAGACGCCATCCGGCTTCGAGCAAGAGGATCTGTGCCGGGTCTCGTTTGTGCCAATGCTTCGGGACAAACAGTAATGCGACTGTTTTCGAAGATATTCGACCGGGTGATGGTGTGGTCAAGGCACCCTAAAGCTCCCTGGTACCTCGCTGCCTTAAGCTTCTCGGAATCGTCATTTTTCCCAGTTCCGCCGGATGTCATGCTCGCTCCGATGGTGCTGGCACGGCCCCGCAGCGCCTGGCGTTTTGCGGGTCTTACAACGGTCGCCTCGGTTGTCGGCGGCGCGGCCGGGTATCTGATCGGTGCACTGGCCATCGAGGCAATCGAGCCGTTGCTGCACCGCTTGGATTATTGGGATGTGTACCTTAAGGCACGGTTGTGGTTCCAGACTTGGGGGTTCTGGGCGGTGCTGGCCGCCGGCTTTTCGCCAATCCCGTACAAAATATTTACGATCGCGGCGGGCGCTATGTCGATGCTATTGGTGCCGTTCCTGCTTGCCTCGCTGGTGGGTCGGGGAGCACGCTTTTTCCTGGTGGCCGGGCTAATCGTCTGGGGCGGGTCCCGCTTCGAAAGCAACCTGAAACGATATATAGACGCCATCGGATGGAGCCTCGTGGCCATGGGTCTGCTGGCCTACATTGCTCTGCGTAATTGAAAGCTCTTGCCCTCTACCTTTGCGTTTTAATCGCCTGCGCATCCTTGGCTTCCTGCGGGGGCCAGGCGCTGCGCTGGACCCCTGAATACCACACGGTCAGGTCCGGCGAGACCCTGTATTCAATCGCCTGGCAATACGACATCGACTACCGAACGCTGGCCCGGTGGAACGAACTTGGCGACGGTACGCTGATTCGTCCCGGCCAGCAGATCCGTCTGAGCGGCCCGGCCGCCGGGTCCTTAGCCTCGACGACGGCCCCCAAACGCGAAAGCAGCACCGCCGTTGCTCCGGTCGCGCCAAGCCCGGCGCCACAGTGGCGGTGGCCCACCGACGGCAAGCTGGCGCTGGGATTCGGTGAGTCGCCAAAAACCCAATCCGGTATACGGATCACAGGCCAGGTGGGCCAGTCGGTCATCGCTGCTGCGGATGGCCAGGTGGTGTATGCGGGGAATGCCCTGATTGGCTATGGTCAACTGCTGATCATCAAGCACAACGCAAGCTATCTGAGTGCCTATGGATACAATTCGGTGCTGCTGGTTGCAGAGGGGCAGCAGCTTACCGCCGGTCAGAAAATTGCCCGAATGGGCGAGGCTTCGTCGCAACAGCCAGCCCTGCATTTCGAAATACGCCGCAACGGCAAACCGGTCGATCCGTTAAATTATCTGCCGCGGAGATAATATTTAGGGGAGATTCTGAACCAGCAGTGCTGCAACGACCTCGCGGAACTCGGAGATGAGCACGTTAAATGTGCGGCAGGCTGCGGCCGTATCCATGACCTCGAACGCGATACCCTGTCGCATGATTTCGATCATAAGCGCATTGTCGGGGAATTTTTGCTGTACGCCAGTTCCAAACAAAATGATCTCCGGATCCAGTGCGATTGCTGGTTCAAAATCCGCTATGCTCAGTTCTTGGAAAGGTGCAGGTTTCCAATCCGGGATAATCTTGCTGGCCGACAAGATGATGTGAGAATCAAAGCTTTGTTCGCTAAGGCGCAATTCACCGGGCCTGAACGAACGTATTACGTTACCGGAACTGGATTCCGCAGATAATTTCATGGCTGAGTTTAAATGGTTTGTGGGCTTTAGGATCGCACGGCGACTGGTCAAGGTACAAACTCGACAGCTGCGCAAATGACTGAGCCCGATATATCGATCCGCCGCCTCATCCATAGACGATCGGTTCCGCGCGAATTGGAACGCGCGTTGCCGCTCGATTTGCATCCCGTGCTGCGCCGCGTTTTCGCTTCCCGACAGGTGTCCCCGGCCGAGTTGGACGTCTCGCTGGCGGCGATGATTCCCGTCGGGCGGCTGCCAGGCGCCGGCGAGGCGGCAGAATTGCTGGCGGAAGCTCGGCAGCAGCAAGATCCGGTCATGGTTCTCGGGGATTTCGATGCCGATGGAGCCACCGCAACCGCGCTGATGATGACTTGCCTGCGTGGATTCGGCTTCAACCACGTCAGTTATCTGGTGCCGGACCGGTTCCGATACGGCTATGGCTTGTCGCCGGAAATCGCCGAACTGGCAGCCCAGCAAAAGCCCGCGCTAATCGTCACAGTCGACAATGGTATTTCGAGTCGAGAAGGGGTAGAGCGGTGCCGGCGACTGGGTATCAAGGTCATCGTTACTGACCACCATCTGCCCGGATCGGAACTTCCCCGGGCACACATCATCGTCAATCCTAACCTGCCCGATTCGGGATTTCCCAGCAAGAACCTCTGCGGTGTCGGTGTCGCATTCTATGTTGCTGCAGCTTTAGGAAGGCGGCTGGCCGATCAAGGCCTTATAGACGCTGGGGAAGCGCGCCAGGTTTGTGCAGATTGTCTGGATTTGGTGGCATTGGGGACGGTTGCCGACCTGGTGGCACTGGACCGGAATAATCGCGTGCTAATCGCTCAGGGACTCCGCCGCATCCGGGCGGGGCGGGTCCGCCCCGGCATCCAGGCCTTGTTCGATTGCGCTGGTCGTCAAACAGCAGACGTCAGCACCGGGGATCTCGCCTTTGCAATTGCTCCACGGCTTAACGCTGCCGGCCGATTAACGCATATGTCCCTGGGGATCGATTGCCTGCTTGCCGGTGAAGCGCAGCAAGCAGCGCGGTTGGCGCGTCGCTTGGACCAATTGAATGCCGAGCGGCGTGAGCTGCAGACACGGATGCAGGATCAGGCCGAACGACACCTCGAGGCTTTGGAGGACTGGATGACGGGTCTGCGCCCGGGCGGTTACTGCCTGTACAACGCGGATTGGCACCAGGGCATTGTCGGACTGGTGGCAAGCCGAATCCGTGAACGGGTCAACGGACCGGTCGTTGCGTTCGCGCCCGGCGATAACGGTATGCTCAAAGGTTCAGCGCGGTCGATAAACGGCATAAACGTGCGTGACGTCATCGCCGCAATTTCAATTAAGCAACCTGGCCTGGTAGAGAAGTTCGGAGGGCACGCTATGGCGGCCGGCATTACGCTGGCGCAGGAACGGCTGGAATCGTTTCGCGAAGCATTCGATGAGGAAATATCTCGATACTCGGAAGAGATCGGTCGGCCAGATATAACCTGGACCGATGGCGGGCTGAGCTCAGAAGATTTCAGCCTCGACTTGGCGGAGCTTATACGCCGGTCGGGTCCCTGGGGGCAGGGATTTCCCGAGCCGGTGTTCGACAACCAGTTCGAGATAGTAGATCAGCGTGTTGTTGGCGGGCACCACCTGAAACTGGAGCTTCGGCCACTTTCCGGTCGCGAGACCGTCGATGCGATCGCGTTCAATCAGGAAAAGCTACCGACGCCAAGCACCGACGTCTGCCCAACATTGATATATCGATTGGACGTGAACATTTTCCGGCAACAGCGATCGCATCAATTGGTTGTGGAACACATTCAATATGACTAGCATAACGCGGTCTCCGGGCAGGTACTGCGTCGCTGATGCGCCGGATGCCGCGGCAGTCGATCACGGAATGCGACAGCGATAATGGAAATCAACCAGCTCAAATTGAGCCTCGATGATCTTCGTGAGCGCAGCGAGGCGCTGAGGGGGTATCTTTGACCTCGCGGGCAAGCAGTCCCGTCTGGAACAGATCAATCGAGATCTCGAAGACCCGGCTGTGTGGAACGACCAGAAGCGGGCTGGATCCTTGGGCCGCGAGCGAGCGAGACTGGAATCAGTAATACAAACGCTGGAAGGCTTCGGACGCACGCTGAACGAGTCCTCAGAACTACTGGTTCTGGCAATTGATGAGGACGACCAGGCGATCGCGGACGAAATCACCGCCGATGTAGACAACATACGCCTGGAAGTGGAACGGCTCGAGTTCCAACGCATGTTTGGTGGCGAGGCTGATTCAGCCAACGCGTTTCTAGATATTCAGGCAGGCTCGGGGGGCACCGAAGCCCAGGATTGGGCCAACATGCTATTGCGCATGTACCTGAAGTGGTGCGAAGCGAACAATTTCAAGGCCGAGATTATCGAAGCCTCCCCCGGGGACGTCGCTGGTCTGAAAAGCGCCACGATTCACGTCCTGGGCGATTACGCATTCGGGTGGTTGAGAACGGAAACGGGTGTGCATCGATTGGTTCGAAAATCTCCTTTTGATTCGGGCAGTCGCCGCCACACTTCCTTTGCGGCAGTGTTTGTGTCGCCGGAGATCGAGGACGATATAGAAATTGAGCTTGATCCCGCGGACCTGCGCATCGACACTTACCGCGCCAGCGGTGCCGGCGGACAACATGTGAATAAAACGGAGTCGGCCGTGCGGATTACTCATCAGCCTTCCGGCATTGTCGTGCAATGTCAGAATGACCGTTCGCAACACAAGAATAAGGCCACGGCAATGAAACAACTCAAGGCAAAACTATACGAGCTGGAACAACAGCGACGACTCACTGAGGTACGGGCGATGGAGGAATCTAAAAGCGCTATCGGCTGGGGTAATCAGATTCGTTCCTATGTGCTGGATCAATCAAGGGTGAAGGACCTCCGGACTGGTGTTGAATCAGGCAATCCGGATGCAATTCTGAACGGCGACTTGAATCAGTTCATCGAGGCAAGTTTGAAGCAAGGAGTCTGAACCGTGGCGCTTTACGCAGGCAGAACGAGCTAAATGGCTGAATCGAATCGACCCGAAAATAAGCTTGTAGCGGAGCGTCGCAAGAAGCTGGCAGCCCTGCGGGCGGATGGCTTTGCCTTCCCCAATACTTTCCGCCGCACGGCATTGGCCGGCCAGTTGCATCGGGTCTATGACGAACACAGTAATGAAGCGTTCGAAGCGGAACCAGTTGAGGTGCTGGTCGCTGGTCGCATGATGACTCAACGGGTCATGGGAAAAGCGAGCTTCGCGACCATTCAGGATCGCAGTGGGCAGATTCAATTATTCCTCCAGCGCGACCAGGTCGGTAAAGAAGCCTACGACGGGTTTAAGGGCTGGGACCTTGGGGACATTGTTTGGGCTCGGGGTACGTTGTTTCGAACGCGGACCGGTGAACTCAGTGTAAAGGTATGCGAAATGCAACTGCTGACGAAGTCACTGCAGCCGTTACCCGAGAAATTCCACGGGCTCAGCGATCAGGAATCCAAATATCGTCAACGTTATGTTGATCTCATTGTCAATGAAAGTTCGAGGGAAGTATTCCGGGTCCGATCGAAGATCGTACAGTTTATCCGCAGTTATCTGGATGCCATGGATTTTCTCGAAGTCGAAACACCCATGATGCAGATACTTCCAGGAGGCGCCTTGGCGAGGCCGTTTGTTACTTACCACAATGCTTTGGAGCGGGACCTTTACCTTCGGGTCGCGCCCGAGCTCTATCTCAAAAGACTTGTCGTGGGTGGCTTCGAGAGGGTGTACGAAATAAATAGAAGCTTTCGTAACGAAGGAATCTCCACGCAGCATAATCCAGAGTTCACGATGCTGGAACTCTACTTGGCCTATGCCGATCAGACAGTTTTAATGGACCTTCTTGAGAATCTTCTGCGTAGCCTGGCCGAGTCACTTTTCGGCAGGACTGAGCTTGTTTACCAGGGGCAAGAATTGAAGTTCGATGAGCCCTTCCGCCGTGTCACGGTCGAAGAGGCTATAGCGGAACAAAACCCGGAACTGGATACCGGGCGCCTCAGGGACCTCGACTATCTCCGTGATGCCTGCGGGCGTTTGGATATTCCGGTCCAGGAAAACGCCGGTCCTGGGAAACTGTTGATCGAGATATTTGAGAAAACGGTCGAACGCCAGCTCGACAAACCGACCTACGTTACCGCTTATCCGGCAGAGGTTTCACCTCTTGCCAGGCGGTCGTCCGACGACCCGTGGCTGGTCGATCGTTTTGAACTATTTATGGCTGGTCGGGAACTGGCAAACGGCTTCGCCGAATTGAATGACCCTGAGGATCAGGATGAACGGTTCAGACAGCAGATGGAGCAGAAAGATTTTGGCGATGATGAAGCAATGCCTTACGATACCGACTATATCCGTGCGCTCGAATACGGTTTACCGCCCACAGCGGGCCTGGGAATCGGAATCGATAGACTGGTTATGCTATTGACGGATTCGCCGTCAATTCGCGACGTGTTGTTGTTTCCGCATTTACGTCCGCAGCGGGAAGACTAAGGATTGAATTGCGACAGCTAATTAGCTACGTCAGTCTGGCGGTCCGGGTACCTCGTAGGGCATAGGCGCCTGGTTCAGCTGCTGTGTCCCGGCTTCATCGAGGGCCAGATTGTTGTCGCCACTAACAATTGGCACCGCGGCCAGAAGTTCCGTGCCAGTGTTATCCGATGCGCTTTCAACGACACGGCCGGCTGGTCGTCCCGCGGAAAAAATAGCCTGTCCCGGCGCCAGTTCGGTTTCGGCCGCGTAAGTGAATCGAAACATTCGCCGCTTTACCCGGCCCAGATTCTGTGTTCTCGCGACTATCTCCTGACCGGTGTAACACCCCTTGTCGAAGCTGACTCCGCCGCACAGATCCAAATTGACCATCTGCGGTAGAAATGCTTCTGAGGTCGCAGCGAATATGATCGGTATGCCACTGCGGATGCTTTGCAATCTCCATGCATTGGAGTCGCGTTTTGGCGGTGCCGGCGTTGTGAAGGGGGCCAAATCGCCGAATGCAACGAGTCTGGAAGGATCGCCAGCCAGGCGTCCCACGCACAGATTCTCCGTGGATGCGCTGGCGTCAGGCCCGCCTGCCAGCGTGATCCCGATGGACTGTACAGTCGTTATGGCGTCGGTTCCACCCAGTCCAGCTATGCCGACAGCGCAGGCTTCCAGCTGCACATCGGACCGTAGGATGTAAATCCTCAGGCGTTTCATGACGTCGTCGATCACGTCGGCCGGCATCAGCATCCAGATTGAATCGCGCCAGTCGAACAACTGTGCAATGGTCAGCAGACGTCCTTTCGCTGAAGTCCAGCCGCTGAAAATCCACTTCTCGGGTGACAGGCTATCGAGATCTTGGGTCAGCTGTCCTTGCAGAAACGTTCGCCGATCCCGTCCCGAGACACAGAGTATGCCAAGATGAGACAAGTCCGCCGACCACAAGCCGTCTTCTTTAACCGCGTTCATACTGACGGTAACGCTTTTCCGAGTTGGTGAAAAATATGGAGCATTCTGGCACACTTGCGCGCATGCCGATAACTCATTCCAAAGCCGGGAAAATAAAGGGCGGCGAGCGATCTGACGCATCTGGTCCCACCGATGCACCGAAGCCCGGTCGAGTTGCTGAGCCGCCGGTGCGACGATCACTGGCGGCGGGGGACAGGCCACAGGAACTCGGTGGTCAGAAAGGTCCGGATCCTACACGCTACGGTGACTGGGAAAGAAACGGCCGCTGCATCGACTTCTAGCTTAGCGGATCGCGGCGTGTTTTAAATGGATGAACTGGAAACCGGGACGATCCCGGATAGCGGACGGACCACTGCGTCGGGCCGGGTGTGCCAGGTAATTCTTTAACGAGGTAATTATCAATGCCTGACGATGATCGGCCGCTGTCGCCGCATCTCGGTATCTACAAGTGGGAAGTCAGCAATACCATGTCGATCCTGCACAGGATGACGGGCGTATTCCTGTCTATTGGCGCGGTCGTTTTTGTCGCTTGGCTGTTCGCGTTGGCTACCAATGAATCGACCTACGACGGGATGATGGGGTTGATCTGCAGTCCGCTCGGCTTGTTGCTGACGCTGGGGTGGACCTTCTGCTTTTTCTATCATTTCAGTAACGGCATTCGACATTTGGTCTGGGACGTAGGCTACGGATTCGATCCGCGAGTGGCGAGATTCTCGGGATGGTTTGTGTTGATTTTCGCGCTGCTGCTGACGGTGGGATTCTGGTTGACTGTGGTGGGCATTGCCTCGTGAACCTGCGATCATCGCTTCGCATGGTCTTGGGCCTGGGATCGGCGAAACACGGGACGGGACATTGGTGGGCGCAGCGGGTAACGGCTGCCGCATTGATTCCACTGGGCCTGTGGTTTGCGATTTCGCTGCTGGGGTTGCCAGTTGCGGATTACAGCGCGGTCCGGTCTTGGCTCGCGCAACCGTTGAATTCTACTCTGATGATCTTGTTAATCGTCAGCGTGTTGCATCATTCACAGCTCGGTGTGCAGGTGGTCGTTGAAGATTATGTTCACGATGACTCGCTGAAATTTATGACGCTAACCGTATCCAGGCTTCTGCACGTCGCTTTAGCCGTTGCCGCAATCTATGCGCTCATTTCTATCGCCTTAGGTTCTGCAACGTGAGCGGCGGTTACGAGTTCGATGATCACAGCTACGATGTTGTCGTCGTTGGTGCAGGTGGTGCGGGGCTGCGCGCGACGGTCGGTTTGGCTGAATCGGGCCTGTCGACCGCATGCATAACCAAAGTATTTCCAACGCGCAGTCATACAGTTGCCGCGCAGGGCGGTATCAGTGCAGCACTTGGCAACATGGGCGAGGACGATTGGCGCTGGCACATGTACGACACCGTAAAAGGCTCTGATTGGCTTGGCGACCAGGATGCGATCGAATACATGTGCAAGGAAGCGGCCGGCGCGGTGATTGAGTTGGAACATTACGGTGTTCCGTTTTCGCGCACTGAACTGGGCACGATATACCAGCGACCTTTCGGTGGCATGACGACGCACTTTGGTGAGGGTATCGCCCAGCGGACCTGTGCTGCTGCCGATCGTACCGGTCATGCGATGCTGCATAGCCTGTACCAGCAATCGCTCAAGCATGAAGCGACGTTTTTCATCGAATATTTCGCCATCGACCTGATCATGGAAGACGGGGCCTGCCGGGGTGTTGTGGCTCTGGATATGGCGACCGGCAGAGTTCACCGGTTCCGGGCGCATAAGGTCATTCTGGCAACCGGCGGTTACGGGCGCGCCTATTTTTCTTGCACATCCGCGCATACCTGCACCGGTGACGGCAACGCGATGGTACTGCGGGCCGGTTTGCCGCTGCAGGATATGGAGTTCGTGCAATTTCATCCGACCGGAATATACGGAGCCGGGATGCTGATCACCGAGGGATCCCGGGGTGAGGGGGGTTACCTGACTAATTCAGACGGTGAACGCTTCATGGAACGCTACGCGCCGAATGCCAAGGACCTGGCATCCCGTGACGTCGTCAGCCGCGCGATGACGCTAGAGATTCGTGAAGGTCGGGGTGTCGGTGACAATAAGGATCACATTTTCCTGCACCTCGAACACCTGGGACCGGAAGTCATTGACGAACGACTCCCGGGAATCGCAGAAACGGCCAGAATATTTGCCGGTGTAGACATCACCCGGGAGCCAATTCCGGTATTGCCTACCGTCCACTACAACATGGGTGGCGTGCCAACCAACTATCATGGTGACGTGTTGACCCGAGTCGCCGATGATCCAAACGTTATGGTGCCGGGACTAATGGCCGTCGGCGAAGCCGCCTGCGTGTCCGTGCATGGCGCCAATCGTTTGGGCTCGAATTCGCTGCTCGATCTCGTCATATTCGGTCGCGCTGCCGCGCGTCGCTGCGCCGATACGATATCGAAGTCCGGGCAATACCGCCCATTACCCGCTGATGCAGGCAGTGAGGCGATCGCGAGGTTGGAGCGTTTGCGCAATGCCAACGGTAGTCGGCCTACGGCCGAGATACGGCTCGAGATGCAGCGCATCATGCAAAGCCACGCTGCGGTATTTCGAACCGGCGAGACTCTGCGGGAAGGCTTGGAGATGCTGTCGGCCTGCTTCGATTCGTTCTCGGACGTCAATGTGTCGGATCGATCGTTGATCTGGAACACCGATCTTATAGAAACTCTGGAGTTGGAGAATTTGCTGGCACAGGCGATGGCGACGATTGCCAGCGCGCTGAATCGTAAGGAGAGCCGGGGCGCACAGGCGCGCGAGGACTACCCTGAACGCGACGACGTGAACTGGATGAAGCATACTCTTGCGTGGGTCGATAGTTCCGGAAAGGTCGCGCTGGACTACCGGCCGGTGCATCAGGAGACGCTTACTGATGAAGTTGAACCGATACCACCGAAGGCGCGAGTCTATTAGATAGCCGTCAGGTTCTGCGAGGACACAATGGCCCAGTTCATTCTTCCACCAAACTCTCGAGTCGAGAAGGGTAAAACCTTCAGGGCCGAAAATGGGACGGCCAATATTCGCCGCTTTCTCGTGTATCGCTACGACCCTGACGGCGATGAAAACCCTCGGCTCGATACCTATGAACTGGACATGAACGACTGCGGCCCCATGGTGCTCGATGCGCTGATCAAGATAAAAAACGAGATCGACCCGACTCTTACATTCAGGCGCTCATGTCGGGAAGGAATTTGCGGTTCCTGCGCGATGAATATTGCAGGCGTCAATACGCTTGCGTGTACGTATGCCAACGAAGACATAAAGGGCGATATCAAAGTGTATCCGCTGCCACATATGCCTATCGTTAAAGATCTGGTTCCGGACCTCAGCAATTTCTACGCTCAGTACGCGTCAATCAAACCGTGGCTACAGACTCGAACGCCTGCACCGCCGGATCGGGAGCGGCTGCAAAGCAAGGCGGACCAGGAAAAGATCGACTCACCGTCTGCGTGTATCCTTTGCGCATGCTGCTCGACGAGTTGCCCGAGTTACTGGTGGAACAGCGAAAAGTTTCTGGGTCCAGCGGTGCTGTTAGCTGCTTTCCGATGGCTCGTTGATACCCGGGATGAAGCGACCGGTGAAAGGCTGGATGATCTGGAGGATTCCTTCAAGCTGTACAGATGTCACACGATCATGAACTGTACGAATGCCTGTCCAAAGGATCTTAACCCGGCCAGAGCAATCGCCGAGACGAAAAAAATGCTGATCGCCCGTCGTCATTAGCCGGCGTGCGGAAGCGTAGGTTCAGCACCGCCGCCAGATTCACTACCTGCCCATGACAGCTACGGAGCCTAACACTGAGTCGGCCGACGTCGATCTATCGCGTCTGAAGTGGCGTTGCCGCCGCGGCATGCGCGAACTTGATGTATTACTCGAACGTTTCCTCGAGCGCCAGTATGCGGCAGCAAGTGCGGAAATTCAGGCGGCATTTGCGCGGCTGCTTAGCCTGCCGGATCCGGAGATATTCGCGTTGATCATGGGTCGTCAGATCGCCGATGATCCGCAGCTGCGTGATGTCATCCAACGGCTTCGTCACTCCCATTGAGATCCGCCCGGCGCGGCTGTTCGCGCTGACCTATCTGAGTCTGCAAGGGGGTGCTGCGGCACTGGCGAGCATGCTGACCCCGATCCCGGCCGCGCCGCGCCTGTTGCTTTGCAGCGCGGTGCTGCTCATGTCCATGCAGGCGATCCGGCGGTATTGGTGGCGGCAGCGCTACCGTCGCCTCATCCTGGCCGAAACCGGTGAGTGGCGCCTGGCCGACGCGGATGGAACAGAGCACCGCCTGGAGCTTCTCAGACGCCGCAGTTTCTGGTTCGCCTGGCTGGTTGGCTTGAGCTTCAGGCGTGAGCGCACCCTCATCCGCGTTTGGGTAACACCCCGATCAGCAGGTCCGGACAATTGGCGTCTACTTCAGACTCGATTACGTTTCCCATGACGGCCGCAACGGGCCGGGTTGGGCTCGGGCTTTCACTGGGCACAACCAGCGGCCGTCCCGGTTGGCGTACAATGATCCCCGGCTGCGGCGCAGCGGCCCGGAGGATGTGATCGAACGCACAAAAATGGCGTTTCCGTCGAACTTTCCACGACGGGATCAGTCTATCCGGTTGCCATGACAGGATCAGTTTATCCGGCTGCTGCTTCCCAAGGCTTGAGACCCAAGAGGACTGCAATGGGCAACAAGACTAGCGATCAGCTGTTGGTGGAGCGCGTCAAGGCTGGCGACAAAAGCGCCTATGACCTGCTCGTGCTCAAGTATCAGCACAAGATCGTTAAGTTGATTATGCGATATGTGCGTGATCCGTCCGAGGCCTTGGATGTGTCTCAGGAGGCTTTTTTGAAAGCCTATCGGGCGCTGCCGAAATTTCGAGGCGACAGCGCCTTCTACACCTGGCTGTACAGGATTGCGATCAATACGGCAAAAAATCATATGGTGGCGGCCCGTCGGCGACCCTTGGAGTATGCGTCCGATATTCACGACCCTGAGAATTTCGAATGGCATGCCAGTTTGCAGGACACGGATTCTCCGGAAGGCCAGGCCTTAAGTGATGAACTGCGTCGTACGGTGGAGAATGCGATCGGATCTCTTCCTGATGACTTGAGAACGGCTATCATGTTGCGTGAACTGGATGGCTTGAGTTATACGGAAATTTCCCAAGCGATGGATTGTCCCGTTGGGACGGTGCGATCGCGCATATTTCGGGCAAGAGAGGCGATCGACAAAAAAATTAGTCCGCTGCTGGATGAATCGTAGAGCACACGCGATAAGAGTTATGGAATGACACAGACTATCGAAGAACAGATTTCGGCATTTTGCGACGGCGAGTTGCCCGATGAAGAGTTCGAACTTCTCTTGCGCCGTTTGGAGCGCACGGAGGCGCATAGCGCGACTTTGGCGAGGTATTCTCTGATCGGCGAGTTGATTCGCGGTGAAGTAGTGGATCAGCGCTTAACCACCCTGCGCAGCAATGTCATGGAAGCCGTGGCAGAAAATCTGGAGCCCCAGGACCGGTTTGTCGGTCGCAGGCTTCGACAGATAGGCGCCCGCGTTATGCCCGGCATCGCCGGCGGCGGAATTGCAGCAACGGTGGCTATTCTCGCGCTGCTGAGCTTCAGCTCGTTCAATTCGGGTAAGCAATCCGGGCCGATCGCTGAGCCAACAGTGGCCAACATCGTCGAGGCTGGAACGGTTTTCGACCCCGAGAAAAAATACAGTTATACAGTGCCGGCCCCCAGTGCGCGAAAAGCTGATATTGCCCCAGCACGGTTGACCAGTTATCTGGTGTCGCACGGCGAGTACGCGCGCACGTTTCCCTGGACCGTAATGGACTCGCGGATCGTGGCTCAGCAGGCGGATGCGGAAGATTAGTGCGCAACTGATACCCGGTCGGATCAGCGTTAAGGCACGACCACGCCAAGTCTACGGTCACCCGGTTCTTTTCGTTGTTGCCGCTGTCATCCTGTCGATAGCGCCATGGCCCGCTAGCGCGAGTGATGGTCCCCGCGATTGGCTGAAACGCATGGACCACGCGGTGGAATACCTGAACTATGAAGGGACGCTGGTTCACATGCACGCTGGTCGCGCCGATACCTATCAGATTTATCATCGTGTCGAGGACGGCGCGGTTACGGAACGGTTGGTAGCGCTGGACGGCGCTGGCAGGGAAATCATCCGTAATCAGGATGAAGTGACCTGTATATTCCCGGACCAGCAGACTGTGGTCGTCGAAAAGCGCCGGGATCGAGACAGCGGCCAGAGTCCCTTACGAGCGAGTTTGCCGGCGTATTCACAATCGGGCGAGCGTTACTATCAGTTTTCGCTGGTTCGGTCCGAGCGCGTCGCTGGACGTGACGCGCGACTCATCGCGATCCGCCCAAAGGATAATTACCGGTATGGCTACAGATTGTGGCTGGACGAGGCGACCGCAATGCCTCTGAAGTCCCAATTACGCAGTGAGGAAACCGGCAATTCCGTCGAGGAAATTTTGTTCGCCAATATCAGCCTGCCCGAGCGAGTGTCTGCTGATCGCGTCAGGTCGTCGCTGGTAACCGACCAATTTTCTTGGCTCCGCGCAGAAAATTCAGCGCCATCAGCGCTGGAAGAGTCTGTTGACGCGCATTGGCGTGCTATGGAGCTGCCACCCGGGTTCATGCTCACAGCAGCCAAAGTGGAACTTTTGACGGATGCAGCATCACCTCGGCACCACATCGTCTACACGGACGGTTTGGCCACTGTATCTGTGTTTATAGATGTCACCGTAGCGGCGTCTGAGCAGGCAGAGGGTGTGTCGAAAATCGGGACGGCCAATGCATATTCCACCATGCATGATGGATGGTTGGTCACCGCCGTTGGTCAGGTGCCGCTCCGCACTGTTCAAATGATCTCACTGTCCGTGCGGTCCGTTCCCGGCGAATCCAGCGACTGAGACCCGGCCGGTTTTGCACGCATTTGCATTTCCGCGAGCGCCGCGCTCCGGTACAATCCCCGGCGGTTGTTTAGTGACGTGAGTTCGAACAGATGATTGTCCGGCGGGGCCGCATTACAGCTAACGATGGCGAGTTGATTGGGATTAGGGCCGAACTTCCCGTGAGTTGCGCGGCCTGTGGCGACGGTGGGGGGTGTGGTGCCCTTGCCCTGGCCAGTCTGTTCGGCAGGCTGGGCCCCGCGGTCGTTCAGGTCCAGCGTCCACCCGGCCAGCAGTGCCGTATCGGTGACAGGGTGACCATTTCGATATCGGAGAGAAAATTGCTGAGACTCTCGGTTATCGCCTACCTGCTGCCAGTGGCGAGCCTCGTTCTCGGCGCCTGGCTGGGCGAGACGATTGCGCCGCCGGCCACGGCGGACCTTTGGAGCGCTACCGGTGGTGCCTTGGGTCTGGCGGCCGCAGTCGCGATTCTGCGGCTGTGTGAACGCATCAGTCCCCAATACGGCGGTGCCTGCCAGGTGTGTGTAGCCGGGCAGCGTGTCGTGGCCGACGATCCATTGCGTTGATAGCGGGCGGATGCCGTGCGCGAATTCGTCGTTTACAGCCGCCGTGGCTGTCACCTTTGCGAGATCATGCTTGAGGAACTGGAGCCGTTGTGCCGTGGGCGTGCTCGAATACAGGTGCGTGATATTGATACCCGCGAGGAATGGATCAAGAGTTTCGGCAAGGTGGTGCCGGTTTTGTATTCTGGTGAGGAGGAAATCTGTCGTTTTCACCTCGAGCGTCAAGCCGTACTGGACGAAATGTCCAGGGACGAATCATCGTGACCGCAGCGACAAGTTGTTCGGGGTTGGCCGAATATAGCGGTTGCGATGATTAGCTTGCACTGAATCTTTGCATGACCAATAGTATGGGTGCTTGGAGGAGCAGTTGATGGGAATTGATTTTTCGCTGGTGTTGGTGATAGCGACGGCGGTTACAGGCGTGATCTGGGCCGGCTATGTGCTGTGGGAAGCGAGAATCGGACCCGCTGCGGAAACGGTGGACAGCCCCGAAGCACTGATTCGGCGTCCTGCACCAACCATCGTAGAATACGCCCGCTCGTTTTTCCCTGTGCTGCTGATAGTACTGGTGGTTCGCTCATTTCTTTATGAGCCGTTCCGCATACCTTCGAGTTCAATGGTTCCTACGCTACTGGTTGGAGATTTTATTTTCGTTAACAAGTATAAGTATGGACTTCGACTCCCGGTCACGAACCTGAAAATAATTGATTTTGGAGAACCACAACGAGGCGATGTGGTCGTGTTTAAACTACCTTCGGATCCGAGCACTAATTACATAAAGCGCCTCGTTGGCTTGCCGGGCGACCAGATCACCTACCGTAACAAGCGCCTGTCGGTGAATGGTGAGCTGGTTCCGCTGGTTCAGGAGGGGCCATACGAGGGCAAAGATCCTGCAGGTGCGAACCGTGCCACAGAACAGCTTGGCCAGGTTAGGCATGATGTGCTGCTGATGCCGCGCCAGCTGAGCCTGGAGGGTACGTTTACCGTGCCTCAAGGGCACTTTTTCATGATGGGTGACAACCGTGACAACAGCAGGGACAGCCGCTATCCGGGCGTAGGTTTTATACCCGAGGAAAATCTTGTTGGCAAAGCGGTCCGCATATGGATGAACTGGAGTTTTCCTGGTGCTCCAGCCTGGCGGAGAATCGGTACCCCAATTACGTAGAGCAGTTTCCAGGATAGGAGTGCAGGTGATGCGCAACAGGCAGCAGGGAATGACAGCGATCGGGATGCTCGTTCTGGCAGCTATCTTAGGACTTGTTGGATTCGCAGCGCTAAGGTTAACGCCGATATATCTTGAGCATATGAAGGTGCTGCAAATTCTTAGTGACGTGAAGGTTGAGCTGGACGGTCAGGAAACCAGTCTCGCTCGGCTCCGTGCTTCGATCGAAAACCGCTTAAACATTGAAAGTGTGTACGGGCTAAAGGTCAAGGATTTTAAAATCACGAAAACCAGTGTGAGCGGAGGCTACGTAGTGCAGGCTAAGTACGATCGGCGTACAAATTACGTGGCAAACATATATCTGTTAGCCGAGTTTGATGATACGGTCGAGATCCTCAGGTGAAGCCCCAGGGCGATTGGGCGGCGGAACATTTGCGCTATAAATTTTCAGCTACAAGCCTGCTGGAACAAGCTCTCACGCATCGCAGCGCCGGTTCTAATAACAATGAGCGGCTCGAATTTCTGGGCGACTCCGTACTCGGATTAATTGTTTCTGAACAACTGTACCAGGCCCGGCCGCGGGCTGATGAAGGCAGTTTAAGCCGTATCAGGGCCAGTTTGGTAAAGCGCTCAACACTGGCTGAAATTGCGGCTGAGATTCAGCTGGGTGATCTGCTGCGGTTGGGATCCGGTGAGCTAAAGTCCGGAGGCCAAGGTAACCAGTCAATTCTTGCGGATGCGCTGGAGGCAGTACTCGGCGCGACATTTCTTGACGGGAGTTACCAGGCCGCTAAAACCGCAATACTCAACATCTATGCGAGCCGGCTTGAGAATTTACCTGACGAAGAGTCGCTGAAGGATTCTAAGACGCGATTACAGGAAACGCTTCAGGGAAGAGGGTTGCCGCCACCCGAATACGTTGTCAGCAGTGTAAGTGGGGCCGCCCACGCACGGGAATTCCAGGTCGCCTGTCGAGTACAATCAATGGGCTTGGAAACGACCGGGCAGGGCACGAGCCGGCGTTTGGCTGAGCAACATGCGGCGGGTCGGGCACTGGAGTTGCTGACAAATGGGGAAGAAAGCATTTCGTAGCGGGATCGTCGCAATTCTCGGTCGGCCAAACGTTGGCAAATCAACACTGATTAATGCCCTGGTGGGGCAAAAAATCAGCATTGTTACGTCGAAGCCCCAGACAACGCGACATGCGATCGTTGGAATTTTTACCGACAGCGACTATCAGGCTGTGCTGGTGGATACTCCCGGACTCCTTCCCAGGGCCGGAAAACTTATTAACCGCAGCATGAATCAAGCCGCCGCAGGATCGCTGGCGGGCGCAGATTTGAGCTTACTTTTGGTCGAGGCAGGCCATTGGCAGGCTGGGGATAATCATGTTCTGGAACGCATTCGGCGTTCACGAGTGCCCTGCATCCTCACGATAAATAAAGTTGACCGGGTCAGGCCGAAAGCGGGCCTGTTGCCCTATATCGAAGAATCTGCCGCTCGGGGTGACTTTGTCGAAATCGTTCCGGTATCCGCACTCAAGGGCAGCAACCTCGATCGGCTCAAACAGCAGATACTCCAGTATCTTCCTGAGGGAGAATGCATTTACCCGGCGGGCGAGACCACGGACCGGAGCATGGAATTTCGTGTTGCGGAGCTACTGCGAGAAAAGCTGATGCAATCGTTGAAGGACGAAGTACCTTACGGTCTTTGCGTTGAAATCGAAGAATTGGTTGAACGAGACGGCCTCGCGTTGGTCGATGCCGTCATCTGGGTTGACCGAGAGTCGCACAAGGGCATTGTCGTGGGCCGAGGGGGGTTGAGGTTAAAGAGTGTGGGTCGGGCGGCAAGGCTTGAACTACAAAAACTGTTTAACCGGAAATTTTACTTAGAGACCCGCGTCAAGGTGAAACGCAACTGGTCCAACGATGCAGCCCTGCTGCGCCAGCTGGGTTATGATGCCAGGGCATGAGTGAGCGAAGAAACGTAGATTCAGAGCCGGCATTTATTCTGCACGCACGAAATTATCGCGAGACCAGCCAACTTCTTGAGGCATTTACGCACAACCATGGCCGAATCGGCCTGGTAGCGAAAGGGGCCAGGCGCAGCAAGTCCCCGTTTCGCGGTGCGTTGCGTTTATTTCAACCCTTGTCAATTAGCTGGTCGGGGCGCGGGGACTTGGCCACACTACGCATCGCCGAGTGTTCCACATCCGCCAATAACCTGGTCGGCACCGCGCTGATGGCCGGGTTTTACGTCAATGAACTGATTTTGACGCTATTGCACCGTTCCGATCCTCACCGGGACCTGTTCGCGCACTACACAGCGTTGCTGGCCGGGCTCGCCGACGCGGCAGATAATGTTGAAGTCGTACTGCGCCGTTTCGAAATGGCCCTGCTTAGTGAGATTGGGTATGGGCTTTGTCTGGACCGCGACAGCGTGCACCACGCTGAGCTCAGTCCATCCCAGAGATACGAGTATCGGGTCGAACGAGGCCCCGTGCCCGTCGATGCCACAAGCGGTTCCGATATGGTGTTCACCGGGGTCGAATTACTCGCAATAGGGCGGGGCGATTTTGCCGAGCAGGAAACCCTAAGTAGCGCAAAGCGCCTGTTGCGCAATGTGCTCGAGCACCATCTTGGCGGCCGTCCATTGAAGACGCGCAAAGTATTTGCGTCGATGAAAAGACGAATTTAGAGGTATCGCGATCGCACCGGTCCAGCAGCTCATTCCATTGCGGTGATGCGGCAGAGATGCCAAACTCGTTGCATTCGGTCTGCAACAGTCGTGGTTTTTCGGATGGCTACATCCGCAATACTTTTGGGGGTCAATATCGACCATGTCGCTACGCTGCGCCAGGCCCGTGGGACAATACATCCCCGCCCGATCGACGCTGCTTTGCTAGCGGAGCAAAACGGCGCGGATAGTATTACCGTCCATCTTCGAGAAGACCGACGGCACATTCAGGATTCCGATATACGTGAGCTCAAAACGGTCCTGCAAACGCGCATGAACCTCGAAATGGCCATCACGGACGAGATGGTAGGAATTGCGGCGAAAATTCGCCCGGCGGATTGTTGTTTCGTGCCAGAGCGACGTCAGGAAGTTACGACCGAGGGTGGCCTGGATGTGTTTTCCCAGCTCGACAGGGTGCAGGCAGCATGCCAGAGACTTGGTCAGCAGGGAATCCGCGTGGCCGTCTTCATCGACCCGGACACTGGGCAGCTCGATGCCGCAGAGCGAGCCGGCGTCGGGGTGGTCGAATTGCACACTGGCGCTTATGCCGACGCGGACCCCGATGGGCGCGCGATTGAGCTGGATAAAATCGCTGAAGCGGCACGATACGGATCGTCTATCGGGCTCACCGTGCATGCTGGGCATGGATTGCATTATCGCAACGTACAGGCCATCGCTGCGTTACCGGATATATCTGAATTAAATATCGGGCATTCGATCGTGGCTCAGTCAGTATTTGTTGGCCTTGCGCAGGCGGTTGGCGACATGAAAAAGGCCATGCTGGAAGCTCGTCTCCGATGATCTTTGGAGTCGGCACGGACGTTCTCGAAATACGGAGAGTAGAGGCTATCTACCAACGATTCGGCAGCCGGTTCGCGCAGCGTGTGCTGATGCCTGATGAATTGAGGCTATTCAATTTGAGTAAACGCCCCGTGCGGTTCCTTGCGATGCATTTTGCGGCAAAAGAAGCCGTAGTGAAGGCCCTGGGGACCGGATTTTCAAACGGGCTGTGGGTGCGCGATACGGGCATAGTCGCCGATTCCCTGGGCAAGCCGGAAATCATATTTTCTGATCGTGGCAAAGTGGTTTGCCAAAGGTTGGGTGTTGGCAAAGGGTACGTGTCGTTGTCGGATGAAGCAGGCCTGATAGTGGCCCTGGCTGTGCTTGAACGGGCGTAAGTGATCGACCCGCAGTATGAAAACTCTGGCCTTTGATATTGAGACGGTTCCCGATGTTGCGCTCGGCCGGAAATTGTTTGGCTTCGAGGACATCAGCGACAGCGATGTCGCCAAAGCAATGGCCTTTCGACAGCTTCAGCGTCAGGGGAGCGATTTCCTGCCACTTTATCAGCACAGAGTTGTCGCCATATCAGTCGTACTCAGCGGCTCCAATGACTTGAAGATATGGAGCCTGGGAAGTCCCGCCAGCGATGAGGAAGAGCTGGTGCAACGGTTTTTCGATGGCCTGGACAGATACTCTCCCGAACTCGTGTCGTGGAACGGCTCGGGTTTCGATCTACCTGTGTTGCACTATCGATCGCTGCTGCACGGGGTTTCGTCCCCGCGCTATTGGGAAATGGGTGATGAGGACCGTTCGTTCCGATACAACAATTATTTGAGCAGGTTTCACTGGCGGCATATCGATTTGATGGATGTCTTGTCCGGGTTTCAGCCGCGGGCTAAAGCCAGCCTAAACGATATTGCAGTCATGCTCGGTTTTCCTGGCAAGCTGGGCATGAAAGGCGATCAGGTCTGGGATCGTTATCAGCAGGGTGAGATAGAGAAAGTGCGCGGCTATTGCGAGACCGACGCCTTGAATACCTACCTTATTTTTCTGCGCTTTCAGTACATTCGCGGCCTGTTGGATCAGCAACAGCTGCAGTCAGAGTATGCGCGCGTTCGTCAAGCGCTGGCGGTGTCAGACGCGACTCATCTCAAGGAATTTCTGTCCGCTTGGGACCACCAGTAATAGCATCCGGTAACGCAATGGCAGATAGACAACCGACAATCTTGGCCAGCCTGACGGACCAGGTTCTGCGGGTGGTGAACAGCGGTGCGGTGTTGGCAGAATTTCCGATCTCGACATCACGCTATGGTCCCGGCGAGCAACAGGGTAGTGAATGCACGCCGAGGGGGCGGCATGTCATCCGGGCGTATATCGGGTCGGGCCTGCCGGAGGGCGCGGTGTTTGACGCGCGCCGATCTACCGGCGAACGTTACAGCCCTGAACTCGCTCGTCAGTTTCCCGATCGCGATTGGATCCTGACCAGAATTCTTTGGCTGAGCGGTACCGAACCCGGACGCAATCGGTTAGGCACGGTCGACACGATGAGGCGCTACATTTATATCCACGGGACGCCGGATTCCGAGGCAATAGGTGTTCCGGATTCTCATGGATGCATCAGGATGCGCAACCGGAGTGTGATCGAATTATTTGACATGGTCGGACCCGGCACGATCGTCGATATCGAGCCCTGACCTATGCCAGTGAGCCGTTAAAGGGTAGTGCAGTGAGTCTTGGTCCAATCATGACCGATGTTTCGGGGGTGGTACTGACCGATGAGGACCGTGAATTGCTGGAACATCCAGCGATTGGTGGCGTCATCCTGTTCAGCAGAAACTATGTAGACGATCAGCAACTTCGTGATTTAGTCGGGAGCGTAGCCGCGCTACGCACGCCTTCATTGTTGATTGCGATCGATCAGGAGGGGGGGCGCGTTCAGCGTTTCGCCGATGGATTTACCAGGCTGCCGCCATTGCGTTGGTTCGGACAGCAATTCAATCTCGATCCTGCTGCGGCCCGGAGCCTTGCACACAAAGCAGCGTGGATCATGGCAGTGGAATTGCTTGAATTCGGCATTGATTTTAGTTTTGCTCCAGTGGTTGATATCGACTGGGGCCTTAGCGAGGTGATTGGCGATCGTGCGTTTCATGCGGATCCGGAGGTCGTGAGTTCATTGGCTCTGTCTTACACACAGGGGATGCGGGCGGCCGGCATGGCGTCGGTGGCCAAACATTTTCCAGGGCACGGTGGCGTCGCGGCCGATTCGCATGTCAGCTTACCGGAGGACCATCGGCCGTACACCGACCTGATTGAGGACTTAAAGCCGTACCAATGCCTGATCGACCACGGTCTCCAGGGCATCATGCCGGCGCACGTACGCTACACCGAGGTGGATCAGCAGATTGCGAGCATGTCCGAATACTGGCTGCGAACCGAGTTACGTGAAAACCTTGGATACAAAGGCGCCGTTTTCTCGGACGATCTAAGCATGGCCGGTGCCGGTGTTGTCGGCGAAGTGCCGGAACGCGTCGTTACGACAATCAAGGCCGGCTCTGACATGGTATTGATCTGCAACGATCGCGACGCCGTTGTGGCGACGCTGGATGCGACTGAAGGGCTTCATCAACCCACCAGCCAGGCGAGGCTGATTGCTATGCGGCCTGCGGGCGAAGCCAAGGATGCATCGCTGGTCGGGACCTCGGCCTGGCAGAATGCAGTCGACGAGCTACGGGCGGCGATCGATCGACCACCGCCATTGACCCTGGATGGCTAACGGGCGACCGCAGCGATTCTGATATGGCGCGAATAGCGATCATCGCCGGAACCGGTTTTCGGGACCTCAATATTCCCGATGCGGCTGAGGTCGTAGACGCCGGCACGCCTTTCGGCCAGCCATCGGGTCCCATCCTGCGCTGGATGAATCTGGGGCACGAGATTTTGTTCGTTCCCAGGCATGGCCTGGACGGTTCCGTGCCGCCGCATAAGGTGAACTATCGAGCAAATCTTTGGGCCATCCATGAAGCACAAGCGGAGTATGTACTGGCTGTAAATGCGGTCGGGGGTATCGCCAACGATGCACTGCCGGGCATGTTCGTGATTCCTGACCAGTTGGTTGACTACACTTGGGGCCGCCCGCAGACGTTTTTCGACGGCGATAAAGATACGCTTACGCATGTCGATTTTAGCTTTCCGTATTGCGAGTCGTTGCGTCGGCGATTAATCGAGCTCGCGGGAGATCTAAAGCTTCGGTTTCTTGCCGCTGGCACCCATGGCATTACGCAGGGTCCACGCCTCGAGACGGCTGCAGAGGTCAATCGACTGCAGCGGGACGGCTGCGATCTCGTTGGAATGACGGGCATGCCCGAAGCAGGCCTGGCCAGGGAACTGGAGCTGAGCTATGCATGCTGTGCCGTGGTCGTGAATCGCGCCGCCGGAACGGGCGACACGGGAATTCATGCCGAAATCGACCGGTACTTGAAACAGGGCATGGAACAGGTCTCGCGGCTGCTTGGCGGGTTCCTGGAAAAGCTTTGAGCAGCTCTGCTCGCCGCTCAGTTTGATGCGCTCCTGACACGAGATCGGGCGGGCGCCGACCGGCGCCATTAAACGCTTTCAGCGCGCTGCATAGTGACTCGTATCACAGATGGCGCAGGCCTTTGCGCGTAAGATTTATCCGCGGTCGGTACCGCCGAAACGGTCCGGCCACCACCTGTTGCGGAGGTCTGGTCTAAGCAGGATAAACTGCTAGATAAGACATTGATTAATGCTAATAAGTATATGATAGATATAGATATACAGATTCTTGTGCAAGCTCTCGAACTGAACCCCCTCGGGACTATTATCGTCAATGCCCAAGACCCGCAACGACCTATTGTTTATGTGAACCCGGCATTTGAAACGCTGACCGGCTTCGACTCGGGGGAGTTGATTGGCCGGGCCTGGCGGGTGCTTGCGGCCGGTTCAAAAGACGAGGCCAACTGGCCGGATGCAGAACAGTCGCCCGAGTTATCGGCGGCGCGGACCACGGCGAAGTTGCGCTGTCGCGGTCAGCTGGCGATGAGCGAAACCGTCGAAATTGACCTGGCGCCGTTGTACGACCAGCCCGGCAAACCGGCCTACTGGCTGGGAACCGAACAACGGACGGTGACCAGGGACCCGAACGAAACCGGCAGCCACAGTGAATCGCTGCTCAGCGTTATCCGCGATGCCCGAATGCATCTGCGCAAGCTTGAAGGGCGGGATGCGGCCACGGGTATTCTTACACGCCGAGCGTTCGAGGACCTGCTGCAGCGAGATTGGGTGATGGCCCGTCGCGAGCAGCGCGAACTCGGAATCGTTATTTTTCGTGTAGACGCATTTCAGGAATACCGAGACATATTCGGCCGCCATGCGGCCGATTCCTGCCTGCGCAAAGTCGCGCATGCAATCACCGGGTCTTTGCGTCGGGCTGGGGATCTCACGGCGCGTTTTTCCGACGATTGCTTCGTGGTACTGATTGGCAGTGCCAATGTTGATCAGGCCGTTGCCCTGGCCGAGCGGGTGGCCTCCAAGGTTCGCAGCCTGGCAATCCACCACCCCCGATCCGCAGTTGCACGGTTTGTCACGGTATCGTATGGCAGCTTCGCCGAGGTCCCGGCATGGTCTGAATCGTGTGCGCGGCTGATCCAGCGTGCAGAATCCGAACTGACCAGTTCTTCGGCTACCGACGGCGCTGCGACCCTAAGCTCGGCTTAGCAATGGTTTTACTGGGTTCTGGCAGCGCTCTTCGGCGCGTCCCCTGGTTCAACGACCAGCTCGGTTATGGCTGCTATCACACCGAACTGGGGATGGTCGAAATACTGCACGGTAGCGTTGCGAATGCGCCGTGACTGATGTATCCGGTACACGACATCCTCATCGTCCAGAACAAAGCTGAAGCGGTTCCAGAAGCTGCTGGCCGAATTATCCACCGGGTCGTCGGCTTCCTGCATCGTCAGATCGACTTCGAAATGCAGGAATCTCTGTTTATACAGCGTTAGGGTTCCGGCGACGACGTTCGGGTCCGCATCGGTAATCACCAAGTCGTATGGCACTGCTTCGGCCTCAGCACGCGCGGGTTGTAACCAGGCAATATGCAAGACCGGGCCGTAGGCCTCGACGTCGTTGAGCTTGTCCCAGGCTTCGGTCAGCTTGAATTGCGCCGGCGCCAGCTGCACAAAATCGGGCGGCGCTGGGACTGGTTCCAGCAGTAGAAATTTGACGGAAGTGGCAGCCGCATCGCCTGCCGTATCACTGGGTGTTGTCGCATCCGGGATTTCGCCGAGCCCGTCGATGTTGAAGTTAGGCGGCAGCCCGGGATCCAGCGAAGCGTGGACTTCCTCGGTGGTCCGGCTCTGATCGAGATGGCGGAATATCAGTACTTCCACGCGATACATAGGCACGGCTGGTGGGTCGCCCCCGTCCATTTCTTGAGCCAGCGCGGCGGACGGCATCGACAACGCCAACCCGCCGATAGCCTGACAAGCCACGATTAGTGTTGTTTTGACGCCCATGGCAAGCTTGCTCATAGCCCGAACCACCTATGCTGATTTGGCGGGTATTTCTTCATCGCTCAAATGCTCGGCAAGTCGGCCTATCAACTGCTCGGCGATATCAAGCCTTCTTTCACCTTCGCCCATTGGTTGCGAGAATCTCAGACGTTGTTTTCGGTCCAGTGAAAACACCTCAGATTCGGACTCTACCAGTTCTACCAGGAACCGTGGATCGATTCGTGGCTCAGATTCAAACTCTATATAACCACCGGTGCTGTCGGCTTCGATTTTCCGTATCCCCGGTATCGCGGCTGTTAGCTTGATCCGGGTAATTCGGAAGAGAATCTTAGCAGCAGGCGGCAGCGGTCCGTATCGGTCAATCAGTTCCATCTGCATCTCCGCCAGTGCTTCTGGGTCAGCGGCGTTGGCGATTCGCTTGTAATGAATCAGCCGAAGGTGAACATCGGGCAGGTAATCCTCGGGCAACAGGGCGGCCACGTGCAGATTGACCTCGGGTCCGTGCACGGACGACGCTTCGAGGTCCGGGATACTCCCACTCCGTATGGCCTCCACCGCACGGGAGAGCAGCTCGGAGTACAGAGCGAAGCCAATCGCCTGAATTTCGCCGGTCTGCTCCTCGCCGAGTAGCTCTCCGGCGCCTCGAATTTCAAGGTCATGGGTGGCCAGAACAAACCCGGCTCCCAGGTCCTCCATGGATTCGATGGCGGCCAGGCGTTTTTCTGCATCGGGCGTCATGGCGCCTTTCGGCGGAGCGATCAGGTAAGCGTAGGCTTGGTGATGCGAACGCCCGACTCGCCCGCGCAATTGATGCAGCTGAGCGAGCCCGAATCGATCCGCGCGGTTAATGATGATCGTATTGGCGCTGGGTACGTCCAGACCGCTTTCGATAATCGCCGTGCACACCAGTATATGAAAACGGCGATGATAGAAATCGATCATGATCTGCTCCAACTCCCGTTCGCGAAGTTGCCCGTGGGCGATGCGAATGTCGGCTTCAGGAGCAAGCTCAGCGACCATCTCCGCGGTTTTTTCGATATCTTCAATGCGGTTGTGGACGAAGTAGACCTGGCCGCCACGCTTGAGTTCGCGTTGTAGTGCTTCGCGCAAAACAGCCGGGTTCCAGCCGGTCACGAAGGTTTTAATCGACAGTCTCGACTCTGGCGGTGTGGCAATCAATGAAAGGTCGCGGAGCCCTCCAATCGCCATGTTCAGTGTGCGCGGTATTGGCGTGGCCGTCAGCGTTAGCACATCAACCGCGAAGCGCATGCTTTTCAAGCGTTCTTTCTGGCGCACACCGAAGCGGTGCTCCTCGTCAACGATAATCAAACCAAGATTTTTGAAGACCACATCGCGCTGCAGTAGTTTGTGGGTGCCGATCACGATGTCGACCTTTCCCTCTTTCAGGCGGTCGAGCACGGTTGCCGTTTCCCGGGTGCTGCGAAAGCGTGACAATACCTCCACGTTAACTGGCCAATCGGCGAACCTATCGCAAAATGTCCGGAAGTGCTGCTGCGCCAGCAACGTGGTAGGTGCGAGTAGGGCTACCTGCCGTCCACTAGCAACGGCCGTAAACGCTGCCCGAAGCGCCACCTCGGTCTTTCCAAAGCCCACATCCCCACAGATCAGCCGGTCCATTGTCTTGTTCGCTATCAGATCAGCTATCACGTCGTCGACCGCGCGTGCCTGATCATCGGTCAATTCGAATGCAAAGCCTTCGGCAAACTGTTCAAACTCGAGCAGATCCAGCTTGCAGCTTTCGCCGCTCTTAGCTGCACGTTGCGCGTAGAGTTCCAATAGTTCTGCCGCGACATCACGAATCCTTTCGGCGGCTTTTCGCCGAATCCTTACCCACTGATCCGTGCCCAGTCGATGCAATGGCGCATTCTCGGGCGATGCACCGGTATAGCGAGACACCAGGTGCAGCGAGCTGACGGGTATGTGCAGCAGGTCCCCACCCGCATACTCCAGCGTCAGAAATTCCGTCGTAATTCCATCGATTGACAAAAGCGACAGGCCTTTATATCGACCCACCCCATAGTTTTCGTGTACCACTGCCGACCCGCTGTGCAAGTCGGTCAAATCGTTCAGTATGGCCTCCGGATCCCTTACACGGCGGCGGCGCCGGCGTACCGGCCGGGTGCCAGACAACTCCTCCTCGGCGATTAAACCCAGTTCGGGATTCGTGATTAACAGGCCCTGGTCCAGGGGGGCAACGGTTATACCAATTCGTTGCTGCCCAGATACGAAGTCGGACCACCCGTTTACGGCCGCCATGTCGACTTGCCGATTGCCAAGCATGTCCGACAATATTTCCCGCCGTCCCGGCGACTCGGCGACAAATAACAGCCGGCCATCGTATCCATCCAGGAATTCCAGCAGCCGTTGCAGCGGTTGCGGGGCACGGGGATTGATCAGCACACGCGGAGCTGCGGCGGCGTTCAGATTTGAAACCTTCCCTTCGTTCGGACCGGTAGGGATCTCGTGGCTGTGCAGTATGAGTCTGCGGCGACTCCGGAGGTTTTGAGCATGGATGTCCGGATTGCAGAACAGCTGCTCCGGTTCCAGTGCCGGCCGGTCCGAATCCAGACCGGCCTGTTCATACCGCTGCCTGATCTGCTGCCAGCTGTTCTCTAGGGCTGTTTCGGTATCATCGATGCTGACAATCAGGGTTTCCTCGTTCAGGTAGTCCCAGATGGTGGCAGTTTTGTCAAAAAACAGGGGCAAA
Organism: Gammaproteobacteria bacterium; assembly: GCA_027293165.1. Lineage (GTDB taxonomy): Bacteria > Pseudomonadota > Gammaproteobacteria > Steroidobacterales > JAPUGB01. The sequence goes on from JAPUGB010000017.1 coordinate 28,632, forward strand.
TAATTTTCGATTCCGCCGGGAAGCCTGTGCTCGGACACCTCGCGGTAGATCGAAGAATTATTCGGATTGCCGTCGAAGCGAGTGCGGAATCTTCGCCGGAAAGAAGCAATCGCCGCTTCTGTTTGCGGAAACTCTCTTGCCGGCAGCGTTGCCAGGTGATCGAGCCGGTCGATCGAGATCTGTGTATCCGGATCGAAGCTGCGAATCGTTTCAAGCTTGTCGTCGAAAAAGTCGAGGCGTGCGGGGAATTCCGAACCCATCGGGAACACGTCCACTAGCGAACCGCGGACGGCGTATTCACCGTGTTGCTCGACCTGGCTGACTCGCTGATAACCCGAGACCGCAAGTTGTTCACGGAGCATTTCAAGCGAAAGATTCTGCCCTGCACTGAGCTCGAGGCTTTGTTCACGTATGTAGTCTTTCGGGGGTAAGCGGTAAAACAGCGTCGGGACGGCGACCAGCAAACTCTTTATGTCGCCGTTCGCAAGCTCCCGCAGCACGGTCAGGCGCCTCGAAATCAGGTCTTGATGGGGGCTGAAGCTGTCATATGGCAGCGTTTCGAGATCGGGAAACAAGTCGATCGCGGAGCTCTCATCGGAGAAGAATCGTAGCTGAGCCGCCAGGGATTCGGCCGCGGCTACGGAAGGCACCAGCGCTACGCAAGGCGCGTTGGTATTCGCCGTGAGTTCGGACAGAAACAACGCCGGCGCGCAGCCATATGCCCTGCCTACCTGAGTTACCTCGCCTGGAATGCTGGGCAAGGCCGCTTCGGAGAGCAGTACTGGGTTCACTCCCATGTCTTGTCTTGGGTAGGGGCAAGTGCTGGCCGGACGGGGCCGGAATTATGCCATAGCGGTGGATTGATGGGGCAGGTCCGCGGCGACCGGTCGGCCGGGAAAGGCCATTGTCAGCTCAGGGTTTTCGTATCCGGAACTCGGTCTAAGGTTTCAGTACCGAATGTATGACGTTCTGATATTCGAAATAGACGACAAAGTCGCTGTATTCCCATCGCGCGATTGGCGGATCGCCAACTGGGCTGAGGCGGGATTCCGGTTCTCCCCAGGTTGATGCAACCTTGTCCATTGTCATGCCGCGCGCCGGGCGGGACGAGGTGGATGTCTGGGCGCTTTCCAGTTCGTCTACCAGCAGGGTGTCCGAAAATACTGTTATCGGAGCGCCGAGGATCGTCAATAGAATGGTAAACACGCTGCGCCTGAGCATGATAACCTCCCCACGGCACAATGGCCCGACTATAGCATTCGCTTCGGGCCCGATATATAACGAGCTCTATGGACAATTTCGGAAAAATAGTGTACCAGAAAATCCCATTTGCCAGACTGCGGCCGGCCGGCGGGTGGGGTGCCGGCTAAGCTTGTGGCGCGATTCCATTCGCCCCTGGCGCAAAGCGCATTGTTCCAGCGCTGGCTATTACGATTTCTGGCTTCCAAGCCAGCACGCGATGCCCGCCATACCGCTCGCGACTGGGGATGGCCGTGAGGCGTCCAGTCACAATGTTCGTGGGCCTGCGTTATCTGCGGGCCCGCAGCGGTAGCGGGTTTGTGTCGTTTGTCGCGTTGGCGTCAATCATTGGCGTAACCTTGGGCGTCGCCACACTAATTGTCGTGCTGTCCGTTATGAACGGGTTCGAGACCGAGTTGCGCGGTCGGCTGTTGAGCATGACCTCGCACGCATCGATCTACGCGAAGGACGGTTTATTGAACTGGCAGAGCATCGTTCGAGAGGTGCGTTCTAATACGGAAATCGACGGTGCCGCTCCCTACGTTGAGGTTGAAGGCATGCTGGCCAATGGAGGAGTGCTGGCCGGAGCGATCATCACCGGCATAGAACCGGCGTTGGAGCCGGATGTGTCGGAAGTTGCACAGCACATGCTGGTTGGCAGCTTCGCTGACCTGGAGCCCGGATCGCGGCGGGTCCTGCTGGGACGATCGCTGGCGCTGAAGCTCGGGGTGGCGCCGGGTGACAGCGTTACCGTTTTGGTGCCACTGCCGCTAGGACGCGGTGGTGGCGTTACATCCCGCCTGCGACGTTACCACGTGACAGGAATATTCGAGCTTGGCCTGCAGGATCACGACTCCGTACGCGCTCTGGTGCATTTGTCTGACGCCGCGGAACTGGCCCAGTTGGGTGACCGGGTGACCGGAGTCCGGATTCGGGTCAGCAACATATTCTCAGCACCACGGGTAATTCGGGCCTGGGCCGAAGGTCGTAATAACACGCAAGGCCAGATTCCGGATGTTCGTGACTGGACCCAGGACAATGCCAGCTATTTTCGTGCCATCAGAATTGAAAAAACCATGATGACACTGCTGCTCTCCCTGATTGTCGGGGTCGCGGCTTTCAATATCGTCGCGACACTTGTCATGGTGGTAACCGAAAAGCGCGCTGGAATTGCAATATTGCGAACGCTGGGTTATTCGCCAGCTCATATCGTTGGAATCTTTGTCCTCCAGGGAACCATCATCGGGTGGCTGGGTGCGATTTCAGGCATTGTGCTCGGCGTCGTCTTGGCGCTGAACGTCGACACTTTGGCACCCATGTTGGAGTTTTGGTTCGGTTTTCGGTTCATGCCGGCTGACCTTTACTACCTGACCGAGCTTCCCGCTGAGCTGCATACATCGGATGTAGTTTGGACGGCCGTTATCGTCTTGCTGATGACCGCATTGGCGACGATCTATCCGGCCCGGCGTGCAGCGGGTGTGGAGCCTGCAGAAGTTCTTCGCTACGAGTAGCGGGTGGCAGCGCGTACGGCACCGGGCAAAATCATGCTGAGATTCTACGAGTTATCCATCGCGCTTCGATACCTGCAGTCGCAGAACAAGAATCGATTCGTATCATTTATTTCACTGATCTCGGTGATTGGCATCGCCCTGGCCGTAGCCGTATTGATTGTCGTTTTGTCTGTGATGAGCGGTTTCGAGTACGAGGTGCGGAATCGAATCTTGAACGTCGTGTCGCATGCGTCTATCAGCGGCATTGACGGGCGCCTGGACGATTGGCGCCGGCTCGACGACGTTGCCCGGGGTAATCCAGATGTTTATGCGACTGCGCCGTTTGTGCAGGGGCAGGGCATGGCTGTCGGGACAGACAGCATTGCCGGCGTGCAGCTGCGAGGGATAAAACCAGCTGCCGAACTGGCTGCGTCGAGCATCGGCGGGTTGGTAGTTGAAGGGTCGCTGAGCTCGCTGGTTCCCGGGTCATACGGCATCGTGCTGGGCCGCGAACTCGCTGGCCGGTTGTCTGCCAGAGTCGGTGACCGCATCATCCTGTTAACCACCAAAGGAGCAATCACCCCGGCGGGTTTCATGCCGCGCATGCGCCGGTTCGAGGTTGTCGGAATATTTTTCGCCGGCATGTATGAATTCGATCGCAGCCTTGCCTACATCAACATTGCCGACGCTGCGAAACTGTTTCGCCTCGATGATGCAGTTACGGGCGTTAGATTGGCGCTGCGGGATCCGCAGCAGGCCGCTGGCATTGTCAGGGAGGTAGCCAGGGCGTTCGGTGGCGGCGTATATGTGACTGACTGGACCCGGCAGCACGCCAATTTTTTCCGCTCGATTCAGCTAACCAAGTCGATTATCTTTGTGATCCTGCTCCTGGTTGTTGCCGTCGCAGCGTTCAATATTGTGTCGACCTTGGTGATGGTCGTTCGGGACAAGCGCGGAGAGATTGCGATCCTGCGCTCAATGGGCTCAGCGGCGCGCGATATTCTGTGGATATTCATGTCCCAGGGAATTTTGATTGGCCTTGCCGGTACGGCCCTCGGCCTGGTGCTTGGTGTAGTCGTGGCCTGGAATCTTGGTACCCTGGTCGAACTTCTGGAGCGCTTATTGCAAATAAGCCTCGTCGCGCCAGATATTTATTTTATCAGCGAGTTGCCAACACGCGTGCAATGGGCCGACGTCGTACGAATCTGCACAATCGCTTTTCTGTTGGCGCTGGTGTCGACCGTCTATCCTGCGTTGCGCGGTGCCTCTACTGATCCGGCTAGCGCGTTGCGCCACGATTGATGGTCGCCGTTTCGACCTGGCCGCACTGGAAAATGCTGTGATTGACACTGAGCAGTTTGAACATGTACGCCATACCGGAAGCGATCCGGTGCTCTCCTGCCGCGGGCTGGTCAAGTGTTTCGACGAAGGGCCCGGAAGAATTGAGGTATTGAAAGGCGTCGACATAGCAGTCATGCCGGGCGAACGTGTTGCGGTCATCGGTGCCTCCGGCGCTGGGAAGACCACGTTATTGCAACTGCTAGGCGGCCTGGATACGCCAACTGCTGGCTCGGTCACGGTATTCGGGCAGGATATTGCGGGGCTCAATGGCACGGCGCGAGGCCGGATGCGTAACCGCGCACTCGGCTTCGTATATCAGTTTCACCACCTTCTGCCCGAGTTCACCGCACTGGAAAACGTTGCCATGCCGTTGCTGGTTCGCCGGATGCCAATGAATCAGGTTCGTGCGCAGGCGGTCGAGTTACTGACCCGGGTTGGACTTCAGGATCGCCTGACGCACAGGCCGGGTGAATTGTCGGGCGGCGAACGGCAGCGTACTGCCGTGGCTCGCGCGCTGGTTACCGAGCCGGCCGTCGTACTAGCTGACGAGCCAACCGGAAACCTCGACCGAAACACAGGTCAGAAAGTGCTTGATCTGATGCTGCAGATGAACCGCGAGTCGGGGTCCAGCCTGGTGGTGGTGACGCATGATATGGGCATCGCCGGTCAGATGGACCGCATTCTCGAGCTTGAGAACGGACTGCTCGTGACGGCAAATGTCTAATCCAATTTTCCGACGCCGAAGGTGCCGGAACTGCGACGGAACAAATGCCTTCTTCGGTAGCGATACGTTGTCGAGATGCGCCAGACCACGTTGATTAGAACGTATGCGGCCGATGAGATCGACGTGGCCAGGATCACGGAGCCAAACCACAGCGGCTTCCAATTAGCAATGAGTTCCGTGGTCATCCAATTCCAGGAAAACTCTTCAGGGAACGACTGCACCGGAACATTCATGACGGCACAACCCAGCCGGTAGGCGAGATAGAAAATCGGTACAACCGTTAATGGGTTGGTGACCCAGACTGCTGCCGCGGCCACCGGTATATTCACCCGGAGCATTAGCGCCGAGAGGATCGCCACTATCATGTGACCTGGCATCGGCAGGAAAGCGATAAATAACCCTACCCAAAGACCTCCAGCGACACTTTTGCGGTTCGCCGAAAAATATACCGGGTGAGTCAGCACAAACCGGAAAGGTCGCAGGTACCACGGTTGGTCTTTCTGTTTATATCGAACAGAAAGGCGTCTGAAGAATCGTCTGGGCATTTTCTAGAATGCGATCCCGGCTCGGTTGTTGCTGACTGAGTCCTCTGAGTGGCGTTGCGCGGCGAGGTTCGAGGTCAATCGCAAACATCCAGTTTCCGTACCAACACCAAGCATGTTACACGTGGCCTGCCTGGTTATCATCGGTACAGGGCTCGGCCTGCTAACTCCCACATCGCCATATTCGTTCGTATATCCATATACCTTTCTCAGTCTCGGGGCGCTTGCCTGGTGCGCTGGCGGCATCCGCGCGGTCCTGCTGGTGCTGGTGTATGCCACGGTATCTCTCCAAGTCTACCAAACCGTTGACGACACTCTGTCAGCAAGACTTTCGCGGCAGGATATCATTGTCGAGGGTACGGTCTCGGATTTTCCTCGCTCCCGAAATTCTGTGACGCGATTTCAGTTTGCTGTGCGGGACGATCCGTTGCAGCCGGGCGTTCCCTCAAAGCTTTACCTGAGTTGGTACGACGGTGTCGAGATGCCGGCAGCCGGTGAACGCTGGAAACTGATGGTGCGTCTCAAAAGACCCCATGGTTTTATGAATCCGGGTGGTTTCGTTTTTGAAAAATGGCTGTTTCGACAGCGCATCGGTGCCACCGGCTACGTCCGCCCGGCATCCAGCAATGCCCGCCTCGAATCGGTCGCCCGGGAAAATCGTCTGCTCGCCGTGCGTGCGGCGCTAGTGAAACGGATTGAGGATACCTTGGCAGGTGCGCCAGGGGAGCCGTTTGTCATCGGCCTGGCTGTCGGCGCCCGGCATCGATTGACGAATGCGGACTGGGAAATGCTGAGGCGCACCGGCACCGTGCATTTAATGGCCATCTCCGGCCTACATATCGGCCTGGCGGCGGGACTCCTCATGCTGCTGGGGCGGTGGGTCGGGAGGCTGATGCTGTATGTGGGGTTTCCGGCGTCACCGCAGCGCTGGGGGATTGTTGCCGGCCTCGCTGGCGCACTGGGCTACGCCGCATTGGCGGGTTTCGGGATTCCGGCACTCCGTGCCTGTTGCATGTTCACTGTGCTGGCGATGCTGGGTTGGCGCTACCGGCACGGGAGGGGGACCGACATCCTGGCGGTTGCGGTTATCGCAGTCATCAGCATTGAGCCATTCGGTCTTCTGTCGCCGGGTTTCTGGATGTCGTTTACCGCCGTTGCCATTTTGTTTGCCACAGCTGCGCAATACCGCTCGGCACGGTCCAGGGTTCAGGAACCGGCGCTGCAAACGCTTCCGCTGGCCGGTTGGCTTGGAGCGTTGGCGCGTGCATTTGGCACCCAGCTGGCGATGGTTATCGGCCTGGCACCGCTTAGCGTTGCGCTGTTCGGCGAACTGGCATGGACCGCACCATTGGTCAATCTGGTGGCAATACCGGTCTTCGCCATCGCGATTGTGCCCGGTATCCTGATCAGCATCGTTCTGCTGCTGCTGACGCCGTCCATCGGTGAACCGCTGCTCGTTATCATGGCTGGTGCCCTGCAGATCTTTCGGCAATTTTTGCAGGTACTGGCGTGGTCGGAACACGCCGTCTGGTCGGCCGGGCCGCTGGACCCGATTTCGGCGACACTCGGAGTCCTGGGCGCCGCGATTCTCGTCGCCCCGCCGCCCGTTCCCGCGCGGTGGTTGGCAGGGCTACTCGTGCTGCCGGCACTGACGGGGTATCAAAGCGCCATTGTTCCACCGAGCCTACGGGTCACTGTGTTTGATATCGGACACGGGCTGTCGGTACTCATACAGACGGAGCGACACAACTTGCTCTACGATACCGGACCGGCTTATCGCAGCGGCGACGCGGCCAGCACGGCTGTGTTGCCGGCGCTGCGCGCGCTTGGGGTCGATCACCTGGACGCCATCGTTGTATCGCATGCCGACTCGGATCACAGCGGCGGTGCACAAAGTGTTCTTGCG
>JAPUGB010000170.1 GCA_027293165.1 Gammaproteobacteria bacterium
CATCCCTGACCCATATTGTGAATGAGCAGCAAAGTTGCCTTGTCGCCGAACATGCCCAACAAACTGGTTTCGCCGTTTATCGTCGTAAATGCATAGTTTTTAACTTCGTCGCCGGCGCTTGATTTGCGCAGTTCATTCAGCTTTACCGTGAGTTCGAATATGTTGCGTTCCAGTTCGATGATTTCCGTGTTTGCCATGTCGCCCCCGTTACACAATCGTTGCCCGCGTGCACCGCGCTTCCCGCCGACAAACCGTATCACTTTCAGCCAGGAGAATTTGAGCTAGTCTACCCGGCGCCGCGTTAGAACAGGCCAGTAGACCCCGGTGAAGATGGCGAATGTCACGATCCAGCCCAGAGCTGACAGGTCGATCAGTGCAACGTACAGGCCCGCATTCAATGGGCTTAAGACCCGCGCGAGCACGGCGGCACTCAGGATTGCATAAGAAAACACGATAAGCCGGGGTGCGTGGAGTGGACGCCCGGTGTGCGCCAGTGCAACGCGACTGGTCACGGCCAGGATCATCGTGCCAATCGCGCCCATGGTCAGAGCATGCAGTGCTGCGGTGGCAGGAAAGATGAGGCCGAAGGCGGCCAGCGCCGTCAGCGCGTAACCCACCGGCAGCCACAGATAGGCCACGTGCAGCACGAACAACAGTGGCTCCGATGTGGTCGCCAGCCCACGCCAGCGGGCAAGTCGAACAGCATGGGATAGCGCCGCCACCATTGCGAAGAGTCCTGTGACAGGACCGAAAGGGGTCAAGCTGACGGACACACCGGTGGCGATGGTTGCCGCCACGGCAATCCCATCGGTCAGCGGATGATTCTCAGGCAGTCGCTCATCGCCCCGGGCACGCAACCAGTTGGCCGTGAAAGTGGGAATGATCCGTCCTGCGATGACCGTAATCATGAGCAGTAAAAGGTGAATCAGAAAGTACAGCGCCAGGCGGTCCATGCCGGGCAGGATGCGCGTGACCCCCAGGTGATACAACAGGTTCAGAACCGCCAGAACCAGGATGATTCCGACGATGGGATAATTACGATGACTACTCCCGCCAACCACCTCCCGTCCGACCAGCAAGGCCAGCAGGAACGGGAAGATCGTGTCGACGGAAGCAACCAGCCAGTAGGGCAGCCCGGTTGTGGCCATCATGGCCAGCCGCCCGAATAACCACGAGACAACCAGAACTCCGAGCAATGTTCCCCGCAGCGGTGGACGATCCGTCCAGGTGGCCACCGCCGTTAAAACGAAACCTGCCACGGCAGCCATGGCAAATCCGACCACCATTTCGTGACCATGCCAGTACAGCATGTTTGTGGGACCAGCGACGAGTCCGGTTCCGTACAACGCCATGAGCCAGCTCGAGATGACGGCGATGGCGAAGAGACCGGTCAAGAGAAAGATCGGCCGGAAGGCGTAACTCATGAATGACCGGGTCTTGGGCATGCCGTCTATCGTGTAGCTGTAACGACAAAAGTCCTGTAAGGCGTCCGCCCTACAGGGCTTTCTCTTGCCAACCAGCGCCGGGGGAGAGAGTCTCCGGACAACTGGCTGCGTTCAGGCCGGCGGGATACCGCATCGTCCATGGTCGCATCCGCACCAGCTCTCACGTCTCTGATGTCGCATTTTTTGCCAATACCCGTCACGTCCCTGTTTTTTGCAGGCACTCGAATTATGCGCTTCGGAAATCGATCGGTTGATCCGTATTTACCACGATTGGGTGAGGTCGCCGGCTGCGCTACCGTTGGCTCTCGATAGAGGCCCGAAGAGGCACAGTTAGACGATCTGGCTTGAATTTCGAACAAGCGTCATACCCCCCGACGCTTGCAGCTCCGGCACGATCGATTGTGCCGGAGCTCTTTTTTTCGCGGGGAGTGACGCCGCACCGGGGTCAGCGGATCAAAGATGTGCGCTCAGTGCGGCTTGAAAATCGTCTCGCGTAACAGTGTCTGGCAGCTGCGCTGCCACGTGCTGGTCGAGTTCGAGTGGCCACGTATTCGCCATGCAGCCGACGGTCACATACATCCCGTAAATGCCCATCATGTCCATGATCTGCCGGTTGCTGAAATAGCCGCGCAAATCCTGCAGCGTCTGCGGCGAAATCATCCGGTCCGCAACGACCTCGTCGACAGCCTGCAACAACAGCGCTTCGCCGGCTTCCCACCCGGAAGCCGACGCTCCCTGCTTGACACGCTCGATTTCCTCGAGCGTGATGCCGCAGGCGAGGGCGCGCTGAACGTGTGCGGCCCACTCGTACCAAGCACGCATGTGCAGGGCGACGCGCAGGATCACGAGTTCCCCGTGTCGGCGGCCCAGATCGCCCCCCGTGACCACATGGTTGCGAAAATTCCACCAGGCTTTGAGCAATTCGGGATGGTGCGCCATCAGCCGGTGAAGGTTGATCGGCCGGCCGTCCATGTCGGCGACAACCTGCGCCAAAGAGTCATCCCATTCATCAACCGGCAATGGGCCAAATATTTCACTGTCAGACATTGTCAATTCTTCCTTCGATTGTGCCGCGCAACATTGGCCAACCCCCGTCGATCTCAACGTAGCGCCGGCGAGAATGGCGTGGGCGTGCCTGACAGAGGAGTGTGGGCCAAAATGGTGCCGTAAAGTAGTCGCTTTCGGCATTGCGCAGGGGCTTGCGATTACCGTATAATCCCGCGCCAGCGCGGTGGTGGGGCCGAAACCGGCGGGTTTCGGATTGGCCGGCATAGTCGGTGCTACGCTCCCGCTACCAAAGTCTTGGTAGAAGAGGCCCCGCTCAGGGGTTTTTTGTTGTCTGCAGGGCAACGACATCGCGCTGTTGGAATGGGCCATTGGCCCATTTTTTGTTTTGAAACAGAGTGTTAGTTGATTTTATGGGCAGCGAGGAACTCGCGAGACTGTTGCAGCCGTCCATTGAGCGTCTGGGCTACGAATTATCCGATCTCGAGGCCAGGCTCTCCGGGGGACGCGGCGTCGTCCGGGTGTTCATCGACAAGCCCGGCGGCATCGGATTGGAAG
>JAPUGB010000171.1 GCA_027293165.1 Gammaproteobacteria bacterium
AATGGAGGAGCGGTTCGTCATGCGCGACGGCACTGTCTACCGGCACGACGATGTTGGTGATACAGCAAGTGCAATGGGCCCGGCGCCTGCTAAATGATCTGCGGTCAAATCAAGTCCAGAAATGCGGTAACCGTTACACCGATAAACGTGCCGATTACATAATCAAAGATCCCACGCATGATTCCCGGCGTCACCAGTGTCCGCCAGCCCTGTGAAATTGCAATCGCGGATGTCGCGCGCGGCGATCTGGACCTCAAACAATACGAGTCGCTGAGTGAGATGATGCTCACACGCTTTCCCAACCTGTTGGCGATGGCTATTACGCTGCGGGAATCCAGAAGCACCGGCAGTAACGGATGGTCGGCCTGTTTCCGCGACACGGATGGTTTTCGCGTGTCGACAAAATATGAAATTATGTACATCATCGACCGGGTCGGCGCCGGTGACAGTTTTGCCGCAAGTCTGATCCACGGCCTGCATGCTTATGACGACCACCAGCAATCCCTGGAACTTGCGGTCGCGGCAAGTTGCCTGAAGCACTCGATCCCGGGCGACTCCAATCGGGCAACAGTTGCTGAGGTCGAAAACCTGATGGGTGGTGACACATCGGCCCGCGTAAAGCGTTGACCGTATCGACGCGATACAATTTCTTATCCTCCGGACCATTTTCCAAGCAAGAGGCTCACCATGGACAACAAATTGCCGAATCCTTCACGCCGGTCGTTTTTAGGTGCCGGAGCGGCACTGGTTGCCGCTTCAGCGGCGGGCGCGCAGGCAAAATCCGGGTTGCCGGCCGAATTGCAGGGAGTGACCGTGAGCACCGTGGCCGATGCTTTAAGACAGGTCGGTCGGGACCCGATGACGCTCGCGATGACGCCGGATATCAAACCGGTGACATCGGCTCGCAGCACCGTCATCGGACCCGCAGTCACTACAAAATGGCAGGCCGGGCAGGGAAGAATGACGCAGGATGACGTCCGCAGGAACATGTTCGAGCCGTTGGACGCTGCCGCCGCCGGCTCAATCTGGGTTATTGCCGGCGGCACCGAACGCATACTGAGCCTTTTTGGCGGCGTTATCGGCGCGGCGTGTAAGCGAAACGGCATGCTGGCAACAGTTACCGACAACGGCTGCAGAGATATCGGAGCGTTCGACGAGATTGGATTCCCGGTGTTCGCGAAAGCATCGGTGCCTTACGGACCGGCCGATTTCGTCAAACCGGTTGCAGCAAACGTAGCGGTTGTGTGTGGTGGAGTGAAAGTCAATCCGGGCGATTTCGTTGCCGCCGACATCGATGGTGTCATCGTCATTCCGAAAGATGATTATACGGCAGTCATGGATGCCGCAGCCGAGGTGCTGGCCAAAGAACAAAAGATGCACGAAAAAATTGCCTCAGGCGTAAGCCTGACGGAAACCTATAAGATTTAGCCGGCGACTGTATTATCGATGCAAGAGGAAACGCTTTGAAAGTGCTGGTCTACGGGGGTAGCGGATCGCAGGCCGGTCCCACTGTCACGCACTTGCTGCAGCGTGGCCACACGCCCCATGTGCTGACCAGGAATTACGACAAAGCGTCCGAATTACGGGCGGTGGGAGCTGTGCCAGTCGTTGGCGACCTTGGCAATTTCGAATGCCTGTGTGCGGCCAGCAGTGAAGTTGACGCCGTTGCCTTTCTGTTGCCGGCATTCCTCGAGAATCCGGACGACGGTTTTAAATTCGGGCGGCACGCAATCGATGCAGCCAGCCGGGCCGGCGTCGAGATGTTTGTCTGGAACACGAGTGGCGAGGTGTCGGATGACGACAGCGCGCCGAATGCCAAGCTATCTATCTTGCGGCATCTGCAGGCATCGTCGTTGCCCTATCTGCTGCTTGAACCAACCACGTATATGGAAAACTGGCTGGGTCCGTGGACAGCACCCTCGGTCAGGGACAAAAACCTGCTGACCTATCCCGTACTGGCCGATCGCAAAATCGGCTGGATCGCATCCGATGACGTGGGCGCGCTGGTGGTTGCGGCGCTGGAACGTCCGCAACTGGCCGGAAATCGCTATCCCATCAGCGGTATCGAAGCGCCCACAGGACCCGAACTGGCGGCCACCTTCACTGAGGCATGCGGCAGGGTAATCCGGTATCGTACGTTGTCGCCCGGGGAGATGGGGGCAGTACTGGATGAAGCCTTCGGGGCCGGCACCGGGGACAGGGTGGCGCAAATGTACCGGCAGGAGCAAAACGATCCCGACCCGCCGCGCAAGTATCACGACATGACACCGGTGCTTGATGCGCTGCCCGTTCAAATGTCGACCATCAGGGACTGGGTTCAAACGCACCACGAGGTGTTTGCCCAATAAGATTCCGGCCTCGGCAGGCCATCAGCACATTTTGCCAGGAGAAAAAAATGACGCTTTCACGTCGGCGCTTCCTCACGAATTCGGCGCTTACCGCGACGGCTGTCCCATTGGCCCTGACTGCGGGCATCGACTATTGCGAAGCAGCCTCGAAGTCGCCCTACGATTTGTCGATGGGTTTTCCCGCCGATGCCATTCGTCTGAACTACAACGAGAACACGCTCGGGCCATCGCCGAAAGCGATAGAAGGCGCAACGGCCGCTATTCACGAGTCGTACCGCTACGCGCTTGCCGACCAACTAAGGCCACACATCGCCGACTACCAGGGCGTCGATAAAGACTGGGTAGTCATGGGCTGCGGCTCGAGCGAAATCCTACGTCTGGCACCCATCGCCTTCGGTCGCAATGGCGGTAACGTCGTTAGCGCGCATGAAACCTGGGGCGGTTTGACCAGGGTTGCCGACAATTTCGGCCTGAACGTTACGAGGGTGCCCCTGCTTAAGGACCAGGACTACGCGTTCGATTTTGACGGCATGCTGGACGCAGTCGATTCCGACACGCGCTTGTTCGTCCTCGTAACGCCCAACAATCCCACGGGTACGACCGTAAGCTATGCGGAGATCAAAAATATCGCTGACGCACTGCCTAAGGACGTATTGTTCGTTCTCGACCAGGCGTATGTCGATTATCAGGACCCCCAAAAATCAGGCGTCGACTTAATCAAGGAAGGATATTCGATCGTTCTCGTTACATAGACGTTTTC
>JAPUGB010000172.1 GCA_027293165.1 Gammaproteobacteria bacterium
AATGCATTGGCGAGACCGAGACCGCGAGTGTTGTGCAAATGCACGCCCGTCAGGTTCTGCTCACCGACCTCGGCTTTGACCAAACGTATCAGCCGTTTCAACTGGTTCGGGTTTGCATAGCCGGTGGTATCGGATAGCCCGACTTCGTCACAGCCCAGCGCCATCAGCCGTCCCGCGAGTTCGACGACTTTAGTCTCAGAAACCGGGCCTTCGAGCGTGCAGCCGAAAGCCGTCGACAGGCCACCCTCGAAGACCGGGCGCTGGTCCTTGGGCAGTGTATTCAACAATTCGACAATCCGGTGTACCTCCTCGAACACCTGTTCATGGGTTTTTCTCAGGTTTGCCTGGCTGTGGGTTTCGCTGACCGACAAGGGCAGGGTGATTTTGTGTGCCCCTGCTTTGACTGCGTTTTCAGCGCCCTTGAAGTTTGGCACCAGTGCAGCAACGGTCAGGTTGGGGATCGAACGGGCGTAGGCGACGATCTGGGCTGTGTCCGCCATCTGCGGGAGCAGTTTGGGGGGTACGAAAGATCCGACCTCGATTTCGCGGACACCGGCGGCTGCTTCGGCAGCGACCCAGGCTTCTTTCGCATCCGTGGGCATGATGGACTCGATGCTCTGCAGACCGTCCCGCGGGCCCACTTCACTGATCAGTACGTCTACATCCTTCATCGGGTTTCCGTCTTGACTCGATCTATGCGGGATTTCATATCTGTGGGCGCTGGGCGATAATTTCACACCGGCAGCAACGGAAACGGGTAACAATGCCGGTGATGGTCCCGCCGTCGTCGGGACGGGAAATCATAACGGAAAAGGCGCGGCCATGACGGACAAGCAGGCATTACCGCTGGACGGTTGTAAAGTTCTTGAGTTTACCCACATGGTTATGGGGCCGGTGGCCGGCGTGATCCTCGCTGATATGGGCGCAGATGTAATCAAGATCGAGCCGGTGCAAGGCGATGCGACGCGACACCTGCCTGGGTCCGGGGCCGGCTACTTCCCGATGTTCAACCGCAACAAACGTAGCCTGTGCGTCGATCTGAAATCCGAACAGGGACGTGAGGTCGTGCTAGGGCTGGTAAAAGACACCGACGTGGTCATCGAAAATTTCCGGCCCGGCACCATGAACCGGCTCGGGTTCGGCTATGAGGCACTTTCGGATTCAAATCCGCGGCTGATTTATTGTTCGGAGAAGGGGTTTTTGGCCGGGCCGTATGAGAACCGTACCGCGCTCGATGAAGTCGCACAAATGATGGGCGGGCTTGCCTATATGACCGGCCCTCCGGGGAAACCGCTGCGCGCCGGCGCCTCGGTTATTGATGTGCAGGGCGGTATGTTTGGCGCGTTGGGCATTATCGCAGCGCTGCATCAGCGTCATGTAACGGGTAAGGGACAGCGCTTGGTGGCATCTCTGTATGAAAACACGGTGTTCCTGGTTGGGCAGCACATGGCACAGTATGCGGTGACCGGTCAAGCTGCCAGTCCGATGCCGGTGCGGGTGTCAGCGTGGGCGGTCTACCAGGTGTTCGAGACTGGAGATGATGAACAGGTGTTTGTCGGTGTCGTCAGTGATAAGCAGTGGAAGGATTTTTGTGTGGCCTTTGAATTAACCGATTTTGCAAACGATTCTCGCTTGGATGGGAACAGTGACCGAGTCAAACACAAAGATCGAATCATTCCCGTGATACAGGATAAATTCCGCCGCTATACCAAGCAGGAATTAATGGACAAGCTGGAACGGACGGGGCTGCCGTTCGCGCCGATCACTAAGCCGGAGGAACTGTTCGACGATGTGCACCTGAATGCCGGTGGCGGCCTGTTGCCAATAACGGTGACCGACGGAGAGCAGGCTGGCAAAAAGACCAAGCTTCCCGCCTTGCCGCTGGAAATGCATGGCCGTCGATTCGGCATCACTCGCGACGTGCCGAAGGCTGGGCAGCACACTCGCGAGATCCTGCAGCAGGGCGGCTACAGTGACGAACAGGTTGAGACCTTGATCAAAACCGGCGTCGTGGCGGCTGGCGAAACTGCAAGCTGATTGCCGACGCCGTTACAGATAGATCCACGGGCGGCGCAGCCTATCGCGAGCCTGGAAGGCCAGTATCTCGTCATCCCGTTTCCGGGTAACGTCAATCGCGTCCAGGCCTTCGAGCAGCATTTCGCGGTCTGCGGCATCTATCTCGAAGGCGTGCACCGTGTCGTCCGGTGCAGTCACCGTGCAGTCGACCAAGTCGACTGAAATGAGATGTTGTTCGGGCTCGTCGGTCACCTGGCGGGCCATATCCTCCACGACATCGTTGTCGAGAATTACCGGTAGTACCCCATTTCGCGCGCAGTTTGCATAGAAAATCGCGCCATAACTGGGGGCAATAATCGATCGAATGCCCCATTCGGCCAGTGCCCACACGGCGTGCTCGCGGGATGAGCCACAACCGAAGTTCAACCCGGACAGCAGAATCTGCGCCTGCCGGAACGGATCCCGGTTCAGGATGAATCCGGGGTCTTCTACGCGGCCGCCGGGCTCAGTGTAGCGCCAGCCAGCGAATAGCCCGTCGCTGAGCCCTACCTTGGAGACACGCTTGATCTCCCGGCTCGGGATTATCGCGTCGGTGTCGACATTGATACGCAGCAGTGGTGCGGCGATAGCTTTGAGGCGCGTGAACTTATTCACTATTGCTGCCGGCTCGCAACCGTTCCAGTTTCCGCACATCGGCAAGATTACCTAGCACGGCGGATGCCGCCACCGTCGTCGGGCTTGCGAGGTGTGATCGGGTGCGTGGGCCCTGTCGGTTTTCGAAATTTCGGTTGGTGCTGGTGACGACGCGTTCCTCGACCCCAAAGCTTTCTCCACCGGCAAAAAAGCACATCGAGCAACCGGACTCGCGCCACTCGAAGCCGGCTTCGGTGAATACGCGGTCGAGTCCTTCCGCTTCAGCAGCCAGTTTGACCTGGGTTGATCCTGGAACGCAGATAGCTTTGACGCCCGGAGCAACTTTTCGGCCTTTGAGAATGTTGGCGGCGTTACGCAGGTCGCTGAGGCGGCTGTTAGTGCACGAGCCAATGAATGCGGCATCGATTGGAATGCCCTCGAGCGGCGTGCCGGGCTCAAGGCTCATGTATTCGAGCGCGCGTTCCATCGACAGGCGGCGGTTTGCATCGGGCTCCTGCCGGGGATCCGGAACACGCTGATCAATCCCCGTTTCGTGTTGCGGGCTGGTGCCCCAGGTAATTTGCGGGACAATTTGGGCAACATCGATGGTTATTTCCCGATCAAATTCAGCGTCGGAGTCGCTGACCAGTGACTTCCAGTGTTCAACCGCCCGGTCCCAGGCCTCAGCTTTGGGCGCATAGGGACGGCCCTTCACGTACTCAAAGGTTTTTGCATCGGGAGCAACGACGCCGGTCCAGGCGCCAAATTCCACCGCCATATTACACAGGGTCAGGCGCGCCTCGATTGGCAGGTCCGAAATTGTCTGGCCGGCAAATTCAATCGCGTAGCCCACTCCGCCGGAGGCGGTGTATTTGCCGATCAGATGCAGGATCATGTCTTTCGCCGTGACGCCAAAGGGTATATGGCCCTCGAAACGGACGCGCATAGCAGCGGGCTTTTTGACGACCAGTGTTTTGGTCGCCAGCGCATGCTCCGCCTCGGTAGAACCGATGCCCCATGCCAGCGCTCCAATCCCGCCCACGGTACAAGTGTGACTGTCGGGGCAGACCAGCGTAACGCCGGGCACTGCGATACCGAGTTCCGGCGAGACGACATGGACGATTCCCTGTCGGTCATCACCGAGATCAAACAGATTGAGACCTGCTGCGCGAGCGGCGTCACGGGTCGTTTTAATGAAATCCGTTCCGTTGGGTACGCGAGTCGCGTCGCCGCGGCCGGGGGTCGTATCGACAATGTGATCCATCGTGCAAAACACCTGCTCCGGGTTGCGCACGTGACGACCTTGGTCCTCCAGGCCCTTTAGCGCGACACTGCCGGTTCGTTCGTGTAGAAATATCCGGTCTATATATAGAAGGGAGGTCCCATCGCCGAGATCAGCAATACAGTGCTCGTTCCACAGTTTGTCGATTATCGTGTGACCCATGTGTTATTTTCCCGTGCCGGCCGTTTTGCTTCCACCGGTCTGCCGACGCGTTGATAATATCAGGTCGTTATGCAAGCTACCTTCGCTGGATCCAGTCGGGATTTTGTCTTGATCGATGGTCTCATCGGACCGATTCTCAACGCCGTTAGAAGATGACCGACCGCCGCAGGTTAATTCTGAACGCTTTCGCCGCAATCTGGGGTATGACCGGACTATCCGGTGTGCTGATCTTTGCCATTTACCGCCTGGGCAGAATTTCACTGGCGGCGGCAGAAGAAGACTGGCATGTCTGGCATTGGATCACATTGATCGTGAATCTTCTGTTTATGGCCTACGCGGAGGGATATCGGGGATTTCAGCGGCGTTTTTCGCCGCGGTCAGCGGCCCGGGCATTTTATCTTTACCGGCATGGAGGACTGTTCAACGGGCTTTTGGCGCCGCTGTTTTGCGCCGGCTATTTTGCGGCTTCGCGTCGAACTATGCTGGTGATTTGGATTGGTACCGTGGCAATCGTTGTGCTTGTACTGCTGCTGCAACAGATTGAGCAACCGTGGCGCGGAATCATTGACTGGGGTGTCGTTATTGGACTGACCTGGGGCGTGCTGTCGTTCTGGGTCATGCTGTTCCAGACCTTCTCAGCTGGCCGGTACCAGTATTCGCCTGATATCCCGGGCCACGCTTGATGTCTGATCGGTTCATGCTGCGGTAGTTGAGCCGGACTGACCTCCGGGGACATCCCTGCAGCCAATGTATAATTCAGGGAAAAGCCATTCCGGAGTGACCGTAGACCAATGTTTTCCCATATCGATTCGAAAAATCAGCCGACCATGGTGGATGTCAGTGGCAAGAGCGCGACAACGAGACAAGCTCACGCCACCGCGCGCGTTAAACTGCCTTCGGTGGTCACTGACGCGATGCAGGATGGCGACATACATACGGCCAAGGGGCCGGTATTCCAGACCGCGATCGTGGCCGGAACCATGGCCGCAAAGCGGACTCATGAACTGATCCCGTTTTGTCATCCGCTCGGTCTCGAAAGTTGCAAGATCAGGATTCGGCTGGATGACGGCGGCGACGCTGTGATCGACTGCGAAACCACGGTTTACCATAAGACCGGTGTGGAGATGGAGGCGCTGACCGGGGTGACCGTCGCTGCGTTGACCGTCTATGACATGTGCAAGGGCCTTTCTCACGACATTGTCGTCACCGACGTGAGACTGGTTAGCAAAACGGGCGGAAAAAGCGACTACAAGGCACCGTCGGTGGGGGATATCTCAGGTACGGCGAATGAGTGACGGTGTCGGGCCGAAGCCCGGAGAACTGCGAGGTCTGGTTCTCGCCGGCGGCCAAAGCCGGCGCATGGGGCGGGATAAAGCGAAACTCGAAATCGCTGGGCGCAGCCAGCTCGAGCGAGCCGCGGACCTGCTTGCTGAGTATCTTGGTCACGTCCACCTGTCCGTTCGCGCTGATCAGTTCGACGATTCCAGTCGCTTTGAACATGAACCGATCATCGATGCTTACGACAAGCTTGGCCCGGCGGCCGGCATACTGTCAGCCCATCGCGCCTACCCGGAGGCGGCATGGCTGGTTCTCGCCTGCGACATGCCTCTGGTTGATGGCGCGATCATTCGCGCGCTGATTGAGCAGCGTGACTCGCAGAAAGCCGCCACGGCATTCGCTAATCCTCAAGATGGTTTGCCGGAACCGTTGTGTGCCATATACGAACCCGGTACCCTTGCCCGGTTCCGGCGCCTCGCTGAGGAGGGGCTCGAGACGAGTCCGCGCACGTTGCTGGTTCAATCGGAACTGTGCGAACTTGAATTGCCCCGGTCCAATGCGCTGGACAACATCAATACGCCAGAGGACCTTGCCCGGATCAGTGATCTGTTGGCCGGGTGACGGCTCGGTGACCGTAGTCGCAGAGCCAGCACCTCGTGTGGCAGCTTGAAAGGAAACAATCGTATGAACGATAGCTCAGCCGACCGCCCCACCCAAGAACAGGCCGAAGCAGCCGTGCGGGTGCTATTGGAATGGATCGGCGAAAATCCAGACCGGCGGGGGCTGCTGCGTACCCCGGCAAGGGTCGTCAGCGCATTCCGTGACTGGTTCCAGGGCTACGCTGTCAATCCGGCCGACCTGCTGGGTAAATCGTTCGCCTCGGCAGACGGTTACGATGAGATTGTCGCGCTTCGCGACATCGATTTCGCATCCCATTGTGAGCATCACATGGCACCCATAATCGGCAAGGCTCATGTTGGTTATCTGCCCGGCGCAAAAGTTGTCGGAATCAGCAAGTTGGCTCGAGTTGTCGAGGCCTATGCGAAAAGGCTGCAGGTTCAGGAGAAGCTGACTGCACAGATTGCGGATTGTATCAATGACGCCCTGGAGCCGCGCGGCGTCGCCGTTGTCATCGAAGCCCAGCACGAGTGCATGACGACTCGCGGTGTAAATAAAACCAATATCAAAATGGTTACAAGCCGCATGATCGGAGCTTTTCGTGACGACGCGCGAACCCGCGCTGAGTTTATGCAAATGATCCGGGATCCGGACGACTGAGGCGGGCAATACCCATGCCCCACATGGTTCGCACAATTGAGGATGCCCGGGCGCTGGTGGGTACCGAAGTCGGTGTCTCGGATTGGGTTCTGGTTGATCAGGCGCGTATTAATCTATTCGCCGACGCGACGGACGATCATCAATGGATACACGTGGATCCCGACAGGGCGGCACGAGATTTTCCCATCGGTTCGACGATTGCTCACGGTTATCTGACGCTGGCCTTGATTCCGGCGCTGATCGACAACTTTGTCGAATTTGTCGGTCTGGAACGAATAATCAATTACGGAATTAACAAGGCGCGCTTCAAGGCCATGGTGCCGGTAGGTAGCCGGGTACGCTTACGTGCCGTACTCAATTCAGCCCGGAAACGGGCGGGTGCGCTGCAGCTGATTCTCAACTGCACCGTCGAGGTTGAAGGTCAAGCCAAGCCGGCTTGCGTGGTTGAAACGATCGGCCTGTATTTTCTGGCCGGAGTCTAGGTCCGTGCGCTGGCTGAATCCTGCCTAGCGCCGAGTCACTTCGAGCAGGCGTTCGCCAAAACGTCGGATGCGGTTTGCATTTGTTCCCACGTCGCCGATCCCGACACGGGATTTGGAGCGGACATCCACGCGGGTTTCAGACCCTTCGGAGCTTACGCGAATCACGATGTCATCCTTGTAGCCGAAATAGGCAGTCGTATCGGTTGCTTCGATACGCCCCGCTTCGGCATCGCTGTCAACGATTTCCCAGCCCAGCTCACCAGCCACTGCGAGAGCACTGTCGAACACTAATCCGGCCGGATCGAGCAACACGATGGTTTCAATATCCGGATACGCGTTACGTTGCAGTTCGGCCGCCTCGTCACCAGCATATTCAGGGGGATTTGGTGCATCACTACGCAGCGGCAATATCGCTATAAATTCCGGGGGTTGATCGAAGTCTGTCGTAATGTCGTGGATTGGCGGGGCGCCCCGGGCGCGGTTCAACCAGACCACGTTATTAACCGTGACGAGCAAGGCCGCGAAGAATGCCACCCAGGTGAGCCCCTGCGATACGCCCTTGGTCATGGCCAGCCCAACTGCTGCGACCATGGTCGCGAACAGCATTGCCAAAGACGCGGCCACGTAAGTAAGCAGCCCCGCGCCCACGCCGACGATGCCGGCCCGGTAACCGGGTCCGGCGGCCAGGGCCAATATCGCCCCGATGGCCGTCAGGTAGATTGCCACCATGCAAAGGCGTGTCCCCCAAGCTCCCCCGGCCGTTTGCAGTTCAGTCATTGGCCTGTTTCCCTGGTTCCGCGATTTTCTCAAACTACCATATCGCCCACTTAGCTGCCCGGACGGACGATCGCGCTGACAGCGCGCTTCGTGTCAAACCGGCCCTGTGTATACAATAGCTCGGCCAACAATGCGTCCCCTAGGGAAAATCTATGGATCCTGTGCTCGCTGACTTGCTGCAACTGCTGACGCTGGAGCGGGTGGAAGACAACATTTTCCGTGGCCAGAGCCGTGATATCGGCAGTCCGCAGGTATATGGCGGCCAGGTGCTGGGACAGGCACTCCGTGCAGCGTGCCAAACAGTCGACGGGAGAGTCGCGCATTCCCTGCACGCTTATTTTCTGCGCCGCGGTGACATGGAGGCGCCGATCGTCTACGAGGTGGATAGAGCCAGAGACGGTCGCAGCTTCTCGAACAGACGCGTGGTCGCCATTCAGCACGGCCGACAAATATTTAACATGACCGCGTCCTTTCAAATCCAGGAGGCCGGTCTGGAGCACCAAGCCGAAATGCCCGACGTGCCTGGCCCGGACGGTCTGGAAGACTTGCGTGACATCAAGCGGAATGTTCTCGCGAAACTTCCGGAAAGAGTGCGCCGCTTCCTGACCATAGACAGGCCATTCGACGTGCGCCCGGTTGACATGCCTGATTTCTTATCGAATGAGAAACTCAAGCCGGTAAAGCATATCTGGATGAAAACGATCGATCGCGTTCCAGATGACAAAGAAACTAATCAGGTGTTGCTGGCCTATGTATCGGACTATGAACTTCTTGGCACAGCCACATTACCGCACGGTCTGCGCTTCGTTCGCGAACAAGTACAAATGGCCAGTCTCGATCATGCTTTGTGGTTTCATCACCCATGCCGCTTTGACGAATGGTTGCTATTCTCCTTTGACAGCCCAAGTGCTTCTGGCGCCCGCGGTCTGTCGCGCGGCCAGGTCTTCACCCGAGACGGGGTTCTGGTTGCATCCACAGCACAGGAGGGGTTGATGCGGGAGCGGAAAAGTTCCTAGCGGAACGTTTTCATTCAATGGACCGCAGCGAGGAACGATACTCGAGTGCCCTCTCGTTGTAGCGGGCGGCGCGGTCAGGCAGTGCCGTGATCTCCGCCGCATCCAGTTCTCTAGCCACTTGCCCCGGCACACCGATAATCAGCACGCCGTCGGGAAAGGATTTCCCTTCGGTAATCAGGGTATGCGCACCGACGATGGAATTGGCCCCGATGCGTGCGCCGTTCATGATCGTCGTGCCGATGCCGATCAGCGAATTGTCGCCAACTTCGCAGCCGTGCAGCATCACCATATGCCCGATCGTGACATCCCGGCCGATCGTTAAAGGGTAGCCTGGGTCAGTATGCAGTACACAACCGTCCTGTACGTTGGAGCCTTCGCCTATCGTGATGGGCTCAATATCGCCACGCAGTACGGCACCGAACCAAACGCTGGAATTCGGCTCAAGGCGAACATTCCCGATGACTGCCGCGCCGGGGGCAATGAAGATATTCTCTCCGTGGGCGACGGGGGATTGTTCTCCAAGCGAATAGATCATTTCCGCATGGCTTGTTTCGCAACGGCTTCTGTTGCTTTCCGAATCGCCTCAGGGTCGCCGATAAATTCGCGGCTGACCGGACTCAGACTATCGTCCAGTTGGTAAGCCATCGGGACACCGGTGGGGATATTAAATTCGGTTATTTCTTCATCGGAGATGCCATCCAGCATTTTCACCAGCGCCCGCATGCTATTTCCATGCGCTGCGATCAACACGTTCTCGCCCGCCCGCAGGCGCGGCGCGATAGATTCATCCCAGTACGGGAGCACGCGATTCAGCGTGTCTTTCAATGACTCGGTTGCGGGCAACTTGTCTGCATGCCGATAGCGGGGGTCAAATCTTGGATGGCGCTCATCATTGTCATCCAGTGGAGGCGGTTGAATGTCGTAGCTGCGCCTCCAAATATGCACCTGCTCCTCGCCATGCTCGGCGGAGGTCTCCGCTTTGTTCAGCCCCTGCAGCGCACCGTAATGCCGCTCATTCAGCTGCCAGGATCGCTCGACAGGAATCCACATCAGATCCATCTCATCGAGCATCAGCCATAGGGTGCGAACCGCTCGTTTCAGCACCGACGTAAAAGCGATGTCAAACGTTGTTCCTAGTTCCCGCAACTGCCGGCCAGCAATTTGTGCTTCGTCGATTCCCTGTTCCGTCAAATCGACGTCGGTCCAACCGGTAAACAGGTTTTGCTGGTTCCAGGTGCTCTCACCATGCCGACACATTACCAGTTTCCCTGCCATTCACGATCTCCTGCGGTTGCTCAATGGCAAAGTAGTGTAACCGGGTTGATTGGTCGTTATCAGCTGTCCGCAAGTTGCTGTAGTTCGCGCACGGCGACGGTAAGTGCCGGAAAGGCGATGTCTATCTGCCCCCGCATATCCAGCAGCATTTGTTTCGTTCGCTGGATCTGCGGACCTTGCTGGGCGAGCCAGTCCAAGACCAGGGTCGTACCTGGCTGTGAGGTACCTCGACGCAGAAGATTCGCAGCCAGTTGTCGATGCACCGCCAACAGGCTCTCGCGCAACCTGCTGCGGGCCGTTGCTTCCCAGCGGCCACTGACCTCGAGGTTCTCGATCCGCTCACGCAGCCAGCCGATGCTGAGACCCTGGGATATCTCCAGATAGACTTCCCTGACGCGACTGATTTTTTGACCGGATTCGTCAGCCAATTCGACCACGTCGAGCACCATTGTTGAACCCATTAATGAGGCCATTCGTTTGGCGACCTGAATGGGAACGCCGAGGTTCTGGTATCGAAGAGTCAATTCCTCGAAACGCTGTTTCGGTGCGCCGACCAGGATTTTGTCGAAGCTGTTCAGAAGGCCATTGACGCCCGGCCGCAGGCGCTCGACGCTGTTCGCTATATCCTGGTTTCCCGCATGGTTCTGAATAAACCAGTAACTCGAATGGCGCAGTATGCGACTCGACTGGAACAGCAGGGAGTACTGGACGTCAGCAGGAATGACATTGTCGAGGGCCTCGACTTCGGCCCAGAAAGATCGCATATCGAGTACTTGGCGAGCGATGCTGTAGGCTCGCGCTATCGTGCCGGTGTCGGCACCGGTTTCCTGCTGTGCGCGAAGAACAAATGTCGGGCCCATGCGATTGATGACACTGTCGGCGATCAATGTCGAAATAATTTCCCGCTTCAGCGGATGCAACGCGATGAAATCGCTGAATCGATTTCGCAAACGCTTGGGGAAGTACTGAATGACATCTTTAGCAAGTAACTCGTCCTCGGGAACATCGGACCGAAGAAGTTCATCAAACAGGTGAATCTTTGCGTGGCTGACGATGACAGCAAGCTCTGGTCTGGTCAGGCCCTGGCCCCGGGCCTGCCGCTCGGCAATCGCCTCTTCATCAGGCAGAACTTCGAGCCTGCGGTCAATGCCACTGCTACGTTCGAGTAGTTTGATCAGCTCGGCGTGCTCCAGGAGTCGGTTGGCCGCCGAGGCTTCTGCAACGCTTATCGCAAGTGTCTGCTGGTAGTTGTTACGTAGCACTAGCGCCGCGACTTCATCCGTCATGGCCGGCAGCAGGCGATTGCGTGCGGGCATGGTGAGCTGCCCTTCATGAAGCGCGAGATTCAGCAATATTTTGATGTTGACCTCGCGATCCGAGGAGTCGACGCCGCCGGAATTATCCACGAAATCGGTGTTGATTCGTCCTCCGTGCTGAGCGAATTCGATTCGTGCCGCCTGCGTCAGGCCAAGGTTTCCACCCTCGCCGACGACTTTGCATTGCAATTGGTCGGCATCGACCCGTACAGGGTCATTGCTGCGATCGTCTGCATCGAGGTGGGCTTCCGTCGACGCTTTCACGTAAGTGCCGATCCCTCCGTTCCACAGCAGATCTACGCGCATAGTCAGAATCAGCTTAATGATTTCCGGTGGCGTTGCGAATTCCTGTTCGGTCCCCAGCATCGCGCGGACTTCGGGGGTGAGCTCGATCCGTTTAACCCGCCGTTCGAATACACCTCCACCGGTAGATATGGCCTGTGAATCGTAGTCTGACCATGCAGAGCCCGTCGCTCGGAATAGTCGCTGCCGTTCCTGGAAACTGATCGCCGGATCGGGATCGGGATCGAGAAAAATATGCTGGTGATTGAATGCCGCAAGAAGCCTTGTGCGTTTGGACAAAAGCATCCCGTTTCCAAACACGTCGCCGGACATGTCGCCGATACCGGCTACCGTAAATGGTTGGTTCTGCACATCAACGCCGAATTCCCGGAAATGCCGCTTCACCGCCTCCCAGGCGCCGCGAGCCGTGATGCCCATCTGCTTGTGGTCGTACCCGTGTGAACCGCCGGAAGCAAACGCGTCCCCCAGCCAGAACCGGTATTCGGCGGCAACTGAATTGGCCAGGTCGGAAAACGTTGCGGTACCCTTGTCCGCCGCCACCACCAGGTATGGGTCATCCGTATCCCGGCGCACGACCTTTGGCGGTGGAACAATGTTGTCATCGACAATGTTGTCGGTTAAATCGAGCATGCCTCGGATAAACGTGACGTAACAGTGTTTGACCTGCTCGAGCTGTACCGTGCGGTCTTCCGTCGATGCAGACTTGACCACAAACCCACCTTTCGCACCGGTTGGCACGATCAGCGCATTCTTGACGATTTGGGCTTTCATCAACGCGAGAATCTCGGTTCGAAAGTCCTCGCGACGATCGGACCAGCGCAGCCCGCCTCGGGCTATGGCGCCGCCACGAAGGTGTATGGCTTCGACATCCGGTGAGTACACAAAGATCGTGAATTTCGGCCGCGGCTCGGGGAGCCCGCGAATCTTTCTCGGATCGATTTTCAGCGACAGATAAGGTAGCGGGTCGCCGTCTTGATCAACCACGAAAAAGTTTGTGCGCAAAGTCGCATTGATAGCATTGCTGTAAGCACGGAGAATCCGGTCTTCATCAAGGCCGCTTATTTCTTCCAGTGCCTGGCGCAAGGCAGCGTTGCAGTCGTCAACGCGCTGCCGCCGTGCCCCGGCCGCAATGTCAGGCTCAAATTGCGCCTCGAACAGGTCGATCATCAGGCGTGCAATCTCGGGGTGACTGGATAGTACCTGGTCCATATAGGCCTGGCTGAACGGCACGCCCGTCTGCATGATGTAGCGGCAGTAAGTCCGCAGTATGACGACGGACTGCCACGACATTGCGGCAAGCCAGACCAGTCGATTCAGGCCGTCACTTTCCACTGATCCGTCGATTACTCGACTGAACGCCTTTTTGAAACGATCGGCTCTAGTATCTTCGTCGGCAGTCTGCCCGCCCGGGTGCTCCAGATCGAAAATCTGCAGCGCGATCCGCGTGCCGTCATCCAGGCTGAGCTGGTAAGGGCGCTCGCTCGCCACGTTCATGCCGAAGTTTTCCAGGACCGGCAGCACGTCTGAAAGCGGTAGCGGGTCACCGGGTTTGAGGACAGTAAAATTCAGTTGTTGTCCGGGATCCTGCGAGGTCCACCGAAGCCATTGCTCTATTGGGCTCGCTTGAGTCCGTATGCGTTCGGCCAGTTCAATGGTCTGGGTGGCTTGTTCTACGGCAACGTTTTCTGCATACCCGGCAGGGAACGCTTCGCCATAATCTAAGAACAATCGGGCTGCCTGCTCTTCGTCATAGCGTTTCATTAATGCCCCATGCAGCCGGTCCTGCCAGGTCACTACAGAGTCGGCAATCTCTTTCTCAATTTGCGTGACTTCTAACCGCCTGGCTTTACCGGGCTTAAACCATACGATCGTATAAATTCGTGTGAGCACGGAATCTGATATGGAGACTTCCGTATCGGCCGTGACGCCATCGAAGGAACGCTCGAGAACCCGCTCGATCTTTTCCCGAACCCGCGTATTGAATCGATCGCGGGGTACAAAAATGAGGCATGAAACGTAGCGTCGAAATAGGTCTCTGCGGACAAAAAGCTTCACCTTGCGGCGTTCCTGCAGGTCCAGGATACCGATCGCTGTCTTTGTCAGTTCTGCAACTCGGCCCTGGAACAGCTCATCGCGAGGGTAATTTTCAAGGATGTGCATCAATGCCTTACCGCGATGGGAGTCGGGGTCGAACCGGGAGCGCTGAAAGATTCGCCGAACCTTCTCCCTGATCAATGGAACCCGTCTCGGGCTCTGGTTATACGCGGCAGACGTAAACAGACCAATAAACCGGTGTTCACCGATCACCTTTGCGTCGGTATCGAAAATACGCACGCCTATGTAATCCAGATGCACATTCCGGTGAACTGTTGAGCGGGAATCTGCTTTTGTGATGACTAATAGATCTCGTGACTGTGCCTCATTGATAACTATTTGCTCGAGAATTCGCGGTGCTGTTCTACCGGACGACTTGCGTAGGATGCCGAGTTCTGATCCAGGCGAAGGCTGCAGGACTGCTCCCCCTTTTGTTTCTGTCAATTTATATTCGCCGTAGCCCAGGAAAGTGAAATTGTTTTCGGCAAGCCAGCTGAGAAGTTCGACACTTTCATTCAATCGCCAACGAGGGACCGGAATATCGCCGGTTCTGGCTGCATCCAAAACCTGTTGCAGCTTGGCGAGCATTTTTTGCCAATCGTGGACTGCTGCCCGGAGATCGGCGAGACTTTCGCGAATGGCGGCTGCCAGATTCGCCCGGTCCGCGCGAACTGGTATGCGGCCAATTTCGAAGCGGACCATCGATTCTGTATGCGGTTGGCCGGCAGATGCCTTCGTAACCGAAAGCTTGATCAGTTTTCCGTTCTGATCGCGAACCGCCTGGAATGTCGGGTGTACGGTAAGCGCAACGTACCGGCCAAGTCGAACGATCGCCGCCGCCACTGAATCCACGATGAAGGGCATGTCATCGTTGACGATTTCAATGACCGTTCGGTCCGATACCCAGCCATCCCGGCGCGTGTCGGGGTTGTATACCCGGACTTTCGCCACACCTGGTTTCCGCGAGCTGGCAAGTTTTAGGTGTGAAAGTGCTGCTCTGGCCAGCTGATCCGGCGGATTCGCCCGCAGGTCGTCGGTAGACAGGTCGCGGTAATACTCGGCAATAAACGGCCGGCCCCGCACGCGGCTGATGGTCTGGTCCGGAACGGAAGCTGCAATTGCTGTTAGAAGATTCTGCTTGGAATCGGCAGTGCCGCGTCCCTTTAGGGCGATAGAGGCTTTCGCAGCCATATTGCTCTAGTTAGTCATTGCGCCGTCAGACGCCGACGTCCGCCTGTGGGCCGCCGGGGTAGGTTGGCGGAAATTATAACAGACGTGAAATACTCGCCGCTTAAGCTGCGCGCATTCGGTTGATAGATTCGCTCGGCAACAAGCACAGCGACTCCGCGCCTCAGCATTCACGGTATATGAGCCCGAGCGAGATATTGGGTTGATTGCATTTCGTTGAGTCGACTGCCTGTGCGCTTAAATTCCTGCACAAGGCGCTTACCTGCGTACAAACTGTCGATAGGCGCCGCCGCAGATACGATCAAATTAACTCGACGATCATACAGTTCATCGACCAACGCTATAAAGCGGCGCGCCTCATCTTCCATTGCTTCGTTCAGAATGGGTGTCTGGGAAACAATGATCGTTTGAAAGCACCGGGCCAGTTCGACATAGTCCGCTTGGCTACGTGGTCCACCGCAAAGTTCCGCAAAATCGAACCAGGCAATCCCGTCGGCACGCCGGCGGGTCGTAATGTTTCGGCCAAGTATTTCTAACGCTTGGCCACTGGAACCTTTATCAGGCGCGATTTTCTCGAAATAGCTTGCAAGGTTTAATTCCGCAATTTCGTCCAGCGGAGAGTGGTAGATTTCCGCCTGCTCCAGAACGCGAAGCCGGTAATCAAGTGCGCCATCAACGTGCACCGTTTCCGTATTCTTTTTGATGAAGTCGATGGCCGGAAGGAACTGGTTTCGTTGCAAACCTCCCGCATATAGATCATCAGGCGGTATATTTGAGGTTGCAACCAGACAAACTCGCCGGTCAAACAAAGACTGTAGCAATTTGCCAAGGATCATCGCATCGCCGATATCCGACACGTAAAATTCATCAAAACAAATGATCCTGGCCCGGTCCGCCAGGCCCTCAGCAACTGTGTCTATCGGGTCAATTTTTCCAGAATGCTCTTTTAGCTGGCTATGTACGCGGTACATTAATCGATGAAAATGAAAACGCAACTTGTCGTCGAAAGGAAGATTATCGAAAAATAGATCCATCAAAAAGGTTTTGCCGCGACCAACTCCGCCCCAAAGGTACACACCCCGCACCGGTGTGCCGGCCGCAAATCGACCGAGAATATTCCGGCGCAAGCGCGCAAAACCTTTTCCAGGCGGGCGCCTGTTTCCCAGCTCGGTTTGTACGCGTGCCAAACTGCCCAATGCGCTCAGCTGGGCCCGATCGGGGGAGTGCCCCTGATCCTGCATCGTCTTGAGGTAGCGGCGACCTAGTTCCATTGCGGATTGATCATTTGACGTTGTGGCATTACATGGTGCAGTACGTCGTCAGCGCTGCTAACTGTACTCGTTGATTAACGGACCGGCAAAGGTCCTGAAACGCTGGCGCAATCGGTCGCTGGCCGCAATGACCCAAAGTGCCGGTGCTACAATGACGGCGCTTCAGTGTTACCTGAAAATTAGCAACGAGGATCGAAGTGCCAGAACGAGAAAGCATGGATTTCGATGCCGTGATCGTCGGCGCAGGGCCGTGCGGTTTGTCGGCTGCCTGCCGGCTAATGCAGCTCGCCCGGGATGCGAATGAGGAACTCAATGTCGCCGTCGTCGAAAAGGGCTCCGAGGTGGGGGCTCACATTGTTTCCGGGGCAGTGTTCGACCCTACGCCGCTGAACGAGTTATTTCCCGACTGGCAGCAACTCGGTGCCCCGGTTACGACCAGGGTCGCCGGCGATGATGTCTTTTTCATGAGCTCCAATACATCGGCACTGAAGGTACCAGGGTGGATGGTACCGGCGCCGATGCACAACAAAGGCAACTACATCATCAGCCTGGGCAACCTGTGCCGCTGGTTGGGTGACCGGGCCGAAGCATTGGGCGCGAATATTTTTCCGGGTTTCGCGGCGTCAGAGGTGCTGTACGAAGATGGCCGGGTTACAGGAGTCGCAACCGGTGATATGGGGGTCTCCGCTGACGGGCAGCACAAGGAATCATATCAGGCTGGTTATGAACTGCGCGCACCGTACACGATTTTCTCCGAGGGATGTCACGGCAATCTTGGCAAGGATCTGATGCGGACATTCGATCTTCGCGACGAATCCGATCCCCAGCACTACGGAATTGGCTTCAAAGAAATATGGAGTATCGAGCCGAAGCAGCATCGCGAAGGTCTGATTGTCCATACCTTTGGTTGGCCGTTGAGGGAGGATGCCAAGGGCGGTGGGTTCGTATACCACGCGGGAGATAACCTGGCTTACGTCGGTTTTATTATTGCCTTGAATTACAGAAATCCACACTTGGATCCGTTTTTAGAGTTCCAGCGATGGAAACACCATCCGCGCATCAGTCAGTTCCTGCAGGACGGGAAGCGAATATCGTACGGCGCCCGCGCGGTGAATAAAGGCGGCTTGCAATCATTACCGCAACTAACATTTCCTGGTGGTCTGCTGGCGGGCTGCGATGCCGGTTTTCTTAACTCCGCAAAAATTAAAGGCTCGCACACGGCGATGAAGACCGGCATGCTAGCTGCCGAGCAGGTTTTTGCAGCGTATCAGGCCGGAGATTCAAGCGCGGCTGCCTTGAATGGATACCAGGAGAGAGTACGCGGCTCCTGGGTCTATGATGAGCTGTACCAGGCGCGTAACTTTGAGCCTGCGCAGCACAAGTTGGGTTTGTTGCTCGGCTCGGCCTTCATTTGGATAGATCAAAACATTTTCCGCGGCCGTTTACCATTTACGCTGCACAATCGCGGCCAAGATCACGAACATCTCAGGCGAGCCGATACGGCCAAGCCGATTAACTATCCACAACCCGACGGAAAAATAAGCCACGACTTGTTGTCGTCGGTATTTCTTTCCAGCACGAATCACGACGAGGACCAACGTTGCCATCTCCAATTGGCAGACCCCGATCTGCCGATTCGTGAGAATCTACCGTTGTTTGATGAACCAGCACAAAGGTATTGTCCGGCTGGCGTATACGAAGTCGTTGAGGAGTCGAACGGTGAGCAGCGATTCCAGATTAATGCCCAGAACTGCGTTCACTGCAAAACTTGCGACATCAAAGACCCGGCCCAGAACATCAACTGGACCGTCCCCGAAGGGGGTGGGGGACCCAACTACAGCGGCATGTAGCCTGTCTTTACTCAAGCAGTCTCGACGGCGATGGCGACAGCTTCGCCGCCCCCTATGCACACAGCAGCGATCCCACGCTTCAGGCCCCGGTTGCGGAGGGCATGTACCAGCGTTGTCGTAATTCGGGCCCCGGTGGCGCCGATTGGGTGTCCCAACGCGCAGGCTCCGCCATTGACATTGAGTTTGGCGGAATCGATGTCCAGATCCCTCATTGCTGCCATCGTCACGCAGGCAAACGCTTCGTTGATCTCATACAAATCCACGTCATCCGAACTCCAGTCGATCTGGCGCTGCAGATTTTTGATTGCGTGCACCGGAGCTGTCGTAAACCACTCCGGTTCGTGGGAATGTCCACTGTGACCAATGACGAACGCGAGCGGCTCGATACGGCGTTTATCTGCTTCACTGGCGCGCATCAGAATCAGTGAGGCGGCTCCGTCGGAAATCGATGAAGAGCTGGCTGCCGTTACTGTACCGTCCTTGTCAAATGCAGGTCGCAGGGTGGGAATCTTGTCCAGCTCACAACGATCGGGTTCTTCGTCCCGGTCAACCAGTGCTTCGTTGCGTCGGTTCTTAACCGCCACTGTCACGATCTCATCGGCGAAACTACCATTCTGTGCTGCCGTCAGGGCTCGATTTACCGATTCAATGGCATATTCGTCCTGCATTTCCCGGGTAAAGCCGTATTCCCTGGCCGTTGCATCGGCGAAATGCCCCATCATGTTGCCGTCGTAGGGGTTTTGCAGCCCGTCAAAAAACATGTGGTCCAGCACTTCCTGGTGCCCCATGCGGTAACCGGCGCGGGCTTTAGGCAACATATAAGGTGCATTGCTCATCGATTCCATGCCGCCTGCAAGCACGATGGATGCGGATCCGGCAAGCAGCAGATCGTGACCCAGCATTGCCGCTTTCATGCCGGAACCGCAAACTTTGTTTACAGTGGTCGCCCCAACTGATAGCGGGAGGCCCGCAGCCAGAACGGCCTGTCGGGCCGGCGCTTGACCGATTGCGGCGGGCAGCACGCAGCCAATCAGGGCCTCGTCAATTGCCGAGGGGGATAGCCCGGCATCCGTCAGAGCTGCCTGCGAGGCTGCCGCCGACAATTGGATTGCGTTTAGCGGTGCCAACTTTCCCTGAAATGAACCGATCGGGGTTCTGCGGGCTGCGACGATGACAACTGGATCCTGATTCACTGGCATTACCGCATCGATTCAAAAGGCTGGTTGTGCCGCGGGTAGTGCATTATGCGGCGCATTCCATGATCCGCCAAGAACGAATGAATTGATCCTGTTGGCTTTCGACTCGAACGGGTTCAGCCCAGATCTGGTTCGTCGAGATTCTCCAATATGCTTTGGCGGCTGAGCTGCAGAAGTTTAGGCGCCGGATCATCCAAAGCACGGGCATGCACGGGCTCCTTCACCATGACGGCGAGCCGGCCAGGCACCGGGAGGAGGCGACCGGCTGGCAACATCTTTCGGGTGCCACGAATGACGACCGGAACCACCGGTAGCTTGCCGCGAACTGCGGCAACGAAAGCGCCGCTGTGAAATTTGAGAAGGCCCGGTTCCGCAACAAAAGTCCCTTCGGGAAAGAACGCCAATGATTCCCCGTCGCGCGCCAACTGCAGCAGCCGCCGCGCGTCGCTGGTGCGCTTGCTGGTGCCTGCCCGGCTGACGAACTCAGCGCCTATCCGCCGCAGCAGGAAGTGGACCAGCGGGATGCGCGTCATCTCACCTTTGATGACAAAACTGAATCTCGCGGGTAGGACCGCAGTTAACAGGACGCCGTCAATGTAGCTCGAGTGGTTGGCAACGAGGACCGAGGCGCCGCCTGGAAAATTTTCTATGCCGGTAACGTCCAGTGGCGTGCCCGTAAGCCTAAATACCAGCCTCGAAGTCGCCTTGGCCACTCTTCTCCGTAGCGATTTGAGCGGTGTTATGGCCACAAGGACGATCGTGGCCAGGCTGAAGACGACAAAGGTGGTCCAGGCATACAGCCCGAAAGCGATGTGGCAGAGGCGCAACAGTCCGGTGATCAGGTAAGACATTCTGTTAAATCAGGCGTTTATGTTATCCCCTCAGATTTTTGTGAAATCCATCACGCTCCGGCTGGACTTTGACACGCATACTTTTAACCACCGATAAAGGGCCTCAGTCCGCATATCTGAGTAGGCAGCGCAACGCGCGGAGGAAATGCCATCAGGCTCAGTCACGTTGGGCCAGCGGACGGCATTATCGGTGCTGGAGCCCGGCGGGTCCAATGCCATACCCGGACCCGCGGCTGTTTTGTGG
The DNA here is from genome assembly GCA_027293165.1 of Gammaproteobacteria bacterium. Classification (GTDB taxonomy): domain Bacteria; phylum Pseudomonadota; class Gammaproteobacteria; order Steroidobacterales; genus JAPUGB01. The sequence continues at coordinate 20,513 of JAPUGB010000172.1, forward strand.
CTCGATTAGTTGCGTTTGCCGAGAGAGTTGTTCTGGAGTAATGTCAGAAGCACCTATTAAGTCTGTCGATACCGATGCAACCGGTACGAGATCCACCGAGGCGATAATTGACAGGTTTCTCGATGCGATCTGGATGGAACGGGGTCTTTCAGCGAATACGCTGGAGGCTTACCGTGCCGACCTCGTATGCTTGAACCGCTGGCTGACACCGCGGCATATCAGCTTGGTGTACGCAAGCCGAAGCGATTTGCTGGCGTTCATCGCCTGGCGCACTGAGCAAGGTGCTAAACCTCGATCAACGGCCCGCCAGCTGTCCAGTTTCCGACGCTTTTACCGTTTTTTACTGCGAGAGAGCGTTATCCAGGAAGATCCTACCCTTAAGATCGAGATGCCATCGATCGGCCGATCCTTGCCACAGTCTCTAAGTGAGAATGAAGTTGAAGCCTTGCTGTCGGCGCCGAATGTAGGTGATCCACTAGGACACCGCGACCGCACCATGCTCGAGGTTTTGTATGCGACCGGCCTGCGAGTCTCTGAACTGATCAATCTGAAGCAAAGCGAGATTAATCTGAATCAGGGTGTCGCGCGCGTCGTCGGCAAAGCAGATCGCGAAAGACTAATTCCGCTTGGCGAGGAAGCCCAGAGCTGGTTGCGCGAGTTCATCGCGGGACCCCGAACGGAAATTCTCCTGGAACGTCAGACTGACTACCTGTTTCCCACGCGCCGCGGTGACCGTATGACCCGACAGGCGTTCTGGCACATCATAAAAAGATACGCCAAGCAGGCAGATATAGGCCGGAAACTATCCCCGCATACACTGCGTCACGCATTTGCGACCCATCTGCTAAACAATGGCGCTGACTTGCGTGTGGTGCAAATGCTTCTTGGGCACAGTGATTTGTCGACAACTCAGATCTACACCCACGTCGCTCGGGAGCGCATGAAAGAGTTGCATTCCGAGCATCATCCCAGAGGCTGATTCAGCCACCCCTCGACATCTGCTAAACGTCCGGCGCGTCGCCGGTCGCATTGCCTCGGCTCCGGCGTGCCGATGTCGCCTCAACAACGCCCCCGGTACCGCGCCTACGCAGCACTTGCTCACCCCATCCCTGACTTGACCGTGAGGCTTGATTTGCCGGCCGCGGGCGGCGGGTGAATGCGAAGAGCGCATTAGCGACAGCGTAGCGCCGGAGCATTTATCCCGGCGCCCAGCGGCTTGGTGCGATGAATTCGCGGCGCGTTACCGGTCGCATTGCCTCGGCTCCGGCGTGCCGATGTCGCCTCCGACAATACCCCCGGCACCGCGCCTGGGTTGCAGTACAGTATCGCCACATGTGACGGCCGTCACACTATTCGCTGAAAGTTGCTGTGGGTGCTTTGCGGCGCCTAGTTATTCTGATCCCTGTGATAGAATTCGCCGCGCCCATGGGCGGTGTTGTACTACGACGTCGCGATGGGGTCAAAGGGTGAGTTCGCTAGCTGAGATATTAATCATGCGATTGTTCCAGGTCAGTGCTGCAG
>JAPUGB010000173.1 GCA_027293165.1 Gammaproteobacteria bacterium
CGGCCTGCGTAATTACGGTTGCTGTTCGGGGTTGCCTGCCAACGCCAACAACGCAGCGCGCCGCTGCTCCACTTCCATCTCGCCGAGTGCCACGGAGCGCTGATAAAACACCGCCAGGTCACCGCTGTTCTGCTGTAGCAAGGCATGAAATGCCGGCACGTAGTCCTCGTAGACCGATACCGCGGCGAGACTGGCGTTATTGACCGGTCCGCCGAACCAGCCCGAGAATGGGGCCGGCCCGGGCCAATCCGCACTGAGCTCAGCGTAGTTCGCGCGCAGCGCTGCAACAATCGCAGCCTTAGCCACCCGCCGTTCACCGTCGGTCTGATCCGAGGCATACAGCGCCTGCAGTTCGCTACGCGCGCTGGCAATCAGCGCCCGCACCTCCTCGTGCTGCGCCAACCCCTGCCGATAAGCAGCGACGGCCGCAGGCCCCTGGCGTAAATCGATCCAGCGCCGCATCCCCTCCTGTTCGATCAGGGTGGCAAAGCTTTCGTTGAATTGCGTGTCGCCTTTGACATAGAGCTTCTGGTGCGCCAATTCGTGAAACAACAAGCCGACCATGCGCTGCTCGCCCATATTTATCATGGTATTCAGCAGGGGATCGTCAAATCGCCCGAGCGTCGAGTACGCCGCCACGCCACCGACGAAAACGTCCGCGCCGCCATCCACAAGCTTCGCCGCAAACTCAGCGGCAGCAGATTCGTGAAAATACCCGCGGTAGGCCAGGCAGCCGACCACCGGAAAACACCAGGTCTGCGGTTCCAGCGAGAACTCCGGCGCAGCAAACACGTTCCAGACGATGTAGCGGCGCTCCAGATCTGCATATTCGGTGTAGCTACCGTTGGCAGGCAACAACAAATGATCCTCTGCAAACGCGAGTGCGTCACCGGCCAGTTCCAGTTTGGAACGCAACTCCGGGCTCGTGCCGGGATCGGCCAGCACGGTTTCCACCGGCTCCCGCGCGCGCATCAACTGGAACTGCCCACGTGCCGCTTGCAGGTAATATCCGGCCTCGCAGCCAACCAGCAGCGCCAGCAATGCGCTGCCGCCCAAAACTGTGCAAACAGACCTGGTTCTGCTGATCCATGTGACCACTGCCATAAAGGCTACAATGATTCGATGCACATTTATCTTGTCGGTGGCGCGGTCCGTGACAGTCAATTGGGTTTGCCGGTCCGGGAAAAAGACTGGGTTGTCGTGGGTGGCACCGCCGAGGCACTCGAGGCCCAGGGCTATCGCATGGTGGGCAAGAGCTTTCCGGTCTTTCTTCATCCGCAGACCGGGGAAGAATACGCGCTGGCGCGCACCGAGACCAAGACCGGTCCGGGATACCGCGGCTTTACGGTCCACAGCGGCGCCGATGTCACGCTGGAGCAGGATCTGAAACGTCGCGATCTGACGATCAACGCGATGGCAGAAGATAGCGATGGGACGATCATCGATCCCTACGGCGGCCTCAAGGACCTCAACTCAAAAGTGTTGCGACACGTCTCGGACGCCTTCCGCGAGGATCCACTGCGGATCCTGCGCGTGGCACGTTTCGCCGCACGTTATCACGATCTCGGCTTCACGGTCGCCGTTGATACGCTGGAACTGATGGCGCAAATGACCGCCGCTGGCGAAACCGATGCGCTGGTTTCGGAACGGGTCTGGCGGGAAACCGAACTCGCGCTGACGGAACCGAGACCGGAAGTGTTTTTCGAGACTTTGAAACAATGCGGCGCATTGGCCGTCATTTACCCCGAACTCGATGCATTGTTCGGGGTGCCGCAACCGGAGAAGTGGCACCCGGAGGTGGACACCGGCGTGCACGCGATGCTGTCGGTCAAAACCGCCGCGCAGCTGTCGCCGTCAAGCGAGGTACGTTTCGCCGCGCTGGTACATGACCTCGGCAAGGGCACGACGCCCCGGGAGCAATGGCCCGGGCACCGGGCGCACGAGCAACGCGGAATCGCGCTGGTGCAAAGCTTATGCCAGCGGCTGGGTGTTCCGAATCGCCACCGCGACCTGGCCGTGCACGTCGCGCAATACCACACCAAGTGCCACCGCGCGTTGGAGTTGCGCCCGGGAACCTTGTTGCAAATGCTTGAAGACGTCGATGCGTTTCGCCGGCCAGAGCGGTTCGAGGATTTTTTGCTGGCCTGCGAGGCAGATGCACGCGGGCGTACCGGGCGCGAGACGGTGCCATATACGCAGGCCGACTTGATCCGCCAAGCGCGTGCGGCCGCGGGGAAAATCAGCGCCGAACAGTTCAAAAATCTGGATCTATCCGGCGAAGCGCTGGGCGCAGCCATCCACAAAAAGCGCGCCGAGGCGATCGCCCAAGTCAAAGCTGAATTTCGCGCCGCGGGCGAATCTTAAGTACGCGGCAATGCTCAGGTGAACGCAACGAAAATAACGCCGGCCAGCAACACCCGGTAGATCGCGAACGGCCACATGCTGACCCGTTCCAGCGCGCGCAAGAACCAGCCGATGCAGGCGTACGCACTGAGCCCCGCGACCAACATGGCCAGGGCCATGGTGCCCCACTGAACCGGCGCCGCTTGTTGCAGCAACTGCCCGAGCTCGAGCATGGCTGCCAACGCGATGACCGGAACCGCCAGCAGAAAAGAAAATCGCGCAGCCGCCTGGCGCGACAGACCCAGCGCCAACCCGGCGGTAATCGTAATACCGGACCGCGAGGTTCCGGGGATCACCGCTAAAACCTGCGCCAGGCCGATCAGAATCGCGATACCAAAAGTCACCGTGTATTCGTTGCGCCCCACTCCGCCACGCCGGTCCACCAGGCCCAACAGCACGCCGAAGATACCGGTCGCCAGGGCGATAACCAGCGGCGAGCGCAGCGTACTTTCCACCGAGTCGTGGAACAGCAATCCGCCCAAGCCGATCGGTACGGTGGCCAACAGCAAAGACCAGCCGAGGCGCGCGTCGTCTTCGTTGGTGCGACGGCGGAACAGCGAACCGAGCCAGGCGCGGAAAATGGCGCCGAGTTCGGCCCGAAAATAAATCAGCACGCCTGCCAGCGTGCCGAGATGCACGGCCACATCGAATGCCAGGCCCTGATCGGCCCAACCCAGAAAGCGCGGTACCAGGATCAGATGCGCGGAACTGGAAATCGGCAGGAACTCGGTCAGTCCCTGCACCAACGCCAACACGACAGCCTCAATCCAATCCACACGCGCCTCCACGCGACCCGTCGCAAGCAAACCTCGGGCACATTACAGGATTCCCGATCAAGCGGTAGCGTTGCCGCCGCGCAAACCAAGCGTTGGTTTTGCTGCTTATGAGGAATGCACGCTCATAAGGTGCGCCGCAAATCTTTGCCGGCAAACCCGCTGGGGAGCGTTACCGGGCCGCGAGTCAGCGCCATCGCTTTGAAGGTTTCGCCCATCTCGCCGGGCATGACCAGCCGGCGTGCCTGCCCTGCCTGGTCCACCCGCGCGGTCAGATCCGCGCCCGCAGCGCGCTCGAGCTGGCGATCCAGGCCGGCACCGATCAAGAAGTTTGCCTGCGTCGTATAGCCGGACACCTGCAGATGCGCTTGTTCAGCGGCGTCCGCAAGCTGGCTGAAATCCACCCACGCGGTGATGTCCTGTAACCCCGGCCAGACAAACGGGTCCGCATGGGCCCGGTGCCGATAGTGACAACGCAGCGTGCCCGTACTACGCGCTTCGGCGTAATATTCGCGCCGCGACAGGCCGTAGTCGATGAACAACAACAGTCCCTGTTGCAGCGAGTGAGCAAGTGCGGTCATCCAGGCCGGTAAGCGCAAACGAATTTCCGATGTCAGCCCGGCCGGTAACCCCTGGCCGAGCAGCGCCTGCAATTCGTCCACGGCAGAACTCAGGTCCTGACCGGCAGGCTGCGCTGCCCAAGCAAAACCGGACGCGGAACAGCTAACCCCCAGTTCCATCAGACCGTCGTCGCTGATCGAAAAGCGCTCGACGGGCAGCGCGTCGATCACTTCATTGGCAAGTATCACCGCGGGCAACGGCTCCTGCGGCAGTTGGTTCTGCCATTCGACCCGATCGGCGAGCTGCGGCGCGCGTTGCTCCAGTGTCTGCTGCTGACGGGCCCGCAGGTCGGCGCTCAACTCGAGAATCAAATACTGCGCCGGTAACGCATCCAGCGCTTCCAGTTCCAGCAGAATGTCGGCGGCCATGCGACCGGTGCCCGCGCCGAGTTCCAGAATCACGCCCGAATCCATTTGCGCGAGCACTTCCCGGCACTGACCCGCGATACAGCGGGAGAATAAAGCGGACAGTTCCGGCGCCGTGACAAAGTCGCCGCCTTCACCGAACTTGGTTGAGCCGGCGCTGTAGTAACCCAGGCCGGGTGCGTATAGCGCCAGATCCATATAGTCTCCGAAACGGATCCAGCCGCCGGCATCCCGGATCCGTTGCCGGATCAGGCTCGTCAGTTCACCGCTATGTTTAAGCGCTTCCGGAGAGGGTGGCGGCAATTGGTGCGACATGCCGGCTAGTGTAATCTTAGACGCCATCGCTAGCGGCATCGGTCAGGAAACGTGGGTAACGAGCAGCAGGATTTAACCGGCAAATGGGCGCTGATTACCGGGGCCGCCAAGCGCATCGGCGAATGCATCGCGCGCCGCCTGCACCAGCACGGCACCGGCATTGCAATCCATTACCGGCAATCCGCCGGACCGGCCGAGGAATTGGCCGCCGCGCTCAATGCCAAGCGGTCCGATTCGGCAATTGTGCTGCACGCAGACCTGCAACAGACCGCGCACTTGTCGCACCTGGTGAAAGCGGTGATCGACCATGCCGGGCGGCTGGACATCCTGGTGAAAAATGCGTCGAGCTTCTACGCCACTCCGCTGGAAACCGTGACGGAAGAGCAATGGGACGACCTGATCGGCACCAACCTGAAAGCCCCTTTGTTCCTGTCGCAGGCCGCGGCCCCGTATCTCCAGGAGTCCAGTGGCGTCATCATCAACCTGATCGATGTGCACTCGACGCGCCCGCTGCGAAATCACCCGGTGTACGGGCCCGCCAAGGCCGGTTTGGCCATGTTGACCCGCTCGCTGGCG
>JAPUGB010000174.1 GCA_027293165.1 Gammaproteobacteria bacterium
CCGAGGATGCCCACTCTGGGTCGTTAGCGGACACTCAGAAGTACAAAATTTGTCAGATGGCCGATTTTGGGGCCTAGGATGCATCCACTAATGTCCGCTTTCGGCCAATAGCGGACATTCATTTTTCTCAGAGATTGACGACAGTCGTCTCGCCAGCCACCACAGTTGCGCTGTCTATTGCCGTGAAGATAATATCGTCATCTAAGTCTGGATCATCATCGCCAGCCTGGCAGGTAAAAGCCACCGTGTAATCGCCTGCGTGCAGAAATGCTGCGACGTATTCATAATCGCCGGTAGTCTCATTTAGTTTCACAATGGTACTGGTCACCGGCTCGGTGTCGTCGCTATCCGCCATATCCACGTCATCCGGAATCACATCGCCCTCGTAGACATACACCGCGTTGCCGCTGGTGCACCCAGCGTCATCATCGATCAAATCGGTGGATACAGTTCCTGCAATCTCTCCTACCAGGGTGTTATCGACGATTCGCAACGCCGGACGGAGGAAGAAATCGCTGTTCTGGCCGGGTGGCGCGTGCAGGGCCGCCCGAATGTCCACGTCCAATGTATAGGAGCCATGTCCATTGGCCGGAACAACGAAGCCGCTGACGAGCTTCAGTCCAGTTTCATCAAAACTGGGGATCACCAGCGGATGCAAGGAGCCATCGTCGAACATGACGTAGGAGTCGTCCACGGTCCCTGGATCGCCGTGGAGTTGCAGTCGTATCCAGTTGTATTCACCAGCTGGCACGGTTTCCCTGTTGAGGATGACTGTACTGGCGCCATCCTGCAAAACCAGCAGGTCAATCTGCCGGGCCTCGAATTCAATCAGAATAGCCTCGCCGTCCATTGGCTTCAGCTCCACGGCATCGATAGTCACCACAACCTCAGTGGCATAGTCCACTGGTGCATCAGTGATCGCTATGGATAGCTGGCCAGTCGGTTGTCCACCGCTACCACCGATATCGCCGCCGCCACCAACGCTATCGACGCCACCGCTATCGCTGCCGCCTCCACCGCAGGCAAACAATGCAACGATACCGATCAAACAAACTAATCGCTTCATTATTCCATTCTCATTTATCGGCGTTAGTTATTCTTCGCCGGTAACGATACGCCCATCACCGCAGGCCCGCCATTGACATAAGGAAGCCCGGCGCTGGGCCGTATGTGATAGTGAGGAATGCCCGCTTTGGGTCGTTAGCAGAACTTTGATTGCGCCGCAGCATCGGCCTCAACTGGGTAACTTCTGAGTGTCCGCTTTGGGTCGAAAGCGGACATCGATCGAAGAATCTTGATAGGTAACTTACGATGATTTTCTCATGTAACTTCGACGAAACATTTTCTGTGCAGTGCGTTAGAGATTCTTGGACAGCGGCTTCAGTCCCTTGCTGACCGCCGCCAGTGCCGCTTCGCTCGCGTCGACGACAACCTGCGCCTTCGCTTTAGCGCGTCTAGTTTCCTGAGTAAATCTGCTTGAATCCTGAGATCGGGCATCGTGGATAAAGTCAAGCGTCCGGTTGAAGTCGCCGACCTGAGAATAGAACTCTTCGATCACGGTCACGTCATCCTCAGAAAAGACGCCGTCGCGCAGGAGTTCAGGAAACGCCACCGCGTGCGCCTCCATGGGTGCGCGGTAGACGGGCGACAGGACGGGTCCCTTAATGTAGTTGCGGGCACGCTGGACGCACATGTTGGCTTCTGCCCGCAGTGCTCCCCGGTGGGTTTTCACACGCCGTCTGCGATCCAGTGAGAAGCTGCCACGTCCGAGAACGAAGCCGACCACGACAGATATGAGTGATTCAGCAAGTGCCATCTTCAGTCAGTATGAGCCCGCTGGGGTACGGTTTTGCGCGGTTTTGCGCGGTTTTGCGCGGTTTTTGTTGAAACCGGACCCGAAACCGACCCAGCATCCCCGAAAGCCCTTATTCTATGCGGTTTCTCGTGTGTTACCCATGCAAACAAACAGGACTCGGATCATTCTGAGCAGTTCCGTTGTGGCATCAGCGCGGCCGTCCGGTAATGTCGGCAGCCAAAATTTTCTCCACTCGAATCAAGTCCGCTTCCGTGTCGACGTCTGGGCCGTGTTGTTCTGCCGCCAAATCGACGCGTATCTCCATGCCCAACCACAACGCCCGCAGTTGTTCCAACCGTTCCAGGCGTTCCAGTTCGCAGGGCTCCGCACCAGTCAGCCGTTCCAGTGCACTCGCCCGATAGGCATACAGACCGATATGGCGCCTGGCAACGGACCAGCCGGTATCCTGGGCGGCCTCGTGCGAGTCAGACGGAATCGCCGCACGGCTGAAATACAAAGCTCGTCCCGCTGCATCACAAACAACCTTGACGATGTTCGGATCGCGATACTGCTCCGGACCATCTAAATCGACACATAAGGTGGCAAGCTGGGCCGTGTCGTGTTTCTCAAGCAGCGCCGCGGCTTGGCGAATGCTCCCCGGAGGAATCAAAGGAGCATCACCCTGGACGTTGACGATCGGCACGTCGTCTGTCCACCCCCGTTGTCGAGCAACTTCGGCAACACGGTCGGTACCGGACCGATGATCAGCACTTGTCAGCATCGTATCGGCACCGAACCGGCTGGCTGCTTCGACTACCCGTTCGTCATCGGTCGCGATGATGACGACCTCCGCACCGCTGGAAACCGCGCGGGCATAAACATGCTCCAGCAGCGGTTTGCCCGCGATCGGTTTAAGGACCTTGCCCGGAAAACGGGTGGACGCATACCGGGCGGGAATGACGACTCGCATAGCAGCTCCACTTTAAAACCTAGCCTGGCGCCGGTGGCGGCCAGTAATTCAATCAGCCGTCCAGGTTGGCGAGCCCGCAGCCGGTCAATATCTGCGATATCAGCGCGGACTCCACGCCCTTCGAGCCCATTTCCACACGGACCGGAACATACCACACGTCCTGGTCCGTCGATCCGCTGTATTTTATCGCGTCTTTTTCGGTCATCAGCACGGGTCTGCGCTCCGCCGACTGCAAATCGGCCAGGGAAATTCGCCCGTGATCGGGCACCGGCACCAGATCAGCAGTCATCCCGGCGTTCTCGAGCATTTTAAGAAACCTGGCCGGATTGCCAATGCCGGCGACCGCCCACACGTGCTGGCCGGCAAATTCTGCCAATGGGCGGCAGCGGCGGCCGTCCAGACTCGCGGCCCCATCAGTGACCAAGCCAAACCGTTGCCCGGCGATGGCGTCGTTACCCTGGCCGTTGATTAGCACCAGATCGACTTCGCCCAGGCGCGCAGCGGATTCCCGCAACGGCCCTGCCGGTAGCAAGTGGCCATTGCCTAATCCACGCTCGCCGTCGATCACAACGATTTCGAAATCCCGGCACAAACGATAGTGCTGCAAACCGTCATCGGCCAAAACGATATCGACACCGTGGTCTATCAGCATTTGGGCAGCACGCGACCGATCTCGCGCAACACAAACGGGACAACCGGTTCGACGGGCGATCACTATGGGTTCATCGCCGACTTCAACGGGGTCGCTCGCCGCCGTTACCAGGACACCGTTCTCCTGGCGGCGTCCCCCATAGCCACGGCTGACGATCCCGGGCCGGTAACCGGCACGCTTGAGCCAGTCGGCGAGCCAGATCACGATCGGCGTTTTGCCGGTTCCGCCGACGCTCAGATTGCCGACGATGACGACCGGCACCGGCAATCGTACTTGCTGGCGCAACCCGACTCGATAGGCCAATCGTCGCAACCAGACGGCGGCCTGGAACAGCCAGGACAGCGGCTGGAGCAACACCGCCAACGGCGAGCTACCGTACCAGAAGGCTTCGACCCGCCGGCTCAAACTAGGCAGCATCATCCCTGAACTGCAGGCGGTGCAGCGCCGCATAATGACCGCCAGCCGCCAGCAGCTCAGCGTGGGTTCCGGTTTCGATGATCCGGCCGTCGTCCATGACGAGAATCCGATCAACATTTTCCACCGTCGATAGCCGGTGGGCAATGACAAACGTGGTCCGGCTGGACATCAGATTTTCCAATGCCGCCTGAATATGACGCTCTGATTCCGTGTCCAGAGCCGACGTTGCCTCGTCCAGAATCAGGATTGGGGCGTCTTTGAGCAACGCGCGCGCGATCGAGATTCTTTGGCGTTGCCCACCCGAAAGCAAAACGCCGCGATCGCCAACCATGGTTTCCAAACCGTCCGGTAGATCGCGCAGGAATTCCTCAACATGAGCTGCCTGCACCGCTTTCTCCAGTCGCCCAAGCGATACGTCACGCAAAGCACCGTAGGCAATGTTTTTGGCGATGGTATCGTTGAACAACATAACTTCCTGGCTGACCAGGCTGATCTGCTGACGGAGTCCGTGCAGGGAATAGTCTTGAATCGGAACATCGTCGATCAATATCCGGCCCGAATCGGGGGCGTAGAATCGCGGCAACAACCCGACCAGCGTGGATTTTCCACTTCCGGACCGACCCACTATCGCCAGCGATTGTCCGGCCGGAACGCTTAGATTGATGTCACACAGAACGGAGCCCTTCTCAGCGGCATAGGTGAAATTGACGTCCCGATATTCGACCGTTCCTTTGATATTGGCCGGTGAAACAAGGCCGGTATCGCGCTCGCTGTCGTGGTCGAGAATTTCGAAAATGCTCTCGCCCGCGGCCATGCCTCTTTGCAAGCCAACGTTCAGATTGGTAAGGCGTTTCATCGGTGCCATCAGCAGCAGCATGGCAGCAAGGAATCCGTTGACCTGGTCCGTTTGAATCGAGATCTGATTGACGAAAAACACCACCCCGGCCACGCCGATGGCCGTGAGGAATACAGTTACCGCATCACCGCCCGATTTAGTCGTTATCAAGCGCATATTCATGCGACGGTTCATTTCATTGGCTATTCCGAATCTTCGGGCTTCATAATCCTGGCCATTGAAGATTTTGATGACCTGGTGCCCCTGCAACGCTTCATCGGCAATCCCGGTGACACTGCCCATCGACGCCTGGATTCTCAAACTGTGCTGCCTGAACAGTCCACTAAGAAACCGTATCAACAGCGTAATCGGTGGTGCCAGCAGCAAAATTACCAGTGACAACGTTGGGCTCTGGAAAACCATGAATATGATCAGACCAACGATCGTCAAGCTGTCACGTATAAGTACAAGAAGCACGGATGATGCCGCCTCGGCAATCTGTTCTACGTTAAACGTCAACCGCGACAGCAAGTCGCCCGTCGCGCTACGATCAAAGAAACTGGTCGGTAAAGACAGATATTTTTCGAAAACCTGACCACGCAAACGCTTGATCGTCTGCCGGGCAATCCACGCCATGCTGTAAGTCGACAAAAACTGGGAAACTCCACGTACGACAAACAGAACAAGGACACCGGCCGGCAACCAGCGCGCAATGAACTGCTCCCGCGGCGTTGTGTCTTCGCCGGCCGAAACGACAGCGGTCAATAATTTGATTAAATATGCAAAACCGGTATCGCAGGCAGCGTATACGACCATTGCGACTGCTGCACCAGCAAACACCGGCCAGAATTGGGAGCTGGAACGCAACAGACGCCGGTAAACGGCAACCGTACTGGCCTTGGCAGTTGGTTGGGACATTTAGTCCGTACCGTCGTCAGAATTTACGGTCGCAATCCTGATTTCCACGTAGCCAAGCCTGCCCACGATATCCATTGCGGTAACAACGGCCTGGTGGCTTGCCTGGGCATCGCCACTGATCGTCACCTTTTGACCGGCCTTGAAATCGCCAATTTTACGAATCGCCGCTTCCAGCGTTTTCGGGCGATTGTCCAGTAGCGCCCTTCCGTTGACCAGATAGGTGCCCTGGGCGGTCACGGAAATTTCCAGCGCCACGTCTTTGAACTGCGGCCCCTCGGAGGAACTGCTTTCAGGAAGGCGAATTGCGATCTGCGACTCCTTAACGAAACTGGTGGTTATCATGAAAAAAACCAGCAGCAGCAGGACGACATCTATGAGCGATGTCAGATTAATCTCGGGTTCGTCGCGTTCGCTGCTACTCAGATTCATTCGATTGCCCCAGGCCGTCTAAATAGCGCTTGCGATGCAGGGCCTCCACCAAAGTAATCGCTTCTTTTTCCATTTTGACCACGAGCCCTTCGACCCTGCCGCGCAGATATCGGTAACCGACGAGCGCAGGAATCGCCACGGTCAAACCTGCCGCAGTGGTAATCAGCGCTTCGGATATTCCGCCCGCCAATACAGCTGGATTACCCACGCCCTGAATTGTAATCGCGGCAAAAACCTTGACCATGCCGATGACGGTACCCAGAAGCCCCAGCAGCGGCGAGATTGCTGCAATGGTTCCCAACGGCGTGAGGTATCTCTGCAAGTCATGGACGACGTGCCGTCCGGTATCTTCGATACTCTCTTTCATGATTTCGCGATTCCGGTGCCGGTTCATAAGCCCAGCCGCAAGAATCTGGCCTAGTGGCGAACTGTCATTGAGAGATTTGATGTGTTCGCGGTTCAGTTCGTCTTTACTGACCCATTCCCAGACTGATCGAGTGAGATGGAGTGGAAGAACGCGGCGCTGTTGCAGGGTCCAGAGACGCTCGAGAATGATCGCCGCTGCCATGATGGAACAGATGATGATCGGCAGCATCACCCAACCACCGGATTTTACGATTTCCAGCATAGTTTGCCCGTTCGCCGCCTCACGCCGGGGCCAACTATACCCTGCGTATGGCGACATTTCATCGGCTTGGCGTTAGCCCAGCGCAATTCGGAGTATTGTTTGATTGGTCAATCCACGGGCGACCTGCCATGCGGCGCTGCGCTCGCACCAGTTGCATGCTCCCGCCCGAACCCGACTCAAACACCAAAGCGCCATGCTCTGCCGTCGTCAGTAAACAGGCTCCGCTGCGTTCCCAACGTTTCTGGATGGCCGGGTCGGGTAGCCCCCAGCGATTTTCGTAACCGGTGGAAAACACCACGAAACGCGGCCGCGTGGCTCTAACGAAAGCATTGGCCGAAGAACTTTTGCTGCCGTGGTGCGGGGCGATGACGAGATCGACTGGAGGTACGGAGTGATTTTGAGTCAGCAATTCTTCAACCGGGCGTTCGATATCACCGGGAAGCAGGACGCTCCCTTGCGGCCCCTTAACCAGGATGACGCAGGACAGGTTGTTGTCGGACCACGCGATTGTCGGATCCGGATGTAAAACTTCGAAGCTCACTGCATCCCAGACCCATTTCATACCGGCATAGCATTCTCGGTAACCGTCGCTGCGCACCGCGATCGCTTTGTACCCAATTAGTCCAGCGGCGGGAAATGCCGCAAGAACACTTTGTGCACCGCCGCTGTGATCCGAGTCGGCATGCGATACAACGATGGCGTCCAGGTGATCGACCCCAAGCGCGCGCAGCGCCGGCAACACAGCCGTGCTGGCCGCGTCGCCGCTGCGATAAGCCGGTCC